>CAVFGF010000129.1:0-2066 GCA_963621925.1 Alistipes onderdonkii | reverse complement strand
GGAGGATATCGACTATCTCGACATTCCCGTCCAGATGCCGATCCTGAAGCAAAGCGAGCTCTTCGCCGTCGCCGAATCCGGCCCGGTAGAGTTTTTCGTGGTACGCGCGCGAGGCGACCGTTTTTCCTTCGAGATGTCCTTTTGTTAAGGAAACGCTGATTGAAATCAGCATTTCCTTAAAGATTTCTTGACCTTTCTCCACTTTCATTGACAAATTTCCCCACGTACCTTAACATGATAACAAAGAGGGAGCAAAACTATGGAAATTCAAGAATTAAAGCAGGAGCTGCTGCCTACCTGGGCGGGAGCCATCCCGGAAGAGCTCTTTGTGAGCCTGATGCAGGGAAAGAAAAATTACCACGCGGCAGGCGCCCGTTTTCTGGATGAAGCGGCAGGCGCCATCTGCTGGGAGGAAAATGAAGCAGGCTGGACCCTTCAAAGTATCTATGTCTTTCCGGAATATCGAAGACTGGGGATCGCAAGTGAGCTGGTCGCCCATCTCTCCGCCCGGATGCAGAAAGAAAAAAGCAAGCTTCTTACGATAACCTACAACGATGAGGCGGAGCTTGTCATGCTGGAGCCATTCCTGACCCATTGCGGCTTCCGGATGGAGACGATGACGATGCCTCTCGGGGTGACGCAGCTTTCGACCGTACAGAAGCGTCTCGAGGATCCAAAGCTACCAAAAAAAGTCGGCTCCTTTGCGAGGCTCCACGAGCTAAACAAGAAGGAGCGACTGCTTTGCAATAAGTGGATGGAGAAAAATCTGCAGGAGTCCATGGAGCCTTATGCCACACCAAAGCCCGCCAGCTATATCCTGCTGAATGAAAGCCAAGTCGACGGTATCCTGCTCTTTGGACAGTCGGAGAATAGCCTGACCCTCGATTATATTCAATTTCGAAGCTCCGCCGTAGCCAGGGTGCTTCCGCTGCTTTCTGTCGCAGTTCATGAACTGTCCGAAAACTATCCTCCGGATACCCGTATCGAGATGCTCCTGTCCAATGAGCGCGCTGTCAAGCTCTTCTCGCATCTTACGGGCTCCGATATCGAGTCTGTCACCATTCACCACGGTTCCTTTATACCGCTGCCTCGGCTCCTGATCGCCGAGTAGATCAAAAAGGAGAAAGAAAATGTGCTTTAATGATTGGGAAGATGTAAAAAAACCTCTTCAGGAAAAAGTCGAGAATACCTTTGATTTTGAGGTCATGGATCATTCCTTTGCATCCAAGACTACGCAGCAGACGGAGAAAGACAGCCTCGGCTTTGAGCTCATGGACGATTCCTTCGTTCTGGCAGAAAAGGAAGAAGAGCTCGAAGATCTTCAGGAAGCAGAAGAAGAAAAGGCTGCCATTCAAACCTTGTATACACAGCAGGTGGCAGATCTTCAGGATACCGCGAAGCTCGGACATCGTAAGCGTGAGCGCATGAAGCCGAACAAGGAAGCCAGAAAAGCCCACAATGCAAGAATTGACAAGGCAAGGATGCTGACGGCAAAGGCGACGGCCGATACCCTTTCTGTCTATGATACGGTGAAAAGCATTCAAAATGAATATGCGGTTCCGGAAGAAAAACGACAGGAATTTTTCGAGAGAGCCCTTTCCAACCTGCGTCAGTCCCTGACCGAGCTTCAAGGAAATTCCTTTTCCAGCCCCATGATCCGGGAGCATTTTGCAGATTATCTGCGGCTTGTGAAGGATTTTGAATTTCTCGCCGGTTCCGAGGAAATGGAGGAGCTGGAGCGTCAGGAGATCGAGGGCTACCGGCCGCTGATGGAGGCTCTGCGCTACCGACTGCAGGTCTATGCCGAGCAAAACCGGATTCGCCTTGACGGGACGGTTCTCGGTGAAAAGGAGGAGGCTTCCCGCCTGATGAAGGACGATGTCACCTCCTGGAGCGAGATGCTTTCGAGCTATAAGGAAGGAAAGCAATTTTCCGACAATCTTTCCGATGAAGAGCGGGAGGCGATCCGAGAGCGAAAGGCGGAGGTGGCCAGACCCCAGGCTGTCGTGCATAAGGGCGGAGCGAGGCTTACGAAGGAACAGTCCGTCACCCCCGATTCCGACCTC
>CAVFGF010000128.1:0-2807 GCA_963621925.1 Alistipes onderdonkii | reverse complement strand
CTTCACAGTTACGATGCAAAATCCATGAAAATCGGCTTCGCCGATGGGATTTTGTAGTTACAATCATTCGAAGAAGCTAAGCAAAAACACTTGATAGGAGGAATAATTGTGGTATAATTAGGCCATAATTAAGGAGGTGCGTATTATGCCGCAAATCATTCCCATCAAAGACTTGAAGAATACTTCAGAGATATCTGATCTGTGCCACAAGACAACGGAACCAATTTATGTCACCAAAAACGGCTATGGTGATATGGTAATTATGAGCATGGAGATTTATGAATCAACTATGAGGCAGATATCCCTGTACAGGGATATTGAGATATCCGAAAAGCAAATAGAGGCAGGACAGGTAAAAAATGCTAGAACAGCACTTAGAGAAGTAAGGACAAAGTATGGTTTATAAGCTGAACATTACAGAGTATGCCAATGACTTGCTCGACCATCTTGTAGAGCATTTGATTTATTGTTTAAAAAATGAACAAGCAGCAAAGCATCTGTTAGATTGTATTGATGCTATCTATGAGAGGCTCGAGATTAATCCTTTTCAGTTTCCCGAATGTAAAGATTCATATCTTGCCAAGAAAGGGTATCGTGAAGCAATTGTTCCACAGATGAATTACATTATCATTTTTGATGTAAGTACAGATGCGGTAAATATGGTTGGTATTTTTCACCAGTTAGAAAATTACATGCATAAATTATAATATGGACAACAGGAAAGGCACCGCCGTCAAAGACGGCGATGCCTTTCCTGTTCTTTCGAACCTCATAGTATAAGCTTACGCAAGCAGCTCTTTCACGATAGCCAGCAGCTTCTTCACATCCTCGATGCGGGTGTTGCCGGTTTCCTTATCGATGATAGAGGAGTATCCCTTAGTGCAAATGCTGTAATCGTAAAGAATCTGCGACAGCCATTCCAGCTCCTGCCGGTTGTAGCCGCGCCCATCCTCCTCGGTAAGCTTTGCCAACAATTCTGCGGCATAGCCCTCCTCCGTGATGGTCTCATCCCTGGTTTCCTTCAGAATCGCTGCCCGAACTCTTCGGACGATGCAGTAGCTCAAAAGATTCAGATAAGCCGTATTGGAAATCCATACATTATACTTGCCGTTCATCTGCTGAATCTTCCAGCCCATGTCCCGAATATGCTGGCTCGTAATCCGGTCCTTCAATTCTTCCGGCAGCAAGAGATACCAGTCATCTACGGTATAATTTCCCATAAAGCGCCCAGCCAGTATTTTCACGGCCTGCTTGCGAATCTCGAGTTCATCTCCCTCCAGGCGATATCCCTGAGCCTTCTGAATCTTCAGCCGAAAGTTTCCGCCAAAGTACTCCTCGAGGTGGCCGAGTCCCCTGTTCAACGTAGACTTGGAGGCCAGATAGACGTCTGCCAGCTTCTCCGCTGTCACATAACCTTTTTGTATCAGGAGATAGAAAAACAGGCTTGTGAACCGTTCTTCTTCATCCTCATCCAAAAAGCTGTTTTTATTTCCGCTTTCCCACTGCAGCAGCAGAGTGGAGCCTTCTACCTTTTGAGAAGCCGGAATGTAATATCCTCTCTTCGTCAGGTAGCCCAGCTCTATCCCGTATTCCTGACAGATTCGTTTTAAATCCTGGATATCATAGCGAATGGTTCGTTCGCTTTTCTGAAGTTTCTTTTTTAATGTCTCTATATCAAGCGGTGCCGTAGCTATCATCAGCTGTCTGAAAATCTCAATCTGTCTCGGTTTTGGAATGTCTCTCATCTGCTGCGCCACCTTTCTGTCGGTTAAATGATGCCGTATTTTTCAAGAGCAGCGGCTATGCCGTCTTCCTCATTACTTTCCGTTACATCAAAGGCGTGAACCTTTACATAATCCTCCGCATTTCCCATCGCGATGCCGTAGCTCACGGTTCGGAACATATCGACATCATTCTCGCCATCGCCGAAGGCAATGACCTCCTCCGGCCGAATCCCGGCCATGTCCATCAGCTTTTTCAGGGTTTTTCCTTTTGTGATCCCCTTCGGTGCAATCTCAATGAGCCGCGGGCCGGTCCGCACAATTTCATAGCGGTCTCCGTACTGTCCGGTCAAAGCCTCATGAAGCTCATTGATTCGCTCCGGATTGTCTGTGGCATTGATTTTATTCAGTTTATCCGGCAGCTCCTCCATGGTATGAATCTCAAGCAGGCGCGGGTAGCCATTGATATTCTCTGTCACCCAGGACCATGCACCCGCCACCATCGGGTGTTCCGGGGAATAGTGTTTTTCTATTCGCTCCCGCTCCTTGAAGGGACGCATCCAGTCCGGGATCCAGTAATGGATGGCATCATCCTCATAGCTTTGAATCTCTACCTCCCATTTTTGAAGAAACGGAAAGAGGAGCTCTATATCCTCCGAACCGAGGCTCGTTTGCTTATGGCGGCCTCCCTCTGTCAGGTCGTTATAGGTTAAGCCGTTGTTTTCGATCAGGCAGCCGCCGTATTTCTTCAATTTTAATTCTTCCGCATATGGCATCTGCCGTACATAACTCCGGCCGCTGGCCAGAATCAACCGGATGCCCTTCTCCTGGCAGGCCATCAACGCTTTTTTTGTCATTTCGGAAATCTCATCCCTGCCATTCAGCAGGGTGCCGTCCATATCTGTCACAATCCACTTAATATTCATTTTACCTACCTCTTACTTGTTTTTATCATAGCACAGCCCTTTTCCGTGCTAGCCGTTATTTGTTTGCAATTTTCTTTGTATACACTGCAAAATTGAATCTGCTCGGTAACTATTCAGAACCAGCCCGAAGCACTTGCTGCTGAGGGTCTACACTTCGTTT
>CAVFGF010000127.1:0-2921 GCA_963621925.1 Alistipes onderdonkii | reverse complement strand
CTGCTTCGCAGCGCAAATCCGGCGAGGGAAACGCTTTAATCAGCGTTTCCCTAAAAATGAATT
The DNA here is from genome assembly GCA_963621925.1 of Alistipes onderdonkii. GTDB lineage: Bacteria > Bacillota > Clostridia > Lachnospirales > Lachnospiraceae > Laedolimicola. The sequence goes on along the minus strand of CAVFGF010000127.1, from coordinate 2,858 downwards.
CCGGGGGTTGACAACCTCCGGAAAAAAATGCTATGTTAAAACCAACTTATACGACTGACGGAAGTGGAGTTTACCACAGGGAGTATAAGGGTTCGAGAGCCGACCGTCTGGGCAGATGATGCTTGGGATGGATCGGTTTTTTTTCAATCAGTCCGGCTTGCCCGGACGGGGTTCCACTCAGGCTTCTTAAAACGCATTTACGCAGGAGGAAAAAAATGGAAATGATTTCGTTGGCACAGGAGCTTCAGGAAAACTCTTACCCAGGCAGAGGCATTATCCTTGGCCGTTCCGAGGACGGAACCAAGGCCGTGGCAGCCTACTTTATCATGGGAAGAAGTGAAAACAGCCGTAACCGCATCTTCGTGGAAGAGGGTGAAGGAATCCGCACCCAGGCTTTTGATCCTTCCAAGCTGACGGATCCGAGCCTGATTATCTACGCTCCGGTTCGTGTACTGGAAGATAAAACCATCGTCACCAACGGCGACCAGACCGACACCATTTACGAGGGAATGGAAAAGGGTCTGACCTTCGAGCAGTCTTTACGCTCCCGTGAATTCGAGCCGGACGCGCCCAACTATACCCCGCGGATCTCCGGGCTCATGGAGTTCGAGAACGGAACCTACAGCTACTCCCTGTCTATCTTAAAGAGCAACAACGGCGACCCTTCATGCTGCAACCGCTACACCTTCTCCTATGAAAACTGCGCGGCAGGCGAGGGCCATTTCATCCATACCTACATGCACGACGGCAACCCGCTCCCCAGCTTCGAGGGCGAACCGAAGCTTGTGGCGATCCCGGATGATATGGAGAAGCTTACGAATATGCTCTGGAACAATCTGAATCCGGACAATAAGGTATCCCTGTTCGTACGCTATATCGACATTGCCACCGGCAAATACGAAACCGTCATCAAGAATAAAAACGAGGAGGACTAAGGAAATGAAAGAACTGGAACTGAAATACGGCTGCAACCCGAACCAGAAACCGTCCCGCATCTATGTGGCAGACGGCTCCGATTTGCCTATCACCGTTCTTTCCGGCCGTCCCGGTTATATCAATTTCCTGGACGCCTTTAACGGCTGGCAGCTGGTTAAAGAGCTGAAAGCAGCCACCGGACTTCCGGCAGCCACCTCCTTTAAGCATGTCTCCCCGGCAGGAGCCGCGGTAGGTCTTCCCCTTGATGATACCCTGAAGAAAATCTACTGGGTAGACGACATGGGTGAGCTGTCCCCGCTTGCCTGCGCTTATGCCAGAGCCAGAGGCGCGGATCGGATGTCCTCCTTCGGCGATTTCATCGCCCTGTCCGACGTCTGCGACAAGGACACCGCCTCCATCATCAAGCGGGAGGTATCCGACGGCGTCATCGCTCCGGGCTTCACGGACGAGGCGCTGGAGATTCTGAAACAGAAGAAAAAGGGTAATTATGTTGTGATTCAGATTGATACCGACTACAAGCCCGCTCCCCTGGAGCACAAGGAAGTCTACGGCGTAACCTTCGAACAGGGTCGTCAGGAGCTCCCCATCAACGATGAACTCATTTCCAATATCGTAACGAAAAATAAAGAGCTTCCCGAGAACGCCAAGCGCGACATGAAGATCGCCCTGATCACGCTGAAATACACCCAGTCCAACTCCGTCTGCTTCGTAAAAGACGGACAGGCCATCGGTGTCGGTGCAGGCCAGCAGTCCCGTGTACATTGCACCCGCCTGGCAGGTCAGAAGGCCGACAACTGGTATCTGCGTCAGAGTCCGAAGGTGCTGGGTCTTCAGTTCGTCGACGGCATCGGGCGCGCAGACCGTGATAACGCCATCGACGTCTACATCGGCAGTGAGTATATGGACGTGCTGGCAGACGGCGCCTGGGAGCGTGTCTTCAAGGTAAAACCGGAAGTCTTCACCGAAGAAGAGAAAAAAGCATGGCTGGCACAGATGACAGACGTGACCGTGGGCAGCGACGCCTTCTTCCCCTTCAGTGACAATATCGAGCGGGCCAAGAAGAGCGGTGTGAAATATATCGCTGAGCCAGGCGGATCCGTTCGAGACGATCTGGTCATCGAGACCTGCGACAAATACGATATGGTGATGGCATTTACAGGAATTCGCCTCTTTCACCACTAGGGAAATGCTGATTTAATTAGCGTTCCCCTAATTTCAAAGCGAACAGATACAAGTAAAAAGCGCCTCCGACTTTTAGAAAAGCCGGAGGCGCTTTTTTTCGGTAGAAAACAGTCACAGTAAAATTTAAGGAAATTCGATATTACTAAAAAAATTGTTTAAAACTATTGAAATTTTTCAAAGGCCATGTATAATGTAAAAAGATTTTGCAATTTTAAATAAAAAGTTTAGCATTAGAAAACGGGAGGTGCGCCGTGGATATCGGCAAGAAATTAAAAGAACTGCGATTACAAAAGGATCTGACCTTGGAGGATCTGGCCTCCCGCAGCGAGCTGACGAAGGGCTTTCTGTCCCAGGTGGAACGGAATCTGACCGCGCCGAGTATCGCTACCCTGGAGGATATTCTGGAGGCCCTAGGAACCAATCTGTCCGAATTCTTTCATGAAGAGCCGGAAAAGCAGATCGTCTTTTCCACAGAGGAATTCTTCGTGGATGAGCAGTCGGATTATCAGATCGAGTGGGTGATACCCAATGCCCAGAAGAATGCAATGGAGCCCATTCTTCTGACGCTTCATCCGGGAAAGAAAAGTCAGGAAATGCAGGCCTACGACGGCGAGGAATTCGGCTATGTGCTGAAGGGAAGCGTGACCCTGGTCTGCGGCAGCAAAAAATACAAAATAAAGGCTCGTGAGACCTTCTATCTGGAGGGAACCGAAAGCCATTATTTATATAATCATGGGAAG
>CAVFGF010000126.1:0-2976 GCA_963621925.1 Alistipes onderdonkii | reverse complement strand
ACTTCGTTTGAGCCGGCATTTACTCCCACTAGGCTAAGGAATCCTAGAGTGTGCGGAATCAGCGGACACCTGCGCGGAAGTGTGCATCTGGCGAATGTACAGAAACTCAGAGACCGTGAGCGGTACCTAACAAATTTACGCAATTCCAGTGAATATCCGCGCCATGGAACGCTGGTTACCCTGCCACCGGGCGGCTTCCTTCCATCACCGCAGGCAGGGAAGTTTTAGGATGCAATGAAATAATGTCGAGGGAAAGAGAATGAAAACTTTGTGGAGAAAATACAAGGGCCAGCTGGCGGCGACCTTGATCCTGCTTGCGTTAATTGCCGCAGCGCCGATGCAGACCTATTATGAGCGGGAATTCACGGCGTCGGAGCTGGAGATCCCGGATGCGGCGGCGTCCTCGGTGCAGCTGACCGAGGAGGAGGACCAGACCCTGCAGGCCGAGAGCGGATATCAGGGAACTGTGGCCGCAGCGGAATGCGTGACCCTGCAAAAGGGAACCTACCGGATCCAGGCAGTGACCTGGTCAGAGGGAAGCGAAAACCGCCTGGAGATCTATAGCCCCAGATCCTTGAATACAGACAATACCGAGGGAAAACTGCTGACGGAGGGCGCCATCGCTGCGGATGGAGGCCTGACCGAGCTGACCTTTGAAGTAACCGAGTCCTTGGAGGATATTAGCTTTCGGATCTGGTATGAGGGAACGGGAGACTTTCATGTCACGAGCCTTTATCTGACGAGCACCGAGCGGATATATCAGGATCCTTTCATCCTGATGGGGCTTGTCCTCCTTACCTCCTTGCTGATCCTTGTCTGGCGAATCAAAAAAGGAGAGCCGGATCGGGAGACGAAGAAGGCGATTTTTATCCTGGGCGCGGCAGTGCTGGTGGTCTCCTTACCCGTTTGCTTCCCCTATATCCTGGACGGCAATGACCTCTATTACCAGTTCAACCGTATTCAGGGAATCCAGGAGGCTCTGAAAAGCGGACAATTCCCGGTCAAGCTCCACAGCACCTTTCTCCATGGCTATGGTTACGGATCCTCGATCTTTTACCCGGAGCTTTTCCTGTATATTCCGGCCTTCCTCGGCTGCCTGGGAATGTCGCTGATCAGCTGCTATCGCCTGCTGATCTTTTTCGTCCATCTTGCGACAGCCTATGTGAGCTACCGTTCCTTTTCCGGTCTGTTTCGTTCCCGGGAAAAGGGGCTGTTGGCGGCATTTTTCTATACCCTTTCCATCTATCGCCTGATTGACCTCTATACCAGGGCGGCCTTGGGAGAGAGCATGGCGATGATCTTTATCCCCCTGGTGATGTGGGGACTTTACGAGCTCTTTCTGGGCGATGAGAAAAAATGGTACCTGATAGCCCTAGGTTTTACCGGAATCATGCAGTGCCATATTCTCTCGACGGAGCTGGCCGTGGCCTTCGGGGCGCTCTTTGGCCTTTGTTATCTCCGAAGGTTAAAGGAAAAGGGCAGAATCATAAGCTTGCTTCTGGCCGGTGTCAGCACGCTCCTACTGAATATCGGAGTGATTCTTCCGATTCTGCAGCATGCGGCCTATCCGTTCCGGGTCTTTTTTGTTGAGAGTACCCTCAGCTGGTGGACGACGACGCTGCCGAAGCTCTTTGATCTTTTGCTGCAAAATCCGACGGAGCGGATGTATGCAGGCCTGGAAAACAGCGGGGAGATGCCCTGTACGGTAGGCATCTGTCTGATATTTGGCATCGCAGCCTTTCTCTATGTCTGGATGATGGCGGGAGAAAAGCGAAGAGAGGATCGGACGCTTCGTACCTGCGGGACAGCTCTTTTGCTGGCGATTTTCGGAATCTATGCCTCCACCAATTATTTCCCATGGGATAAGATCCAGGGCATCGGCTTGCTGACCAAGGCCGTGACGACCCTGCAGCTTCCCTGGCGCTGTCTGGCCTTCTCGACGGCTCTCCTGTGTCCGGTGACGACGGAGGCGCTGTGGCGTCTGGGAGAGGAGGGAAGGGTTCGAAGGCTTCTCTGTCTGGGAGCCGGAATTCTCAGTCTCCTGTGCAGCCTGATTTATGTCAACCGCTACTGCGAGGAGGCCGCTCCCAGGTATACCTATCAGAATCAATACCAGCGGGAGCAGGCCCAGGTGGATGTGATGTACTTCCTGAATGTGGAGCATGCCAACAGCTTCCGGATTTGGAACCGGGAGGATACCTTTGCGGTGTCCGAGGGGGTGACGCTTTCGGACTGTACGAGAACCGGGAAGCCCTCAGCCGGCTTTACCTATCAGAAGGCAGCCGGTGAGGAGGGTTACGTGGATCTTTCCCTGACCTGGTATCCGGATTACCGGGCAGAGCTTTCCGACGGAACGGCCCTGCAGACAGGTGTCGGCGACGGCGGCGTGCTGCGGGTCTATCTGCCGGAGGCAGAGAGCGGAAGGGTCAGCGTTACCTACCGGGAGCCCTGGTATATCCTGGCCGGCCGCTGTATATCCCTCCTTGCCTTTCTGGCCTTGCTGGGATATGTGATGCAAAAAAACTCTTTTAAAATTCGGGCATCTATGCTATACTGATTATTAACTGCAGGGCATTCTATCGATAAGCCCTGGAAGATTGTAAGACAGGAGGGAAACAAAGATGAAGCACATTCAGACATTGAATACTCAGATTCTGCAGAACACCATGAAAAAAGGCGGCTGCGGAGAGTGCCAGACATCCTGCCAGTCAGCATGTAAGACATCCTGCACCGTAGGAAACCAGACATGCGAGCAGCATAAATAAGGCATGCGAATGAACGATTTCAAATACCCCGCCGCTGACGGCGGGGTATTTGAGCGATCACAGATATTTGTAACTGTTCAGAGCCAAGCAAAATTTCATAAATCTGACGTGAAATGCGAATCATTTTGGAGGTTGGCTCTGAACAGTTACAGAAAATTTAGGGAAACGCTGATTAAAGCGTTTCCCTCGCCGGATTTGCGCTGCGAAGCAG
>CAVFGF010000125.1:0-3249 GCA_963621925.1 Alistipes onderdonkii | reverse complement strand
ATGTGAAAGAACACGGACGGAGTGGATGCCATATTTATTCGGCTGAGGAAGCTTTGAATGTCTGAAGAAGGAGAAACAGATGATGCAGGAAAAACAATATCTTCCCGACATCCGCGCGTTTTTAGAGGAAAAAGGGTGGAACTACGAATATCACGAGGAGGAGGGGCTTGGCAGTATCGATTTTTCCTACCGTGGTGTTCCCTATCATATCTGGGAATTTGAGGAAGACGGAGAGCGCGGTGCGGAGACGAATCTCTATCACGGCGGCCGCCAGCAGGAGGTTCTGGGAGACTACGAGAGCGAGCTCATCCGGGAAATGAAACAGTGGTAATTGACAAACAGCCCGGCGGATTCTATAATGGAAAAGATTGAGTACAGCCTATCGAAAATGGTAGGCTTAGGAGGGAACATATGAAACAGTATGGTGTAAATGAACTTCGAAGAATGTTCTTGGAGTTCTTTGAGAGCAAGGGACATCTCGCAATGAAGAGTTTTTCTCTTGTACCTCACAATGATAACAGTCTTCTTTTGATTAATTCCGGTATGGCTCCGTTGAAGCCGTATTTCACAGGTGCAGAGATTCCGCCCCGCCGCAGAGTGACTACCTGTCAGAAATGTATCCGTACAGGCGATATCGAAAATGTAGGAAAGACTGCCCGCCACGGCACCTTCTTTGAGATGTTGGGCAACTTCTCCTTTGGAGATTATTTTAAAGATGAAGCGATCCACTGGACCTGGGAATTTCTTACAGAAGTCGTGGGACTCGACAAGGAGCGTCTGTATCCGTCCGTATATCTGGAGGATGACGAGGCCTTTGATATCTGGAACAAAGAGATTGGCATCCCGGCAGACCGCATCTTCCGTTTTGGAAAAGAGGACAACTTCTGGGAGCACGGCGCAGGTCCCTGCGGTCCCTGTTCCGAGGTATATTATGACAGAGGCGAAAAGTATGGCTGCGGCAAGCCGGGCTGTACGGTGGGCTGTGACTGCGACCGCTACATGGAGATCTGGAACAACGTATTTACTCAGTTCGACAATGACGGCCACAACAATTACACCGAGCTGAAGCAGAAAAACATCGATACCGGTATGGGTCTGGAGCGTCTGGCCAGCGTGGTACAGGACGTGGACTCCATCTTCGATGTAGATACCGTAAGAGCGCTCCGCGACAAAGTCTGTGAGCTGGCTCATACCGAATACAAGACAGATGATCAGAAGGACGTATCCATCCGTCTGATCACCGATCATATCCGTTCCGCTACCTTCATGATTTCCGACGGCATCATGCCGACCAACGAGGGCCGCGGCTATGTACTCCGCCGTCTGATTCGCCGCGCGGCACGTCACGGACGTCTCCTTGGCATCGAGGGCAAGTTCCTGGCAAAGCTTAGTGAGACGGTTATCGAGGGCTCCAAGGACGGCTATCCAGAGCTGGACGAGAAGCGCGAGTTCATCTTCAAGGTGCTGGATCAGGAAGAGGAAAAATTCAACAAGACCATCGACCAGGGCTTGAGCATCCTGGCAGACATGGAAGCCGAGATGGAAGCAAAGGGTGAGAAGGTACTCTCCGGCGAGAACACCTTCAAGCTTTACGATACCTACGGTTTCCCTGTAGACCTGACCAAAGAAATTCTGGAGGAGAAGGGCCTGTCCGTAGACGAGGAAGGCTTCAAGGAAGCCATGGAGGAGCAGCGTATAAAGGCAAGAGAGGCTCGCGCCGTGACGAACTACATGGGTGCAGATGCTACCGTATACGACCAGATCGATCCGAAGGTCACCTCTGCATTTGTAGGCTACGACAGCCTGACTGCAGAGTCCGAGATTAGTGTACTGACCACAGAAAGTGAGTTGACAGAGGCACTGACCGACGGCCAGAGCGGAACGATCTTTGTAAGTGAGACTCCGTTCTACGCTACCATGGGTGGGCAGCAGGGCGATACCGGTGTGATTCGTTCTGAAAACGGAGAGTTTGAGGTACAGGATACCATCAAGCTCCGCGGCGGCAAGATCGGCCACGTCGGACGCGTAACAAAGGGTATGTTCAAGGTATCCGACAAAGTAACCCTGGAAGTAGCAGGCAAGAAGCATGCAGATACCTGCAAGAATCATAGTGCAACCCACCTGCTCCAGAAAGCCCTGAAAACTGTACTCGGCAGCCACGTAGAGCAGAAAGGCTCCCTGGTAACCCCGGATCGTCTCCGTTTCGACTTCTCCCATTTTGAGGCCATGACCCAGGAGGAGATCGACAAGGTAGAAGCATTGGTAAATCAGGAGATTCAGGCAGCTCTTCCGGTAGTCACCGATATCATGGACATCGAAGAGGCAAAGAAGACCGGAGCCATGGCTTTGTTCGGAGAAAAATACGAAGAGAAAGTCCGCGTGGTATCCATGGGCGACTTCTCCAAAGAGCTTTGCGGCGGAACCCACGTATCCAACACCTCTCAGATCATGGTTTTCAAGATCGTATCCGAGGCAGGCATCGCAGCAGGCGTGCGTCGTATCGAGGCCCTGACCGGCGACGGCGTATTTGCTTATTATAAGAATGTAGAAGCACAGCTCCACGAGGCAGCGAAAACGGCCAAGACTACTCCGACAGGCCTGAACGAGAAGATCGAGCATTTGCTGGCTGAGATCAAAGAGCTGCACAGCGAAAACGAAGCGCTGAAGAGTAAGGCAGCGAAGGATGCGCTGGGCGATGTCATGGATCAGGTCAAGGAAATAGCCGGTGTCAAGGTTCTGGCTGCGAAGCTGGAGGGTGTCGACATGAACGGTCTCCGTGACTTGGGCGATCAGCTGAAGGAAAAGCTTGGCGAAGGCATCGTTGTGCTGGCCAGTGCAAATGACGGCAAGGTTAGCCTGATGGCGACTGCGACAGAGGGTGCCCAGAAGAAGGGTGCTCATGCAGGCAACTTGATTAAGGCGATTGCAGGTCTCGTAGGCGGAGGCGGCGGCGGACGTCCGGGCATGGCGCAGGCCGGCGGCAAGAATGCCGAAGGTATCGATGCAGCCATCGCAAAGGCAGCCGAAGTAGCAGCCGAGCAGCTGAAATAAACGAAAACTAGTAACTGTTCAGTACCTTCACCTAAGGACTTGCCACTGGCAACTCCTCACGGATGCTTCGCAACAGTTACGATGCAAAATCCATGAAAATCGGCTTCGCCGATGGGATTTTGCATTGCTGAATCATTTTCATACGGAGCTAGACATCCGGTGGATGTCTGTTCAGCTCGGACCGAAACGAAGTGTAGA
>CAVFGF010000124.1:0-3394 GCA_963621925.1 Alistipes onderdonkii | reverse complement strand
GCATCGGCACCAATCTCTATCTCTGCAAGGTGGCTATGGATGTCATGGCAAAGCATATCCCGGCAGACGAGAATGGTGTCCGGATAGCGGAATTGGATGAGATGACTTATCGGAAAGAATTCTGGGCACACCGTCCGATTACGGATTTCTGGAGAGTCGGACGTGGCTATGCGAAGAAACTGGAAAAATATGGAATGTATACCATGGGCGATGTGGCGAGATGTTCCGAGCAAAACGAAGACCTGCTTTACCGGCTGTTTGGCGTCAATGCAGAGCTTTTGATCGACCATGCATGGGGTTGGGAACCCTGCACGGTGGAGGCAGTCAAGGCCTACCGGCCGGAGAACAACAGCCTAAGCTCCGGGCAGGTGCTGCAGTGTCCTTATGATGCGGAAAAAGCAAAGATTGTGATGCGGGAAATGGCAGATGCCCTTTCCCTTGAGCTGGTGGAAAAACGGTTGGTGACAGAACAGATCGTAATCACGGTCGGCTACGACATCGAGAATTTGACAGATCAGGAACGCAGGAAAAAATATCGCGGCTTGGTTGTCACAGACCGCTATGGAAGGCAGGTTCCAAAATCTGCCCACGGCACAGAAAATCTCGACGGCTTTTCATCCTCCACACAGAAAATCATGGAGGCGGCCTCGGCGCTGTATGATCGCATCGTCGATAAAAATTTGCTGATCCGGAGGATGAATATCACTGCCAATCATGTAGTAAATGAAGCGTCGGTTCCGAACAAAGAGGACACCTATGAGCAGCTAGATCTTTTCACAGACTATGCAGCATTGGAAGAAAAGAAAAAGGCAGAGAAGGTAAAGCTTGAACGGGAGCGTAGGCTTCAGGAGGCAGAGCTGAATATCAAGAAACGCTTCGGAAAGAATGCCATCCTGAAGGGAATGAATTTTCGGGAAGGGGCAACGGCAAGAAGCAGAAATGGACAGATCGGAGGACATAAGGCATGAACGAATATGAGGATATCATGGATCTGCCGCACCATGTCTCGAAGAAGCATCCGCAGATGTCCATGTTGGAGCGGGCAGCACAGTTTTCGCCCTTTGCAGCATTGACGGGCTACGATGCAGCGGTGGAGGAAACGGCCAGACTAACCGATCAGCGGATCGAGCTGGACGAGTATGAAGCGCAGCATCTCGATGAACGGATACAGAAGCTATCCGAGCATTTACAGGAACATCCGAAGATCAGCATTACCTACTTTCTGCCGGATGCCAGGAAGGACGGCGGTGAATATGTCACCGTGAAGGGCAGCGTGAAGAAAATGGATCCGTATGAGCGCAGGCTCATTCTGATGGATGACACCTTGATTCCTATCCATGAGATAATCAAGATAGATGGTGAGCTGTTCCGGCCGCAGGTATAAGAAGGAATCATAACGGGTCAGTTGTCAAGATGAGGCCGGTAAAAATTTCTATGCAAATTACAAGGGCACCGGAACCTTGAAAACTCAATTGAATTGTCAAATAAAAAGTGATAAAATGAATGCATCTTTTTGTACGTATTTTACAAGGAGAAATTGAGTTTGTTTACAAAGGAAAACATATGCTGAACAATCTACCAACCGAGAAAAATAAATCCCTGAACCCTGGGCTGTCTGAATTGCGCAAAGAGCAGCAGATGATTTTTGATACGCTTGCCCGACATTTTGAAAATGTCTATTGGATAAATCTGGAAAATAAGACGGCGAGAATTCTGAAGCTGGATGCAGACTATGTTGATGTTCCGGCAAAGGAGGAGTGTCGGGAGTTCCAGTTAGAAACGGTTATCGAAAATTGGATAAATACCATTGTTTATCCGGAAGACAGAGAAAAGCTCCGCAATACCATTACGGTAGAAAACATAAAAAAGATGTTCGAGACGACGGATGAGTTGGTCGGAAATTACCGCAGCCTTGTAAATGGAGAGATTCGTCATTTTCAATATAGCTTCAGCAAGGCAGATAAGGATGGCACAAAAGCAGTAGCAGGATTTCAGAATATTGATGATATTATTAAGGAACATCAGATTCTTGAGAGGGAAGAAAGAGAAAAAGAGGCGGCCCATCAAAAAGAAGTTGAAGAACAGCTTGCAATCATCGAAGCCTTGTCTCGAAGCTTCGGAAATGTATTTCTTGCAAATCTGAAGGAAGGAACTGCACGGGCTGTCAGACTTGCCGAGAACTATACTGTAAGAGCGATCAGAGACGTTAGCGATCAGACATTCCAGTTTGATGCCGTTGTGGAACGATGGGTGCATGAAACGGTCCACCCGGATGATAAGAAGCGGATAAAGGAAACCCTGAATGTAGAAAATATCAGGCGGGTATTCTCCAAGCAGGATAAATACGTCGGAACATATCGCAATATAGAAGATGGCATACAGCATTATTATCAGTATGATTTCAGAAGAGTAGAAAATACAGACAATGTCGTAGTGGGATTCCGGCTCATCGACAAAATTGTAGAAGAACAGAAAGAAATTCAAAAGAGGGAAAGGGCGCTCGAGGAAGCACGACTCAAGGAAGAAAAAGAACATGCAGAGGTGATTAATTCTCTGTCAACCATTTACTCCACAATATTTCAGGCAGATATCATTACGCATGAATATGAAATCCTAACCAGTGTACCGCTCATGGGAAGGGTTGCGGCAAGAAAAGGCAATTTTGATGATGTAAAGGATACGATCCTAGAAGCCTTTATAGAACAGGAATTCAGAGAAGGTTTCTGTAAATTCCTGGATCTGGATACGCTGGCTGACAGATTGGAACAGGTGAATACCGTAACAACGGATTACAAAGCACCTGCAGGCCGATGGATGCAGGCGCGTTTTATTGTAAAACGAAGAGACGAGAACGGCAGAGCGGTGGAAGCACTGTATGTCGCTCGTGATATTACAGATGAGAAGCTTATCAAGGAACGGGCAGAACGTGATCCGATGACCGGGGTACTAAACCGTGGCTCCTTTGATCAAATCCTGAGGTCGATGGAAAAGGATAAGCGAAATTCTGCATTGATCCTTGTGGATGTAGACCATTTTAAGAACGTCAATGACACCTATGGGCATGAGGTGGGAGATAGTATCCTGAAACGTGTGTCAAAGCTTTTGGCAGAGGATTTTCGCTCGATTGACCATGTCTGTCGAATCGGCGGAGATGAATTTGCTGTTGTCATGATGGATGTGACAAGTGATCTTGGATATACGATCGAGAGTAAAATAGGCAGAATTAACAATCAGCTTGCCATTCAGGAGAAAAATATCCCGGCGGTATCGCTGAGTGTGGGAGTGGCATTTATGGATCGAGAAAATCCGGGAGAAAGTTTGTTTAAAGATGCCGATCGGGCATTGTATTATGTGAAAGAACACGGACGGAATGGATGCCATATTTACTCAATGG
>CAVFGF010000123.1:0-3457 GCA_963621925.1 Alistipes onderdonkii | reverse complement strand
GGCTCCTTGGTCAAGCGGTTAAGACATCGCCCTTTCACGGCGGTAACACGGGTTCGATTCCCGTAGGAGTCATTTATATCTTGACGAATTCATTTCGCCGTGATATAATATCATAGTTGATGGCGACATAGCCAAGTGGTAAGGCGTGGGTCTGCAACACCCTGATCACCAGTTCAAATCTGGTTGTCGCCTCTCAAAAAATCCTGAAAGCTTAAAAATTAGGCCTTCAGGATTTTTTATGCGCATTTATGGCCATGCATGGATCTTGACACCGTAAATTTCGCGTGCTAGAATGAATGCATTGTAACTATGAAGATACTGAACAGTTACAATGCATTCTTATTCGAAACAAAGGCGTTTTGCATATATGCAAAGCGCCTTTTTGTTGTGTAAAAGATGGGAGGAGTTTTATGAAGGAGCTGATCGAACATACCGATTATGTGAACGAGCTGCTGGCACGCTATGGTGTCAAGTTTGGTATTTACAAAAACAACGAATTCAGGGAGCAGCTGTTTCCCTTTGACGCGATTCCGCGGGTCATCGAGCATGACGAATTTGAGATGCTGGAGCGTGGGCTGAAGCAAAGGGTCAAAGCACTGAATCTTTTTCTGAAGGATATTTACAGCAAGAAGCAGATCGTAAGGGACGGCGTGATTCCGGAGGAATTTATCTTTATTTCCAGCGGTTATCTGGCAGAATGCGAGGGCGTGACGCCGCCGAAGAATATTTACTCCCATATTTCCGGCATCGACCTGGTCAAGGGGAAGGATGAGCAGTGGTATATCCTGGAGGACAATCTGCGAGTACCCTCCGGCGCTTCGTACCCGATGATTGCGCGGGAGCTGTGCAGGCGCTGTTCACCGGAGACCTTTAAGAAGACGAAGCTTCTGAATAACCGGGATTATGCAGAGCTTCTGAAAAAAACGATGGATTATGTCAATACGGGTGGCCATAATGTAATCCTGACTCCCGGAAGATATAATGCGGCCTACTTTGAGCATTCTTATCTGGCGGAAAAGACGGGAGCCTATCTGGTCAATGGCTCCGAGCTGGTGGTCGAGAATGATCATCTTTATTATCTGACGGCTTCTGGCAAAAAAGAACCGGTGGGCGCGGTATATCGGAGAATTTCCGACGAATATCTGGATCCGATGACCTTTAACCCGGAATCCCTCATCGGTATTCCCCATATTTACGATGTCTTTCGAAAGGGAAATGTCGCCCTCTTAAACGCACCCGGCAATGGCGTGGCGGACGATAAGGGCATCTATTATTTTGTGCCGAAGATGATCAAATATTATCTCGGCGAGGATGCCATTCTTCAGAATGCGCCCACCTATCTTCCTTTCTATGAGGAGGACAGGGCATATGCGCTGGAGCATTTCGACGACCTGGTATGGAAGGATGTGGCAGAGGCCGGCGGCTACGGCGTTGTCTTCGGAAATGCGATGACGAAGGAGCAAAAGGCTGATTTCATCGAGCTTCTGAAAAAGGAGCCGCGGCGCTTTATCGCTCAGGAGGTCATCGATTTCCAGGATCTCGATATCCTGGAGGACGGAAAAGAGGTTCCCAGGAAGGCCGATTTGAGAGCCTTTGTATTGATGGGAGAGGAGCCGGTGGTCTGGAAGAGTGGACTTACAAGATTTTCCAGAAACCCGAATTCGTTTATCGTAAATTCTTCACAGGGAGGAGGCTTTAAAGACACATGGGTATTATCTCAGTAGAACAAGGTTCCAGACTTTATTGGCTTGGGAGGTATACGGAGCGGGTCTATACGACGATCCGGATGTTTTTCACCAGCTACGATCAGATGATCGATGAGGAAGAAGACAGCTATGCAGCATTTTGCAGCTCTGTAGATATTCCCAATATTTACCAGTCGAAAGAAGAATTTTTAAAATCCTACCCCTTCGATGAGTCCAATCCGGATTCTATCATCCGCAACCTGACCCGGGCCTATGACAATGCCATTGTTCTCCGGGAAAATATCAGCACCGAGGCCTTGTCCTATATCCAACTGGCCATCTATGCGATGAATAAGGCTGCGAAAAGTCAGGCTCCGCTGTATGAGCTGCAGCGTGTCCTGGATGACATTCTGGCCTTCTGGGGAAGCATCGATGACCGCATCGACAGCGAGGAGACCCGCAATATCATCAAGGCCGGAAAACGGATCGAGCGCATCGATCTCTATGCGAGACTGGGCAGTGATACCGAGGAAATTCGAAGAGAGGTGCACCGTATGATTCCGAGAGTGGAGAAATGCGGCCTTCCCTATGATAAGGAACGATTGGAAAAGGTAAAGAAGCTTGCAGAAGAGGAGCATTTGGATTATTATACAATCGTAGCAAATGTAGAGTTCATCATATGATATCAGGGTTCAAAGGTCTGAACCCACATGAGCTTGCTCATAAGTGGGTGAAAGACTTTGGGACCAACAAAACATGAGGAAGTAGCGATTTACGCAGTAAATCAGCGGATTCCGAATGTTTTAGAATTGCGGGAGCTGCTTTGCAGCGGAGCAATTCGTGGATATCATATAGATACCCATAAATAAGGAGCCAGTCAACATGCACTTGCAATTTGATTATCAGATGGAGATCCGATATTCAAAGCCTGTAGAGCGCTGCTTTTATACGATTAAATGTATTCCAAAGGAAAGCGTGCGGCAGAAGCTGCTGGAGAAGACGATTCGGATGGAACCGGATTCCCGGTGGTCAGAGGGAATCGACGGATGGAGAAATCCCAAGCTGTACGGCAATATACCGGAACCTCATGATGTCTTTCGATTTCGGATAGTGGGTACGGTGGAGAGCTTTCCGGGAGTCTGGGAAGAGGAAAACGGGCTGGTTGGCATGTACCGCCAGCCCTTTGGAAAAAGCATTCCGGGAAGTGAGCTTACCGGGTATTTTTACAGTCTGGATCGCTCCGGATATGGGCAGAACCTAGAAACCTGTCTTCGTATCATGGATGAGATGCGGGCTCGTTTTGCGTATGAGAAGGCTTTGACTGAGGCTCGGACGACGGCGGAAGAGGCCTGGAGGCTCGGAAAGGGCGTATGCCAGGACTATGCCCATATTTACCTGGCGCTGCTTCGTATGGCAGGAATTCCGGCGAGATATGTCTGTGGTCTGATGGAGGGCGAGGGGGAGAGTCACGCCTGGGCGGAGGCTCTCCTGGATGGAAAATGGGTAGGCATTGACCCTACAAACCGCTGCCTGGCCGATAATGGATATATTAAGCTGGGCGACGGCCGGGATGCCTCCGAATGCGCCATCAACCGGGGCATTCTCTTCAATGGAGGAGATCAGACCCAGGAGATTCATGCTGTCGTCCGGCGCTTATAAAGTAGAAAAGGGTAACTATTCAGAACCAGCCCGAAGCACTTGCTGCTGAGGGCGTATGTAAATGATTCAACAATGCAAAATCCCATCGGCGAAGCCGATTTTCATGGATTTTG
>CAVFGF010000122.1:0-3499 GCA_963621925.1 Alistipes onderdonkii | reverse complement strand
GTAACTATTCAGAACCAGCCCGAAGCACCTGCTGCTGAGGGCGTATGTAAGTGATGAAAATGCAAAATCCCATCGGCGAAGCCGATTTTCATGGATTTTGCATCGTAACTGTGAAGGTACTGAACAGTTACGAAAAAGCGTAAACGCTGATTTAATCAGCATTTCCTTAGGACAAAGTGATTTTTGTGAAAATCCAGCAGTCCCGCATCCCGCATTTTCCCGAGCTCCAGCGAGAGGCCGCTTCGCTCGACAGCGAGATAATCCGCCAATTGCTGTCTGGAAAAGGGAATGTCGAACTCACAGGTGCCGGCTCGCTGAGCCTCGGCAGAAAGGTAGGACATCAGCTTCGCCCGCGTCGTGCGCTGCCCCATGTGCGTGAGCTTCTCGCTGAAGCGCAGGTTTTTATAGGCCAGCTCAGCCAGAAGATTGCGGACGATGCGGCTGTGATGCGCACAGGCGGAGGGACAGAGCGTCAGGATTCGCTTGACATTTAAAAAGAGAACAGTGACCGGCGTCTCTGCCATCACGCTGACATTCAATACCGCTCCCGGTGCGCAGGCAAAGGTGGCGGCAAAGGTCTGGCCGGGGCCGACCTTCGAGACAATATTGCGGTTTCCCCAGATATCCTCCTGAATGACCAGGAGGGTTCCGGAGAGAACGAGACCGATGGCTCGGGTTGTATCGCCGGCGCGCAAGAGGAAAGCATCCTTCGGGAAGCTTTCTTTTTTTGCGCCGAGACAGGAAAGCATGGCAGAGATTTCGGCCTCCGAGATACCGGAAAAGAGGCGGGAAGAACCGATGACAGAGAGAAAATTTTTCATAAATTGCTCCTTTTGTTGAAAAATCAACCGAATTATAGAATTTATTGTACTACACTGTGAATCAAGAAGCAATTGCGAGAGCTGCTTAAGGAAACGCTGATTCAACGCTGATTCAAGCGAGACACAGATGAAGAAGGAGATGCGGGAATGAAGAGACGGATTATCGAGATCGATCAGGAAAAATGCAATGGCTGCGGCGCCTGTGCGGCGGCCTGCCATGAGGGCGCCATCGGCATGGTGGACGGAAAGGCAAAGCTGATGCGCGATGATTATTGCGACGGCCTGGGAGATTGCCTGCCGGCCTGTCCGACGGGAGCCATTACCTTCGTGGAGAGGGAGGCAGCAGCCTATGACGAAAAGGCAGTTCTGGCAAAGAAGCAGGAGAAGATGCAAAAAGAGGGGATGACCTTGCCCTGCGGTTGTCCGGGAACCCAGTCGAAGAGAATTCATCATACGGAAGCTGAGGGCTGTCAGACCGTACAGACAGAGCAGACCAGCCGACTGTCCCAGTGGCCGGTCCAGATCAAGCTGGTGCCCGTCCATGCACCGTATTTTGACGGGGCGAAGCTTCTCATCGCGGCAGACTGTACCGCTTATGCCTATGCGGCCTTCCATGAGCGCTTCATCCGCGGCCACATTACCCTGGTGGGCTGTCCGAAGCTTGACGGCGTAGATTATTCCGAGAAGCTGACTGAGATCATCCGGGACAATGACATCAAGAGCGTCACGGTAGTCCGTATGGAAGTGCCGTGCTGCGGTGGTCTGGAGAATGCAGCGAAGAAAGCGCTGCAAAACAGCGGGAAATTCATTCCCTGGCAGGTAGTTACCATCTCTACGGATGGAAAATTATTAGATGAATAAGGAGAGGAAAATGGAAAATCAGATGTTTTGTTTTCAGTGTGAGCAGACCGCTGGTTGCAGCGGCTGTACGGGAAAAGCAGGCGTATGCGGAAAGACCGCGGACGTCGCAAAGCTGCAGGATGAGCTGACGGGAGCGATGGTCGGCCTGGCGAGGGCGACCGGAGGGGAGCAAGAGAAGGCAGCGGCAGTGGGAGAGATCCTGATCGAAGGCCTTTTTACGACGGTTACGAACGTAAACTTCCATAAGGAGACGCTGCAGAAGCTGATCGACCGCGTCCATGCAGAAAAGCAGAAGCTGGTACCGGACTGTGCAGTCTGTAGCTCAGCCTGCGGACGAACCGACGATTACGATATGAATGAGATTTGGAATGCCAATGAGGATGTGCGAAGCCTGAAGTCCCTGATTCTCTTTGGTATCCGCGGCATGGCAGCCTATGCGCATCATGCGATGGTGCTGGGCTATACCGATGAGGAGGTCAATGTCTTCTTTGCAAAGGCACTTTTTGCCATCGGGGAGGACTGGGGCATGGAGGAGTTGCTGCCCATCGTTCTGGAGGTCGGCGAAAAGAATCTGAAATGCATGGCGCTCCTTGATAGGGCGAATACCGAGAGCTACGGAAAGCCGGCACCGATAAAGGTTTCCTTAACCATTGAAAAAGGCCCCTTTATCGTTATCAGCGGCCATGACCTGCGGGATCTGAAGCTTCTTCTGGAGCAGACAAAAGGAAAAGGCATCAACATCTATACCCACGGGGAGATGCTGCCGGCTCATGCGTATCCGGAGCTTAAGAAATATCCGCACCTGAAGGGAAATATCGGTACGGCATGGCAGAATCAGCAAAAGGAATTTGCAGACCTTCCGGCACCGATTCTCTTTACGACGAACTGTCTGATGCCGCCGAAGGGAAGCTATTCCGACCGTGTATACACGACGGCCCTGGTATCCTATCCGGAGATCACCCATATCGGCGAGGAGAAGGATTTTACGCCTGTGATCGAGAAGGCGCTGGAGCTGGGCGGCTATCCGGAGGATCAGGCTCGTACCGGTATGAACGGCGGCAGCGAGGTCATGACGGGTTTTGCGCATGATGCAGTACTGGGTGTCGCGGATCAGGTCATCGACGCAGTCAAGAGTGGGGCTATTAAGCATTTCTTCCTGGTAGCCGGCTGCGACGGTGTACGTCCGGGACGGAGCTATTATACGGAATTTGTGAAGCAGACGCCGGCCGACACGGTCGTATTGACCCTGGCCTGCGGCAAATATCGTTTTCATGATTTGGATCTGGGCACCATCGGCGGCCTGCCCCGTCTGATGGATGTGGGACAGTGCAACGATGCCTACAGTGCGATTCAGATTGCAGTAGCATTGGCGGAGGCCTTTGGCTGCGGAGTCAATGATCTGCCGCTCTCCATGGTGCTGTCCTGGTATGAGCAGAAGGCGGTCTGCATCCTGCTGACCCTGCTCCATCTCGGCATCAAGAATATCCGTCTGGGTCCGACCCTGCCGGCCTTCGTATCACCGAATGTCCTGAACTATCTGGTGGAGCATTTCGGAATCGCACCGATCACGACACCGGAAGAGGACCTGAAGACCCTGCTGGGGTAAGAAACTCAAACTTCCCACATGGAACAGCGTTATGGAAGTAGCCCGGGGTGGGCGCCCGCAGCTGCATGACGCGGAACAGCACTTCCATTGCGAATTTGTTGGTGTCGCTCCCGGCCTCTAAAGACAGCTTGCGTTCATTCGACAGCTGTACACTGTCACCCGGGTGTTCGTTGGTGGTGCACACTCGATCATGACGTGCCGTGTGGGAGTT
>CAVFGF010000121.1:0-3797 GCA_963621925.1 Alistipes onderdonkii | reverse complement strand
AAATTCCCTTGCAAATCCGTGCGATCCACCGGAGGTACTAAGGAAATGCTGATTAAATCAGTATTTCCTTAAGTGCGAGTTAAACGAGATTCTTATGGTAATTCCGTATCATAAAAGCGAGCTTCAGAGTCAGGCAGCTTTCGATATCATTCAAATCCCTTCCCAGCAGCTCCTGAATCTTATTCAGACGGTAATTTAAGGTATTGCGATGAAGATACATGGATTCGGCGGTATATTTTGCGCTGCAGTTATGATTCAGATAATTCTCAAGGGTTTCACAGAGACGGCCGTCATGGAGCTCGTCTGCGTGGATCAGTCTGCCAAGATTCTTCTCGACGAATTCATCCAGAAATTTCTCGTCGGAAATCTTGGATATGAGGGTATACAGACCCTGATCCTTGTAAAAATAGATGGACTCCTCTGCATTCGTGATGTCTGCAACCTTGATGGCAGCGGAGGCTTCATTACGGCTGAGCTTCACATCCTCGAGATAACCGGTGCTGTTGCCGACACCGATATAGAGCTTCGTATGATATTCCCGGTCTGCAGCAGCAGCGATTTCGCTAAGTACTTTTTTTAACCGGTCGTCACTGATCCGGCCGGATGGAACCAGCGCAAGAACCGTACCGGTCTGCAGCTGTATCAGAATATTTTCGGACAGATGACAGGAGAATTCGGTGGAGATAATTCTGCCGATGGCTTGTCCGATGGTAAGGGAATCGCAGGAAGCCTTATCCTTTCGGTAGGCAAATTCGATGACGCGGAATTCTCCTGACAAATCCACGTTTAAAAATTTCGCCTGTGCAAATACATTTTCCCGGTTCAGATGCTCCGCATCCAGAATCGAAGTAAACAGCTGTTCAGCGGAATTTTTATGATTCTGCTCGAGGACAAGCCTCTGACACATGATCTGACTCAAGTCCACCAGCGGAAACTTCTCGGGAAGTTCAAAGAGCGGCAGACTGTTTGTATTACAATAGGCGACCATATCATCGGATATCTGCCCTTCGTTAATGCCGAGCGCGGCAATGTGATATTCCTGCATCCTGCTGATTAGCTCGATCAATCGGATACTGTCGTCTGTAAGGCTCCTATTGGTAAGGACCACAAATTCTCCGCCGTGGATGTAATCCTCGATCCGATATTCATTTCGGATGCACTGCAGACAGTCCGCAAAATAGATCCATCGAATCGGATTTGTCAGACCCTCTGCCCCGGCTTTCAAATTCAAAACATCCTTCAATTCGGGAAGGGTTATCATTTCTTTACAATTCATAGCTATTATCCGCCTCTCGGGGTGATGCTGTACCTAGTGTCTCGGTAAGATTGTATTTTATTTTCCGATCATTTTCAAGGCGGAACGATGGAAGGAACCGATTCATACATAAACTGTAAAAATCTTCGTTGAACTTTACAGCTTTTTGCATATAATAAAAGTAATAACAAAAAGGAGAAATTTTTCATGCAGGCCTCAGACAAACTGATCAGACCGCTGACAGAAGCGAAATATTTGAATGCCGATAATGTGAGCAGATACCGTTGTATCATGCGCATTTTTTTTGAGCATTATGAGAAATTAAAATACTGGCTGTATCAGGAAGAGGTCTATGAGGAGATGCTGCAGGATCCGCTATTTGCAGACTACAGGCCGGAGCAGTGTCAGCAGGATCTCACGATGCTGGCAGAGTGGAAGAACCTGAATACCATCCAGGATACCAAAAAGGTCGCGTCGATCGAGGAATTCAAGAACAAAAAGTACCGCTATCAGATGACGGAGTACAGCGTGGAGATCGAACGACTGGTACTTCGGCTGGAGAATCTCTTTGTGGAGGGAGCTTCGCTGGAGCCGACACTTCTGGAGCGCATCCGAAGAAGTATCGAGCGGTTCCAGGACATGGCTGAAAAAGATAAAAGTGAAGTTTATACCTGGTGGACCGATCTGAACAATGATTTTGTCCGGCTGAATCAGAATTATCAGGATTATATCCGGGATCTGAACAGTGTGCGGGCCGAAGAGATGATGCATACCAAGGAATTTTTAGTATTTAAGGATCGGCTGATCGAGTATCTGCGAAGCTTTATCAAGGGACTGCAGAGAAATGTGGGAGTGATCGAAGAACACTTACGCCTGCAGAGCAAAGAGCTGAAAACCCGGGTATTTGAAAAGGTGATCGAGTATGAATGGTCGATTCCCCGCATGGATATGGAAGTTTCGCGAGAGATGATCGAGCAGAAGGTGCAGGGACGGTATCAAAGCATCTACGATTGGTTTGTGGGAAGCGATGGGCAGGAGAACGAGGCCGGGAAGCTCTTCGATGCGACCAATGACATCATCCGTCGGATTACAAGATATGCCGCACAATTGAGTGAGAAGAATGCTCTGGGAGCGAACCGGAAGGAAGAATACCGGAAGGTGGCAGAGTTATTTCTGCGATGTCGGGATATGGAAGAGGCACATAAGATGTCAGCCATGGTATTCGGGATGGAATGCCCGCAGCATCTGACCGGAGAGCTGATCCGCGAGACGGACAGTATGAACGTCGGAGTCTATGAGGAGCAGCCCATGCATGTTACGCTGAAGCCGAGGGTGCGTACATACAGAGAAAAATCCAGAAGAAGCGTCATCCGGGAATCGTCGGAGCAGAAGCAGGAGACCAGGCGCAGGATGCTGGAGCAGCAAAAGGAAGAGACGGAAAAACTCCGGGCTCTGGAAGCGGACGGCAGGATAGATTTTGACAAATTGCCGGTGCTGGAGCCGAGAATCCGGGAGATCCTTTTAAAATGGCTGTCGGATGCCATGGAGTCTGCAGATTTTTCGGCAAGAACAGATGACGGAAGAAGATATATGCTGGACAGAAGCAGGGCAGGAGAGACCTGCGTCGTGCATTGTGAGGACGGAAACTTTACGATGCCAAGGCTATCGATCGTATTTCAGGAGGAAGAGGCATGAGGGAGCTGGAAGCTCTTTTAAGCAAAAGGTGGATCCTAAAATCCAGAGATAAGGAAACCTATTATAAAATCAGAGATGCACTGGGGGAGCTGCGGAAATTTACTACCGAGAAGCTGGGCTGCCAGATCCTGGATAATTCCCTCCTGATCAAGCTGGAGAAGATTCCGGTCATACCGGAAATATTTATGGGCATTCAGCAATTTTCTTCAAAGGAGGAGTATGCCTATCTCTGCGTCTTATTAATGTTTCTGGAAGATCGGGATGCACAGGAGCAATTTATCCTGTCCCAGCTGACGGAATATATCACGGCAAATCTGCCGGGCGAGATCTCGGACTGGACCTTGTATACAAACCGGAGAAAACTGATTCGTGTGCTGAGATTTGCAGCGGAGCAGGGAATCATCGGAATTACCGACGGAAAAGATGAAGCCTTCATGGACGATGAAGCGGGAGAGGTGCTTTATGAAAATACAGGTGCATCCCGGTATTTTATGAAGAATTTTTCAAAGGACATCATGGGTTATACGAGGCCGAAGGATTTTCAGGAAAGCGAATGGTTCGAGGTGGATGAGGACCGTGGATTTGCGAGAAGACACCGGGTCTACAAAAGACTGCTCTTTGCGCCGGGAATGTATAAGGAAGACGGCTCACCGGAGGACTTTGAATATCTGACTCAAACTTCGCACTTGAATAAGTGCCTATGCGCCTTGAAAATTCAATAATAACTGGCATAAATATAGCATGAAACCATCTGGTTTTGGTATAATTGAGTTGCTCAAAAACAATTAGAAACCGGAGGCTCATGCTATGAATAAAAGTATAACACAAGCAACTCAAGATGATAAGC
>CAVFGF010000120.1:0-3938 GCA_963621925.1 Alistipes onderdonkii | reverse complement strand
CTATCTGACGGAGCAGCTGCAGGAAAAGTACAGCAAAAGCGGAATCTCAGCCGCGGCTACCTCCGGGCTTCTTTCCGTCACAAAAAGTGCAGACATCTTTATGCTGAACGAGGAATTTCCGTTCGGTACCACCGGGGAGGCGGCAGATAAGCAATATACCTTCCGTGTGAATCCGAAGTATGTAAGTGTTTTGCCGGAGCTTGGCGTCGATATCGTCACCCTGGCAAATAACCATATGTTGGATTTTGGAAGAGACCCCCTTACAGAGACCCTGCAGACCCTGGATGAAGCAGATATCCTTCATGTGGGCGCAGGACAGAATCTCGCGGAGGCGAGTGCCCTAAAAACCATCGAAACCGGCGGCCGAACCATCGGTTTCTTGGGGGCGACCCGGGTGATTCCGGAGAATTCCTGGACCGCGACAAACGGCAATTCCGGCCTCTTTACGACCTATGATGCGACGAAGCTTGTGGCCGAGATCCGGGAAGCAAAGCAAAGCTGCGACTACGTCGTCGTCTTTGTCCACTGGGGCATCGAACGCAATACGACACCGGAGGACTACCAGAAGAGCCTGGCTCGCCAATATATCGATGCCGGTGCGGACGCCGTCATCGGCGCTCATCCTTATGTGCTCCAGGGCATCGAGTATTACAACGGAAAACCCATCTTTTACAGCCTCGGCAATTTCATCTTCGCCAACCGCAGCTACGAGACGATGATGGCAGAGCTTACCCTGACCGGTGACAGCGTCGATGTTCGCGTGATTCCATGCGTCAGTGCATCCAATCAAATGGATTTGATGAAGGAAAACGAGAGAGCAAACTTCTACAGCGCTTTGCAGGAGTTATGCTTCGAGGGTGTGACGGTGGGAGAGGACGGAAGAGTGTCTACACAATAAATTGTCAGAAAAATATAAAAAATATATGCAATATAAAGAAATTAAAAATTTTGAAAAATAATGCTTGCATTTTCCGTTGACCTATTATATACTAAACAAGTCGCAAGCGAGCGGTACAAAAATGGTCGATTGGTCAAGCGGTTAAGACGTCGCCCTCTCACGGCGAAAACAGGGGTTCGATTCCCCTATCGACTGCTAAGAGCTTCCGGAATTTCCGGAAGCTCTTTTGCGTAATGGGAAACTTCGCTGCTTATGCTTGACAAATCAGAAAACAATATGTTATAAATTTAACGGAGTAAGTGTCAGCATATCAAGCTGATGAAAAGGGAAACGGGTGAAATTCCCGTGCGGTGCCGCCGCTGTAAGCGCTGGGAAAGACCGTTCTCTTTCACTGCCCGGATCGATAAACGAAAGCTGCAGGTGGGAAGGAAGAGAGCAAAAAGGTCAGCGCGAAGCCAGAAGACCTGCTTATTCTGCTTTTGCGGTCACGGTCCATGACCTTTGCAAAAGAATCAAGGGGAGAGACTTCCTTGATGCCGAATACGGGTGCATCATCTGATCGAAGAAAAGATCAGATGGTGCTTTTTTATTTAATAGGAAATTCCGTTGGAATCTCCTATTAAATAAAAACTTATCGTACTGCGGCGGAGTGGACAAATCAAACAAGGAGGAAAATGAAATGAAAAAGAAACTTGTAAGCGTATTGTTAAGTACCTGTCTCGCGGCCGGCATGCTGGCTGGCTGCGGAAGTCAGAGCACAGATACGGCAGAGACGACAGAGGAGAGCACCGATGCAGAGGAAAGCACGGAAACCGCAGAGGCTGCGGATACGGATGCAGCTTATGAACCGGTGACCATTACCCTGAATCTGGAGCGCTCGGGTCTCGGTGAAAACGTAGAATATACCTTTACCGAGATGCCTTCCGCAGTCGTAGCCTCCGGAGATCAGATGGCAGATTTCTTCTTTGACCTGGGACTGGAGAGCCAGATGGCAGGCTATACCAAGGGGACCTGCTGGAGTACTGCTTCCGAGTATGCAGCGCGGGATGAAGTGCCGCAGCTTCTGGAGCCGAATAAGGGTCTGACGACGATGTCGAAGGAGGAGCTCCTGTCTACCGGCTGTGATTTCCTGATTGGCTGGGATTCTGTATTCTCCGATAAGAACTTCAGCAAGGAGTTCTGCGATGAGAATGGCATTGCGACTTATTTCCCGTATGTTTGCTCCGACAAGGCGACCTTCGAGGATCTCTACAAGGATTATGAGACCCTGGGTGATATCTTTAAGGTGCAGGATACAGCAGCAGAGAAGATTCAGGCGATGAAGGATACCCTGCAGGAGGTCAAGGATGCGCTGGGCGACGAGGCCTATGAGAATCCGGTTACGGTATTTGCTTACGATTCCGGAGAGGATGCTCCGTTTACGGCATGCCAGGGTATGCCGGGCGACATCATCAAGCTGGCCGGCGGAATTTCCATCTTTGATGATATCGAAGCAGGCTGGGCGACACCGTCCTGGGAAGAGGTTGTAGAGCGGGATCCGGACGTCATTTTGATTCTGCAGTACAATGACGATGACGTAGCGGAAAAGACAGAGTTTCTGAAGACCAATGAATTTACAAAGAATCTGACAGCTGTCAAGGAAGGCAGAATCTACTCCGTATGCTGCAGCGATATGCAGGGAAGTGCGGGCAGTGCCAATGCGGTAAAGACCATTGCAGGACAGCTTTATCCGGATAAATTTTAAAAACGGGATAGCAAGACAAGACGGGGGAGCTGCAGACTCCCCTGTCTTTGACGAGAGCTGGAGGAACTTATGAAGGAAACAAAAAATGCGGGGAAGAGGCGCTTTTATCTGACTCTTGCTCTGGTATTCTTCCTCATCATGGCAGCGGTAATTCTCTCTACGACCATCGGCGCAGTGGAGGTATCGGCAACGGATATCTGGAAAATACTGGTAAATAAGATATCGGGAAAAGAAATCTATGAGATGACCTGGGAGGCGAAGACGGAAAATATCATCTGGAATATTCGCTTTCCGAGAGTTCTGATGGCCTTCATCGTCGGAGCAGGCCTATCGCTTTGCGGTGTTCTGATGCAGGCCCTGACCAAGAATCCCCTGGCAGATCCGTATGTCCTGGGTATTTCTTCCGGTGCATCTGCCGGCGCAGTCGGTGTGATCATCCTGGGCTGGTTCAGCTTTATGGGCGGCTATTCGGTAATCTTCGGAGCAACCCTTGGGGCAGCCCTTTCGATCTGCCTGTCTCTCAGCATTGCTTCGATCAAGGGAAGAATTACCTCGACGCAGCTCGTACTGGCCGGTATCGCGACGTCGGCTTTCTTTTCCGCGGTCACAAATCTGATTATCTATGGCTTTAATCAAGGCTCGGATAAGACCAAGATGGCACAGTACTGGATGGTGGGCTCCTTGAGCGGAGCAGCCTGGAATCGCGTAAAATACGTAGCCATCGTAGCGGTTGTCACAGTCTGTGTGATTTGGTTCTTTGCCAAAGAACTGGATGTCCTGCTTTTAGGAGATGATGTGGCAGAGACGCTGGGAGTGGATACCCGAAAGACCAAGCTTCTCATCATCGTGGCCTCGACGGTTTTGACCGGCGTCGTGATATCCGTCAGCGGTGTCATTGGCTTTGTGGGGCTGGTGGTGCCTCATATCATGCGAAGCTTTGTGGGCTCCGGTCACAAAAGGCTGATTCCGGTGGCGATTCTGGCGGGCGGTCTTTTTACGATGATCGCGGATCTGGTTTCCCGGATTATCATTGCTCCGGAGGAGCTTCCCATCGGAGTGATTGCGGCATTTATCGGCGCACCCTTCTTCCTCTATCTGATTCGCAAGGGCAGCGCAGGCAGAAAGCAGGGGTGACTTTAGATGAGCTTACAGGTAAAAAATCTGGATTTTCAGATTGGCGGAAATAGGATTCTCGAGCAAATCTGCCTGCAGGTGGAGGACGGAGAGTTTGTGGGGTTGGTCGGACCGAACGGCTGCGGTAAATCGACGCTTCTGAAAAATATCTATCGAACCTAC
>CAVFGF010000119.1:0-4095 GCA_963621925.1 Alistipes onderdonkii | reverse complement strand
ATACACCGGTATCGAGATTCTTTGAGAAAATATCGGACAAAATCGAAGAAAGAAAGCTGATAAAGGAACACGCTCACTTGGATGTGACAACCGAACCTTCAAAATATACTCCGCCTTCTGAGAGCATAAAGGAATCTCAGGATGCGAAAGACATTAAAAAATCAAATAATCTGCTGAAGTACATGCAAGACGACGCACTGTTTGCTACGGCAAAGGCCGGCACGTATGGCCTCGAGACAGAACGCAAGACGCAGAACGGCTTTGGCCTTACGCAGGAGCCTCCGCAGCAGACCGTATTTGTCCCCGAAAAGGCAGTCGAAGTGCAGGGAACACCGGCAGCGGAGCCTGTCGAAAAGATCACTAACAAGGAAGCAAAGGAAGCGATGCTTACTACCGAAGAGATCAACATGGCCCAGACACCGGACAAATACAAGAAGCCACCTATAAACCTCTTGGAAAAGCCTGCTGCCGGAGCGAGAACGCCGACAGCACATTTGCAGGAAATGGCCCTGAAATTAGAGGAAACCCTCAAGAACTTCCATGTTGATGCACATGTAATTCAGGTAACCCAGGGTCCTACGGTTACCAGATACGAAATTCAGCCGGCAGTTGGCGTAAAGGTAAGCAGCATCGTGAGACTCGCAGACGACATCGCTCTGAATATGGAGGCTAAATCCATAAGAATAGAGGCCCCGATACCCGGAAAGGCTGCGGTTGGAATCGAAGTCGAAAACGAAAAGGTAACCATGGTAAGGCTTCGTGAGATCATAGATTCGGATGCTTTTAGGCACAGCAAATCGAAGATTACATTTGCGGTAGGCAAGGATATAAGCGGAAATGCCATCGTAGCCGATCTCAAGTCCATGCCGCATCTACTCATTGCAGGGTCCACGGGCTCCGGCAAATCCGTATGCATCAACAGCATCATCACCAGCTTTATCTACAAGGCAAATCCTGACGAGGTAAAGCTCATACTGATAGATCCTAAGGTTGTCGAACTTGGCAATTACAACGGAATACCGCATCTGATGATTCCGGTGGTAACAGACCCGTCCAAGGCGGCAGCAGCTCTCAACTGGGCAGTTGCGGAGATGACCGACCGATACAAAAAATTCGCCGAAGAAGGAGTAAAAGACCTTGAATCCTTCAACGAATTTGTCGTTGCAAATGGCGAAAATGAAAGGGTGATGCCGCAGGTGGTGATCATCATAGACGAGCTCGCAGACCTGATGATGGCAGCACCATCCCAGATTGAAGAATCCATTTGCAGGCTGGCGCAGATGGCAAGGGCCGCAGGGATGCACCTCATCGTAGCGACCCAGAGACCGTCGGTTGACGTAATTACGGGGGTTATCAAGGCCAACATTCCGTCTCGGATTGCCTTTGCGGTTTCCTCACAGGTTGATTCACGTACAATCCTCGATATGCAAGGCGCAGAAAAGCTCGTAGGAAAAGGTGACATGCTCTTCAGTCCTATGGGCATGGGAAAGCCGATCAGAGTTCAAGGAACTTTCGTCTCGGATAATGAGGTTCACAAGGTAATTGAATTTGTCAAGGGACAGGTTGAAAAGACCGAATATAATGAGGATGTTCTCAGCAAGATCGAGCGCAGCAACGTTCAAGATAGCCCAGATGACACAGATGAGCTTCTCCCGGATGCCATCGACCTTGTGATAAACAGCGGACAGGCTTCGGTTTCCATGCTCCAAAGACGGTTCAGGATCGGATATAACAGAGCCGCGAGGATCGTGGATATGATGGAAGCCCGGGGAATTATCGGTCCTCAGGACGGAAGCCGCCCAAGACAGGTACTGATGACTCAGGAGGAGTTTGCGGGACTGGAAAAGGAATTAAATTCAGATACATCAGATACAGAGGAAAATTAACAGATGAAAATATTTATTGACACACTGGGATGCCCGAAAAATTTTAATGACACCCAAACCGCAAAGGGCTTTCTGGAAAAGGCGGGATATGAAACGGCGGAAAGTCCGGAGGATGCAGATGCAATCATCATCAATACCTGCGGATTCATCAACGACGCAAAGAAAGAGTCCATCGAGCGAATTTTCGATTACTGCGCCTATAGAGAGCAGGGCAAGAAGATCATCGTTTCCGGCTGCCTTTCCCAAAGATACGGCAGCGAGCTCTTTGAGGAAATGCCGGAGGTGGACTGCTTCATCGGGGTGAATGAGTACGAAAAGCTACCGGAAATATTGAAAACACTGGATAGACGGTCAAAACACATCACGGATTCCTACGCGGAGGTTTTGCCGAAGCTTTGCAGAAAGCTTGACGATAATTGTTTTTCGTCAACTATAAAAATAGCCGAGGGCTGCAACAACCGCTGCGCCTATTGCGTGATTCCGTCAATCCGCGGAGGATACAGAAGCAAGACCGAAGAAGATATTCTTGCGGAGGCGGAAGAACTGGCAAAAGCAGGCTGCAAGGAGCTGATTCTGATCGCCCAGGACGTTACCAATTACGGCGTTGACCTTTATGGGGAATACGGACTGCCCAAACTTCTCAGAAAGCTGTGCAAAACAGAGGGGATAGAGTGGATTCGCCTCATGTATTGCTACGAAGACCGCATCACCGACGAGCTTATGGAGGTTATGGCGACAGAGCCGAAGATTTGCAAATACATCGACATTCCGATTCAGCATTCTTCCGATGCTGTGCTAAAGGCCATGCTCCGCCGCTCAACGGAAAGCTCCATTAAAGAAACGATAAGCAAGCTGCGGGAAAGAGTGCCGGATATTCATATTAGGACTACCCTGATCGTAGGCTTTCCGGGAGAAACCGAGGAAGATTACGAAAAGCTGCTTGATTTTGTTCAGGAAATGCGCTTTTCAAGACTCGGAGTTTTCGCTTATTCCCAGGAAGAAAACACCGTTGCCGGAGAAATGGAAAACCAGATCGACGAGGCGGTCAAAGCGGAAAGGCTGGACGGGATTATGCGCAGGCAGCTCGAAATTTCCCTTGAACTGAACAGAGAAAAAATCGGCAAGACACTTAAAGTTTTGGTGGAGGAAAAGGACGAAGACGGAAGCTATATCGGACGAAGCGAGTTTGACGCGCCGGAAATCGACAATTCCGTTTTGTTCACTTCGGACAGAGATCTGAAGGCAGGGGATATGGTGAATGTTTTGGTAGAAGACGCTTTTGATTATGATTTAGTGGGTAGGGAGGTATAGGATTATGAATTTACCTAATAAGCTGACGGTTGGCAGAGTCATTGCGGTGCCGTTTTTCATCGCCTTTTATATGCTGGGCTGGCATATTGCGGCATTTGTTCTTTTCGTCGCGGCTTCCTTTACGGATATGCTGGACGGCAAGATTGCCAGAAAAAACAATCTTGTGACCAACTTCGGCAAGATCATGGATCCCCTTGCGGATAAAATTCTGGTTTACTCGGCCTTTTGCCTCTTGATACCGGAATATGTGCCGAGCTGGATGCTCATTATCATTTTAGCCCGTGAGTTTACCGTTGCGGGAATGCGAACGGTGGCGGCCTCGGAGGGAATCGTTATCGCCGCGGGAATGAGCGGAAAAATTAAGACGGTACTCCAGATGATCGCGGTGCCTATGCTTCTTCTTTTGCCGGCATTTGAACTGGTGGGGTACGCATTCTACACGCCTTTTTACTATATTTCCTACGCTTTCCTGTGGGCCAGCCTTATCATGACGGTGTATTCCGGCATTGAATATGTAGTGAAAAACAAAGGAGTGTTCAGACAGTAATGAAGACTGCGATTTTAACGGTAGGAACAGAAATATTATTCGGACAGGTCGTAAATACAAATGCGGCCTTTCTTTCCCGGGAGCTTCAGGACATCGGCTATGATGTCATGTACCATTATACGGTGGGGGACAACCCCAAAAGGCTCAAGGACTTGATTTCGCTGGCATACAGAGATTGCGACCTGATTATAACAACCGGAGGACTGGGGCCTACACAGGACGATTTGACAAAGGAAATTATTTCGGAGTACTTCGGCGAAGAATTGGTTCTGCGGGAGGATATTCTCGCCTGGCTGAAAACCACGTTTAGCCGTGCCGGCTACCATTGGACAGAAAATAACGAAAAGCAGG
>CAVFGF010000118.1:0-4331 GCA_963621925.1 Alistipes onderdonkii | reverse complement strand
GTACAGGGAAAGACGGTCTCTTTCCCTGTACCTCTCTTTTTTTCTTATTCTATCCCATTCGCCCGACGCTGTCCCTCATCACCATCTCCGGATTGACCCAGCACTTCAGTGTCGCAGCATCCCTCTTTTCCATGCGTCTCATCAAAAGAGAGACCGCCATAACGCCCATCTCCTGATAAGGCAGCTGTATCGTGCTCATCGCAGGCTCTACAAAAGAACAGATCGGTCTGTTGTCAAAGCCTATAAAAGAAACCTCCTCCGGTACCCGAATGCCTTCCATTCTGAAAACACGCAGAGCCCGGCATCCAAGTAAATCATTGTCTGACATAAATGCCGTCGGAAGCTTTTTGTTTGCCCGCAAATAAGCCTTTACATCTGCGTCTGTTTCGATTTCCTTATAGCTCACAGGCATGATAAACTCTGTCTTCACTTCAAGTCCCTTCTTATGCATGAAGCTGCAAAACGAATCAAATCGTTCCTCGAAGCATTGGATCGGAACCTTGCTTTTTATATATCCAATCTCCCTATGTCCCATTTCATAGAGATAATCAAAGGCCAGCTGCATTCCCCAGCCATTATTCACCGTAACTGCGTCTACCGCAGCATCGCGAAACGGATTATCCAAAAACACGCAGGGCATATCCAGATCCTGAAACAGTTTTGCATCCCCGGCATACATTTCCACGCCATATACGATATAGCCTTCACACTGAAAGCATTCCAAGGTTTCACGAAATTCTATAGGTGATTTATCGTTATCCAGGTAAATCACAACCATCTTATATCCGTATTTTTCCAATTCCTTGGTAATACTCTCCGACATGTGGTTATACATGGCAAATTCGTCTATAATCTCGCCTACGCACTTATAGATTACGAAGCCTATATTTCCGCGTTCAACCCGCTCCATATTCGTATTTTTGAGGAGATATTCGCATTTCATTTCAACGATTTTATCGATGATTTCCCGCCGCTTTTTTTCTCCTACCCCCGGTTTATTATTCAAGACCAGGGAAACCGTAGTTGCTGATACGCCGACTTCCCTGGCAATATCTTTTGCCTTATATTTCATTTTTGTCCTTCCTGCCCGATGCTTTGGGCTGGTTCGCATAGTTTCATAAATCTTTACTTTATTATATAGTAAATATTTATCAAAGAAATTTCAAGTACTATTTTTTGATATCAGGGGCAAAAGGTCAAAAGCTCGTTCGTGCTTGCACGATAAGAGTTTTGACCTTGGGACCCGCAAAACATGAGGAAGTAGCGATTTACGCAGTAAATCAGCGGATTCCGAATGTTTTAGAATTGCGGGAGCTGCTTTGCAGCGTAGCAATTCGTAGATATCTTAGGAGGGGCAAAATACTTTTTGACCCTCCTATCCTTTTCCCAGTTACTAAAACTCATAATCTTTGTCACAAAAAATGCAAATTTTTTTCGCATTCCGGTGATATAATGAGATCGAATAGAATTGCGGGAGCTACTTTGCAGCGTAGCAATTCGTAGATATCATGCAAATAAAACAGGAGGGAATTTTACCATGCTGATTCAGAGTAAAAAGGTTTGGATTGCCGATCAGTTCATCGCTGCCCAGCTTCAAATCGAAAACGGGAAAATCACAGAAGTTCTTCCTTACGGAAGCAAACCGGCAGATAAGGACTATGGCGATCTCCGCATCGTTCCGGGCTTTCTGGATATCCATTGCCACGGTGCCTTTGGCTTTGATACCAACGATGCCAATGAAGAAGGACTCCGAAATTGGACCAAAAATATCGTCACCGAGGGTGTTACCGCCTTTCTTGCCACCACCATTACCCAGAGCGAGGAAGTGCTGACGAACGCGGTCGCCAATGTGGCAAAGGTCATGGAGGATGGCTACGAGGGCGCTGAAATTCTCGGTATTCATTTTGAAGGACCGTACCTCGATATGGTCTACAAGGGAGCGCAGCCGGAGCAGTATATCGTAAAGCCCACCGTTGAACAATTCAAGCATTATCAGGAGGCTGCCAAGGGGCATATCAAGTACATTACCATGGCGACCGAGACCGACGAGGACTTTGCCCTGACCCGTTATCTGACGGAAAACGGCGTCGTCGTCAGCATCGGACATTCCGCTGCCACCTATGAGCAGGCTGTGATGGCCTATGCCCACGGTGCCCGCTCCATGACCCATGTATACAATGGCATGACACCCTTTAAGCATCGCGACAACGGTCTCGTCGGCGCTGCTTACCGTCTGCGCACCATGTACGGCGAGATCATCTGCGACGGCAATCATTCCACGACGGCTGCCCTGAACAACTATTTTATGTCCAAGGGGCCGGATTATGCTATCATGGTTTCGGACGCATTGATGGCCAAAGGCTCTCCGGCCGGAAGCAAATACATCTTCGGCGGAAATGAAATCATCATTTATGAGGACGGCAGTGCGCACCTGACCTCTACCGGCGGGCTGGCCGGCTCCACCCTGCGGCTAAATCAAGGCCTGCGTATCCTCGTGGAGGAGGCTATGATTCCCTTCAACTATGCGCTGAATGCCTGCACCATCAATCCGGCCCGCTGCCTGGGTCTGGACGATCATAAGGGAGCGATCGGCGTGGGATATGACGCGGATATCGTCGTACTGGAGAAGGATTATACCGTCGCTCAGACCTACTGCAAGGGTCAGGCGCAGCTGTAGTTTGGTAACTATTCAGAGCCATGCAATAGTTACAATAAGTTTATGTTTATTTAAGCTCTATCAATGAAACGTTATATAAGGAGGATCTATATCATGAAACACCCACTTCAGAAAATGATGGAAGACCGCAGAAACGGCATCAAGGCTGGTATTCCTTCCTATTGTACTGCCAATCCCCTGGTTCTGGAAATGGCTCTTCGCCGTGCAAAGGAGCTTGGAAAGCCGGTACTCATCGAGGCGACTGCCAACCAGGTCAACCAATATGGCGGCTATACCGGCATGGTTCCGAAGGATTTCTATCAGATGGTTCTTGCCATGGCGGAAAAGATCGGCGTACCGGAGCATCAGATGATTCTCGCCGGCGACCATTTGGGACCGCTGACCTGGCAGAATCTGCCGGAGAAGGAAGCGATGGAGAAATCCATCGAGCTGGTCTATGAATATGCCCGGGCAGGCTTTACCAAAATTCATCTCGATACCAGTATGAAGGTAGCGGACGATCCGGAAGGTCTTCTTTCTACCGAGACTATTGCCCGCCGCGGCGCGATTCTCTACAAGGCTGCTATGAAGGGCTATGAGGAGCTGAAGGCCGAGAAACCGGATATCTTACGTCCTGTCTTTGTCATCGGCAGCGAGGTTCCGATCCCCGGTGGTGCCCAGGAGGCCGAGGATACTCTGGCCGTTACCAGCCCGGATGCCTTCCGTGATACGGTTTCGACTTATCGCCGCGTCTTTAAGGAAGAGGGCATCGAGGATGGTATGAATGACGTCATCGCCGTCGTCGTACAGCCCGGTGTCGAGTTCGGCGACGATCAGGTATTCCTTTATGACCACGATGCTGCCGTCGACCTCTGCGCTGCCCTGAAGGAGTATCCGCAGGTTTGCTTCGAAGGTCATTCTGCTGACTACCAGAGTCCCGAGAGTCTCCGCAACATGTGTCAGGACGGCATCGCCATTTTGAAGGTCGGCCCGGCTCTGACTTACGGACTGCGGGAAGCCCTCTTTGCTCTGAGCTTCATGGAGAAGGAACTCGTTCCGGAGTCGGAGCAGGCGCATTTCATCGAGACTCTCGACGCGGTCATGATGAAAAATCCGGCAAACTGGCAGAAGCATTATCACGGCGATGACAAGCAGCTGGCTCTCGCAAGAAAGTACAGCTTCTCTGACCGTGCCCGCTACTATATCGGCCAGCCCGAGGTCTCAGAGGCTATGGAGAAGCTCTTCGAGAATCTGAAGAAGTATCCGATTCCGATGAATATGCTACATCAGTATATGCCGGTATCCTACAATAAGGTTCGGGACGGCAAGCTGGCTCTCGATCCCAGGGAACTGGCCATGGACGGCGTAGCAAACTTCATGCTGGATTATGAATATGCGGTAGAGCTTTAATAACTCAAACTTCCCACTTGGAAATCCGAAAAGAAGTCGCTGGGGTGGGCGCCCGTAGCTGCATGACGCGGAACAGCACTTCCATTGCGAATTTGTTGATGTCGCTCCCGGCCTCTAAAGACAGCTTGCGTTCATTCGACAGCTGTACACTGTCACCCGGGTGTTCGTTGGTAGCGCACACTCGATCATGACGTGCCGTGTGGGAGTTACATGCCGGCGAAAACGTTAGGGTGCCCGGTGCGGAAACCGTCCAAGCCTGCATGAC
>CAVFGF010000117.1:0-4351 GCA_963621925.1 Alistipes onderdonkii | reverse complement strand
ATCCAGAAGCAATCCAAAGAAATGGCAAAATTGGCTTATCATGCCATGGCTGATAAAAAAGCAAAGGATATCCGTATTCTTGATATTTCCGAAATTTCTGTTCTGGCCGATTATTTTCTGATTGCCAGTGGTTCCAATAAAAATCAGGTTCAGGCCATGGTCGACCAGGTGCAGGAAGAGCTGCATAAAGCAGGCTTTCGTCCCAAACAGATCGAGGGTTACCAAACGGCCAATTGGATTCTGCTCGATTACGGTGATATCATCGTCCATGTCTTCGATGAGGAGAATCGTTTGTTTTATGATCTGGAGCGCATCTGGCGAGACGGTTCGGTTATCTCTGCGGAGGAGCTGGAGGACTGAAATCCATGGGGAAAATCGGAAATATAACCCAGACAACAAGGAATCGATTTTTAAATATGTATGATCTGGATGTCACGACAAAGACCGGACGCAAATCCCTCTATCATGTAGCATCCAGGGCTCAGAATGTCCGGGAGCTCAAGCTGAATACCCGGGTCAATAAACCGGATGGCGTCATCATTTATGCCCTTTACGGAGAGAAGAAAGACCGCGTCGTCCTGATCCGTCAGTTTCGCTTCAGCATCGGTGACTATATCTATGAATTTCCGGCAGGCCTTATAGATGAAGGGGAGGACTATCATCAGGCCGGAATTCGTGAATTGAAGGAGGAGACCGGACTGAACTTTCATCCCATCCCGGTCGATGAAATGTACAGCCGCCCATACTTTACCACCATCGGTATGACCGATGAATCCTGCGCAGCCGTCTATGGCACAGCAGATGGTATGATCTCAAAGGATGGACTGGAGGATGAAGAAGAGATCGAAGTAGTTCTCGCAGACCGCGCGGAAATTCGACGAATTTTACGAGAGGAAAATGTATCCCTGGTATGCGCTTATATGATGATGCATTTTCTGTATGAAGATCCGGAGAACCCGTTTGGATTTTGTACCGGTTCCGAGTCGGGCAAACAATCATATCTCAAACTTGAAATACAAATGTAACTCGGGAAATGCTGATTTAATCAGCGTTTCCCTAAAAAAGCCCTGTATCGCGCTGTTCCCTATTGGGGATTTATCCTTTGCGATACAGGGCTTTTATAATGCTATCGGAAGAAGCGGAAGACGCCGAATACCTTTCCTAGAATCTGACAATCCGGCACAAGAATCGGATCCATCGTGTCATTTTCCGGCTGCAGACGAATATGATCTGCCTCCCGATAAAAGGTCTTCACAGTAGCTGAGTCATCAATCAAGGCCACCACCATATCTCCGTTTGAAGCTGTCTGGCATTGCTCCACCAGAATCGTATCTCCGTCGAAGATACCGGCATTGATCATCGATTCGCCTTTCACCTTCAGCATAAAACAGGTACTGTTCGGCATATACTCCATCGGAACCGGGAAGTAGGAGTCGACATTCTCTACTGCCAAAATCGGTTCTCCGGCTGCCACGCGGCCAATCACCGGTACGTTCACAACCTCACTGCGTCTGGCTGAATTAAAATTATCATCCATAATTTCGATTGCACGAGGCTTCGTCGGATCGCGGCGAATATAACCGTTCTTCTCCAGTGTCTCCAGGTGTGAATGCACGGAGGACGTGGATTTTAGTTGAACAGCCTCGCAGATATCCCGAACCGAAGGCGGATATCCTTTATTTAAAATCTGTGATTTGATATAGGCAAGAATTTCTGCTTGTTTTTTTGAAATTTTCCCATAAGCCATAGCGTTCCCTCCAAACAGTTATATCTTTTTTTAGTATAGCATAATCTATTTATTTATGCAAACAAATGTTTCGAAACATTTGTTTTGTTTACATAAGTATATTACGTAAATCAATCTAAGGGGATTTGCTGCTTCGCAGCGCAAATCCTGCGAGGGAAACGCTTTAATCAGCGTTTCCCTAAATTTTCTGACATTACAACGTGCTTTGTGCTAGCAATTTATTACAAAATGTGATACAATACTTAATAAGTTTGTAACGATTCGACGTCAGACATTTCAGAAGACAACTCCGAACCGTTACAATAAACTCTACACAGGAAGGAAACTATGCAGATGAAGAAACGTATTGTCATGACTTTGCTGGCCGTATCTCTGGCAGGTCTTCTTGGCATTGCCGGCTGTGGCAAAGGCGATGAAGAGGCCATATCAGATACTTCTTTTTCCACAGAGGATGAAGTGACGGCAGACGGCAGCTCCGACAGCGAAGAGACAGAAGAAGCGGAAGAGGAGGAAGAAGCTCCCGAAGGCATGTATCGAAGCGAGCTGACCAATGAATGGATCAGCGAGGATTTAAAGGATCAGCGTCCCATCGCTGTCATGGTTGACAACGAAAAAACCGCACTTCCTCATTATGGTTTGACGCAGGCTGACGTTATCTACGAGATGATGAACAGTACCTTGAACGACCAGATTACTCGCTTTATGGTTCTCGTGAAGGATTACGACAGCATCAAGCAGCTGGGAAGCGTTCGAAGCGTTCGCCCGACCAACCTCATGATTGCACCCGAGTGGAATGCTATCGTATGTCATGATGGCGGACCCTTCTATATCAATACCTATTTAAACAATGCTTATGTGGACCACTTCAGCGGAACCTTTTCCCGTGTAAACAATGGCAAATCCCGTGAATTTACGGAATATATTTTGACCGGGGATATGGCAAAGAACTTTAAGAATAATACCAGCATCGACCGCAGCTATAATGAATATGCTCCCACAGAGGCGCATTTCAAATTTGCATCGGAAAGCAAACCCGTAGAGCTTAGCGGCGGTACCGACTGTACCCTGGTAGATCTGCCGTTTAAGCATAATGGCTCGCAGCTGGACTATGACGAAGAAAGCGGCACCTATCTCTATTCTGAATACGGTTCCAAGCATGTGGATCCGGGCAATGGAAACAAGCAGCTGGCATTCAAAAATGTCATTCTGCAGGTGATGTCCTATAGTCAGCTGGATGAGCACGGATATATGGTATGGAACTGCCTTGGCAGCGGTTCCGGATACTATATCACCAACGGAAAAGCCATTCCGATTACCTGGACCAAGAGTAAGGATACAGAACGTACCGTATATCGCGATCTGAACGGTGATGAGATCAAAATCAATACCGGAAAAACCTATATCGGCTTTGTACCGGATACTGCAGAGGATGAGTTAGTACTGCAGTAAAATTTAAGCTTTATTTTTAGAACCCCATGAGGCACTCCGATATATGGAGAACTTCATGGGGTTCTTGTTTTTATTCTTTTCGAAGCTTTACCACATTTGCAGCACTGCGTCTCCTGGACTCATCCTGGGCTGCATAGTGCTTTCGGGTGGTATTCACATCCTTGTGCCCCAGGACATCCGCGACAAGATAAATGTCTCCGGTTTCCTGGTAGAGTGTCGTGCCATACGTACTGCGCAGCTTATGCGGTGTAATTTTTTTCAGCGGAGTCACCTGTCTCGAATATTTTTTTACCAGATTTTCTACCGCCTGGACACCGATGCGACGGCGCTGAGTAGAATAGAAGAGTGCATTCTCATGTCCCTTCAGCGGCTCGACCAGCTTTCGGCTTCCCTCGATATAATCCTTCAAAGCTTTTTCTACTTCTTCCCCAAAATAAACAATCATTTCCGAACCGCCTTTTCGAATCACCCGGATTCCATTGGTATTGAAATCAATATCCGTCAAATCCAAACCGACGCATTCTGAAACACGGATTCCGGTTCCGAGCAGCAAGGTTACAATTGCCAGATCCCGCTCCTTTGTTTTCTCATAATAGACTTTTTTCTGGCCGGTCAGATTGTCACCGCCGTGCTCGATAAAATCCAAGAGTCTGGCGGTCTCATCCGGCTCCAGACGAATAATCGCCTTGTCATGAAGCTTCGGCATATCCACCAAGACAACCGGATTATTTTGGATAAGCTCATATCGATAAAGGTAGGCAAAGAGACTGCGCAGTGCCGACATTTTTCGTTTCATGCCGCGTTCCCCGTTTGTGATATCGACTTCTCCGCTTGTTTCCTCCTTCTGATAGAGCTTCAAGTATTCCTTGTATTCTTCAATATCTACGGCTTGCAGCCGATCGAGATCTGCATAGGTAAAATCTGATGTCTGATACTCCCGAAAGGCTGGATTTCGTTCTACCAAAAAGCGAAAAAAAATTCGGATATCATAGGCATAGGAAAGTCTGGTCTTGGTCGATGTACTCATCTCCGTTGCCCGAAAATAATCGCTGACAAAAGAGGGAAGAGTAGTAAGAATTTCTCGAAGACGCTGGATATTTTCTGCATCCTTCTGGTCATGATAATTTTTATATTTCATCTGCTTATATCACGGTC
>CAVFGF010000116.1:0-4449 GCA_963621925.1 Alistipes onderdonkii | reverse complement strand
CCGCTGCCGCACTTGGCGTCTCCTCCGGCTCTATGCCCTGCTTCTTTTTTTCCAGCCTGATTTTCGTCCCGTTTTGCTCAAATGAAAAACGGTCTACCGCAGAATCGGAAATGCGGTCAATCAGCTGCAGGATCTGTTCCAGTTCCATTTTCACTCCTCCTATGCCTCGTACTTTTTCAAAAGCAGACTGGCATTATGCCCGCCAAAGCCCAGAGAATTCGTCAATGCATAGCGCACTTCCTTTTCCACCGCTTCCTCGATGGCATAATTCAGATCACACTCCTCATCGGTCTTTCGGGTTCCTACGGTCCGGTGGATATAATTCTCCTCCACGGCCTTCGCGCAGACGATGCATTCGACGCCGCCTGCTGCCCCCAGAAGATGGCCGATCATCGACTTGGTCGAATTGATTACCACAGTCTTCGCCGCCTCGCCGAAGGCTGCCTTGATGGCCCGGGTCTCATAGAGATCGTTGTGATGGGTCCCGGTGCCATGGGCATTGATATAAGTGACCTCGGAAGGGCGGACGCCTGCCTCCCGCATCGCCAGCTGCATCGCCCGGGCCGCCCCGCTTCCGTCCTCACAGGGGGACGTGATATGAAAGGCATCACCCGTCGCGCCATAGCCCACCAGCTCCGCATAAATGTGCGCTGCCCTTGCCAGCGCATGGGACAGCTCCTCCAGGACGACGATCCCGGCTCCCTCACCCAGGACAAAGCCGCTTCGCTCCTGATCGAAGGGAAGGGAGGCCCGCAGGGGATCCGTCGCGGTACTTAGGGCCGTCAGCGCCTGAAAGCCCGCCACCCCGGTCGGACAGATGCAGCTCTCCGCCCCGCCCGCCAGCATGACGTCCGCGTCATCGTACTGAATCGCACGAAATGCATCGCCGATACAATGGGTTCCGGAAGCGCAGGCCGTCGCCACATTGGTACACTTTCCCCGAAGCCCCAGCTGTATCGAAATATTGCCCGCAGCCATATTCGAAATCATCTTCGGGATCATCAAGGGCGCCACCCGCCGAACCTGGTTTTGTAAAATTCTTCCATATGCTTCTTCCTCGGTTTCCAGGGAACCGATGCCGGAGCCTGCGATGACACCGACGCGGAAGGGATCCTCCTGCCCCATCGAAAGTCCCGCATCCGCGAAGGCTTCCTTTGCCGCTGCCACGGCATATCTGGAAAATTTCTCCATCCGCCTGGCTGCCTTTGCGTCTATCCTCTCTGCAGCGTCGAAATTTTTCACCTCTGCCGCCAGCTTTACGCTAAAATT
Source organism: Alistipes onderdonkii (assembly GCA_963621925.1). Classification (GTDB taxonomy): domain Bacteria; phylum Bacillota; class Clostridia; order Lachnospirales; family Lachnospiraceae; genus Laedolimicola. Next base: position 3,180 of record CAVFGF010000116.1, on the reverse strand, counting down.
TTCGGTATCAAAGCGGGTAATCTCCCCGATTCCGACCCGCTGTTCCCGGATTCCCTGCCAGAATTCCGAAACCGTATTGCCGATGGGCGTCACGGCTCCCAAGCCCGTTATCACCACTCGTCTTTTCATATGACGTAACCTTCCTTTCCTCGCCTTACATCACCATGCCGCCGTCTACCTGCAGGACCTGCCCGGTGATATAAGCTGCATCCTCGGAGGCCAGGAAGGCTGCCGCCTTCGCCACCTGTTCCGGTTTCCCGAAATATCCCAGCGGAATCTGGGCACATAACTTTTCCCGCAGCTTTTCTCCCAGCTTTTTTGTCATATCTGTCTCGATAAAGCCCGGGGCAATGGCATTGACGGTGATGCCTCTTCCTGCCAGCTCTCTCGCTGCCGTCTTCGTCATACCGATGACTCCGGCCTTCGAGGCTGCGTAATTGATCTGACCTGCATTTCCCGTCAAACCAACGACGGAGGCCAGGTTGATGATGCGCCCGCTTCGCTGCTTCATCATTGCCTTTGCCGCGAAGCGCATCGTATCAAAGCTTCCCTTCAGGTTTGCGGCAATGACCGTATCAAAGTCCTCCTCGGACATCCTCATCAGCAGCTGATCCCGGGTAATCCCTGCATTATTGACCAAAATATCGAGGCGACCGTATTTCTCAAGGATCCCCTTCAGCATCTCTTCGCAGGCCTGAAAATCCGCCACGTCGCACCGCCATGCCTCTGCCTGGCCGCCTCCTGTCCGGATCTCTTCGACCGTCTCGGCTGCTGCCGCCTCCGAGCCCTTATAATTTACGATCACCTTCGCTCCCCTTGCCGCCAGCTCCCTGGCAATGACGCTGCCGATGCCGCGGGATGCGCCCGTCACGAGGGCGATTTTTCCTTCAAACTCCATAATCTCTCCATATCCTCCCAGGAAGTTATGCTATAGACTTGCACCTTCGGGTTGATCTTTTTTAAGAATCCGGCCAGCGTTCGTCCAGGGCCGATCTCGATAAAAGTATCTACCCCTTCCGCGATCATGGCCTCGATGCTTTGCTGCCAATAGACCGGCGATGACACGCCCTTTTCCAAAAGAAGCGGGAGCGCTGCCTTGTCCGTCACGATTTTTGCTGTCGCATTGGCATAGTAAGGCGTGACTAACTCTTGAAATTCCACGCGCTCCAGCTCTTTGCCAAGCCTCCTGCCGGCCTCCCTCAAAAGAGGCGAATGAAAGGGGCCGCTGACCTTTAAGGGAACGATACGCCTGGCTCCGGCTGCCGCCAGCCTTTCTGCTGCTTCCCGCAGGCCTTCTGTCCGCCCGGTGATCACGACCTGCCCCGGACAGTTATAATTTGCCACGCTGACGTCCTTCCTGCCGCTGACCAGAGCCTCTACCACGGCCGTTTCCATACCAAGCACGGCCATCATGCTCCCCGCGCCTGCCGGAAGGGCATGCTCCATCAAAAGTCCCCGCTGCCGTACCAGGCGTATCGCCTCCGACGCCGGAAGAGCCCCTGCGGCCGAGATGGCCGCATACTCCCCGAGACTAAGGCCCGCTGTCCTGTCCGGCTGATATCCCCGGCTTCGAAGCTCCTCTGCTATCGAAAGACAGGCTGCCACGAGACAGGGCTGGGTATATTCCGTCTGATTGAGCTTCTCATTTTCCGTAAAGCAGGTGGCCTTCAGGTCGAAATCCAGCACGCTCTCCGCCTCGTCAAAAATCCGTCTCGAACAGCTGCTCTTTTCATAAAAGTCCTTCGCCATCCCTGCCTTCTGGGCGCCCTGCCCGGGAAAGATCCAGGCTGTTTTACGCATACCTTGCTGCTCCCTTCAGGATTTTTTCGGTCTCGGCCAGGATCGATTCCAGGATCTCCTGACAAGGTAATTCATCCTTCAAAAGCCCGGCGATCTGACCGGCCATGACGCTGCCGCTCCTTATATCGCCCTCGACGACAGCCCTCCTGAGGCCACCAAGCGTCAGGGCTTCCAGCTCCTCTGCCCCGGCTCCCGCAGCCTCCAGCTCGAGATACCGCTTTGTCATCTCATTTCGAAGAGCCCGCACCGGATGGCCGGTGGTGCGGCCCGTGACCCGTGTATCGATATCCCGGGCCTTCAGCACCTTTTCCTTGTAGTTTGGATGCACCTGACACTCGGTCGAGGCCACAAAGCGGGTTCCCATCTGTACCCCTTCTGCCCCCAGCATCAGGGCTGCGGCCATGCCTCTGCCGTCGGCTATTCCGCCTGCCGCGATGACCGGAAGCTGCACGCTGTCCACTACCTGAGGGATCAGCGTCATCGTCGTGCTCTCGCCCACATGGCCGCCGGACTCGCAGCCCTCGGCTACGACTGCGTCGGCGCCGCACCGCTCCATCCTTTTTGCCAGTGCCACCGAGGCCACCACCGGGATTACCTTACTTCCCTTTGCCTTCCAAAGCTCCATATATTTCTCCGGATTTCCCGCTCCGGTGGTCACCACCGCTACCCCCTCCTCGGCGATGACCTGCGCCACCTCCTCGGCATGGGGGCTCATCAGCATGACATTGACACCGAAGGGCTTGTCGGTCCGCTTCTTTGTCTCCCGGATCTGCTCTCGAACCCACTCGGCCGGCGCATTCGCTGCCCCGATGATCCCCAAGCCCCCTGCTTCTGATACTGCTGCCGCCAGATGATATTCTGCTACCCAGGCCATGCCGCCCTGCAGGATCGGATGGCGGATGCCCAGTAAGTCTGTGATTCTTGTCTGCATTTTTTTCCTTCCTTTATCTGTGGCTCTCGATATAGCTCATAAGCTCCTTTACGGTTACGAGACCCTCCACGTCCTCCGAGGGGATCTCCAGGCCGAATTCTTCCTCCATCGCCATGATCATTTCGATGAGGTCCAGGGAATCCGCCTTCAGGTCTTCCTTGAAGGAGGACTCGGGGGTGATGCTCTCCTCTTCCACATTCAGGTTTTCGGCTATGATTTTTTTGATCTGTTCAAACATTTTTGATTTCTCCTTTTGTTCTGATAATTTAAGCAAATTTCCGGAGGGAAGTAGCCCGGGCGGGGTCGCACAGCTTCCTGTAGCGGATATTCACTGAAATTGCGTAAATTTGTTAGGTGTCGATCCCGGCCTCTGAGTTTCTGTACATTCGCCAGATGCACACTTCCGCCCGGGTGTCCGCTGGTTCCGCACACTCTAGGATTCCTTAGCC
>CAVFGF010000115.1:0-4492 GCA_963621925.1 Alistipes onderdonkii | reverse complement strand
CATAGAATCTCCTCCGAATTGGTCGGCCAAAATCGATGTCGTGCTCCCGGCCGGCATTCCTGTCATAATGACAGAAATACTGATCAGCAGCGGGTCGAGATGTAAGCATCTCAGTGTGATAAAGATAAGAAACGGCAGACCCAAAAGTCGCCAGAATGTAAAATAAAAAACATCCTTTGAAAACATGGTTTTGATATCCGCATCTGCAAGAATCGCACCTATCACAAACATAGACAAGGGTGTGGTGCACTTGCTGACCGAGTTAATCGTATCCATCAAAACCCCGGGTAATGATACCGGCAAAAGCATCAGGAAAAATCCCACGAATACGGCAATAATGCAGGGATATTTTATCAGTTTTTTCAATGCATCCTTTCGATCTACCTCTGTAAAAAGAGCAAGTCCGGCGGTCCACATCGTAAAACGGATGGGGATCTGAAAAATAGATGTATAAAGTACTCCGAGGTTTCCATAAAGTGCCTCTGCCACCGGCAAACCGACAAAGCTGGAATTTGAGCAGATCAGACCATAGGACATGACGCTTCTTCTCTCCCGCTTTGCTTTTCGAAACAGAAAGCGGCTGAACCAGGTGATAAAGAGCTGTATAACCAAAGACAGGATCAATGCCAGCATGCAATTCTTAAAAAATTTCGAGGAGATCTCATTATCTCCCAAAAAAGAATGGATAATATTGCAGGGCAATACCACATTGAGTAACAAACCGGAAAAGCTTTTTCGATTTTCCGAAGTAATGATGCCTACTTTTTTCATGATTATTCCGATTGCCATCAAAAGGAACAGCATCACCTGAAGATTCAGCATTTTCACAACAAAACTCATTGATTTTTCCTCCATGATTTTTCTTATATTTCATCATAGCATCTCCTTTTTTTATGGTAAAATACTAATAAAGCAAGAACTTCATGCTTAACAGGCATGAAGTTCTTGCCCTATTTCTAAAAATGTCGTATAGTTTATGATAAGATGATATTGGGAGAAAAGAGGAGAAAATGGAATTAAAAGCATTATCGAATTTTCTGAAAATAGCAGAATATGAAAATATTACAAAGGCTTCCCAGGAGCTCCATGTAACCCAGCCCCATCTGACGAGACAGCTTCAAAATCTGGAGCAGGAGCTTGGTGTTGCGCTTTTTATTCGGGAAAAGAAGCGGCTGCATATCACAGATGCCGGCCGTTTTCTGAAGCAGCAAGCCAAGCAAATTCTCGACCTGGCAGAAAAAACCCGGGAACAGCTTGCAGAAATGGAATCCGGCCTCAGCGGAACCCTCTATCTTGGTTCTATCGAAACAGCCGGTACTTTGTATCTTCCCCGGTGGATCGCCGGCTTCAAGAACTGCTATCCCGGGATTCGCTACCATCTCTGGTCCGGAATTCCGAATGATGTCATCGAGCGTCTTGAGCGTGGGCTGATTGACCTGGCTCTGGTTCGCACACCATTTGATAGGGAAAAATATGATTTTTTCCCGGTTCTTGAAGAGAATTGGCTCGCACTGATGAACAAAGATCATCCGCTTGCCCAAATCTCAAATTCCTTCGTTTCTCTGGAAGAACTGTCTCATGAGGAATTACTGGTTCCTGCCCAGAGAATCGATGAAATATCCGGTTGGTTTCGAAACAGAAATCTGACAAGCCATATTACCTGCGGTTTTTCTCCCTATATGAATGCCATCGTAATGGTACAGAACAATCTTGGCATCGCTCTCCTTCCGGAATCCTGCAAAAAGATGCTTTTCTCAGATGATGTCATAGTAAAGGAACTTTCCGAAAGGAAATCTTCTACTGTCGCATTTATCTGGAGAAAGGAATACGGGATTCCGGGAGTTGCGAAGCATTTTCTTGATTTTGTGAAAGAACATCCGATCGTATAGGTACTTTTGTTACGTTCTATGTTCTTCCCGTTTTACGCACTGATTTTCTTTTGCAGATTGCGAATATCACGTTTGATTCTTCTGCAAACTCCAAAATTCTCTTTTTCACTGCTTTCGAGCTTGTGTAATCTGTCTTCCATTAATTTGATTCTTTCTTCTGCTGTCATTTGATGATCTCCTTTCGAATTTCATGATTTTTTATTTTAAATAAGTAAGGATTCAAAATTCTATTCGCAAAACGCGGCTTTGCATGGTTCTGAATCCTGACTCATTTTCTTCATTTCAACTAGAACTAATACAAGGGCAAATAGAAATGCCAGGCCGTCCGCTACAGGTCCTGCCCACAATACACCTGTAAGTCCCCTATAATGGCAGAGAATCATGACAGCCGGAATCAGGAAAACAATCTGGCGACTTAAAGAAATCGCACCGGATATTACCGGTTTCCCGATAGACTGAAAGAAAATAGCAGATACTGTCTGAAAACCATTCAGGAAACACAGCAAAGTAAAGATACGAAATGACATCACTGAAAATTTAGTATACAGTTCTCCCTGATCTCCGAACATCGCGGTAAGCGCTTCCGGGGCAAATTGGAAAACAAGGAAGAAAATAACCGCAATTAAGGTGGCCGCTTTTCCTGCTGTTGTAAAGGTTTTCTTTACCCGCTTATAATCAGCCCGTCCGTAATTATAGCCGACAATCGGTTGTGCTCCGGTCCCGATTCCTGTAACAATTGATATCAAAATGGTATTAAATTTCATTACAATTCCAAAGGCTGCCAACGGAATATCCGGTCCATATTCGGAATTCATCCCACAATGAACAAGGTAATAATTAATTACCGTCATAATGATGGCAATGGCAAGCTGTGACACAAAGCTCGATACTCCGTAGCCCGAAATTTTCTTTAACATGCCAAATTCCGGTTTCATAGCTTTGAAATTGATTTTTATGCTTTTAAATCTCGTAACATACCACATACTGATTGCAAAGTTCAGAATCTGACCAATTACGGTAGCGATTGCCGCACCCTGCATGCCCCATCCAAAGCCCAGTACGAACAAGGCATCCAGTGCTACATTAGACAGACAGCCTGCAATCATGGCAATCATGGTAAGCTCCGGCGTACCATCTGCGCGGATCAGGGAACACATACCGCAGCCAACGATGACAAAAGGAAAGCCCAGAACGATGATGGAGCCATATTCCAACGCATAATTCAGGTTATCCGGCGTTGCACCAAATAAAGCCGTCAATGGTTTCAGAAACACCATACAGAAAATGCAGAAAACAATTCCCACAAAAATCAGCCAGGAAAAAGTATTGTTGACACCTTTTTCAGCCTTCTCTTGATTTCCTCGTCCAAGCTCCAGACTCAAATAAGCCGCTCCGCCGTCTCCCAGCAGCAAAGCCAGAGCCATCACTACCATATTCAGCGGAAATATTACATTGGTTGCGCTGTTTCCTAAGGTTCCTACCCCCCAGCCAATGAAAATCTGATCCACGATGTTGTACAGGGCATTTACAACAAGTGCCACCACACTTGGAATCGCATATTTCATCATCAAACTTCCTATCGGAGCTGACGCAAGGGGATCCTGTTTTGCTTCTATTGGATTCATAGTCTTTTAACCTCCGTTTTTTTCATTACAGGATGCATTTTAAACTATATGATAATCATAGAGTCAATAGTATCCATCAAAATAATTTCCCCATATTTTCTTGATAAATCAAGCTTCATTTTATATAATATCTACAAACACTATAATAAGTATAAAGTTAGGGAGGATTGCCTTGAATCAATTATTATCCATCGGAGAGCTTGCAAAACTAAGAAATGTCAATGTACAATCGTTGCGTTATTATGAAAAGCTTGGAATTTTGGTTCCGGCCTATATCAATCCGGACAGTGGTTACCGTTACTATTCTCTGGAGCAGATTATGATACTGGATACGATCATTCTCTGTATCGATCTCGGTATCTCGCTCAAGGATTTAAAACACTATGTAAACAAAGAGGGAGAACTGGAATTTGAACATTTATTGGAGGACGGCAAGAAACTTGCCAAAGAAAAAATCCGAAAAATAGAATCCAGCATGGATTCCATTAATCGGACTTTGCAGCATGTAAGTGCCCAGAAAACCTTCCTGGGGAGACAGGGATATTATTCCCGTTCTATTTTTGAACGCTATTATATTTCGATTCCATGTAAGCCAATCCTGAATGCAACCGAATACGAGAAAAACTTAAGTGAATTATTTTCTCTTGCAAAAGAGAAAAATTTACAGGCGTCCTTCCCCCATGGCATCATTTCTTCCTACCTTGACGGAGAACTTACCGAATCGAAGCTGTTTCTCGAGGTTTTACCGGACCACTCTTCTGCTGTGCAAAAGCTCTGTGCCGGAAACTACCTATGCTTTCAAGAGCCAAGAGAGACCCACTCCGATCCCCTTGTCATCTTTCCAAAGAAGCTTTTGAGCCATGGTCACGCAAATGTCATTATCTCCAGCATGTCACCCGATACCTATAAATATGATCAGGTGACCTTGGAATTTCAAATCTTGAGTTCCGTTTAAGCAGTGCCCATTTTTCGAAGCTC
>CAVFGF010000114.1:0-4538 GCA_963621925.1 Alistipes onderdonkii | reverse complement strand
CCGACCTACACCCTTAGCAGGGGCGCCTCTTCAGCCTCTTGAGTATTTCTCCTGAAGTTCTATTTCTGTAATATTCACTTCACGTCAGGTCTGACGCATACACTATTATACTTAAGCGCCTCGTGTTTGTCAACCTGTTTTTTCATTTTTTAATTTGCGTTGCTGGCTGCGATCTTGACCTTGCTCCAGAGGTTCCCGATAAGCTTTCTCGTATTCTCATTAAATAAGAAAACTTCGTCGTTCGGATTGTCGGTGCGGGGCAGGTAGGCGTTGATCTCCTCATAGTCGCCGCCTTCTCCCGACAGTTCGTCGATAACTTCCTGGTTGGGTGATGTATAACCCACGTAGCTGGAGTTGTCATAGGCATAATCATAAGAACTCACAAAATTGATAAAGGCATGTGCCAGCTCGACATTTTTCGCATTGGCCGGGATAACCATCGAATCATACCAGAGGTTCGTACCGCTTTCCGGCAGGTAATAACCCATATTTTCATTTTCAGACATGATATAGGCTGCATCTCCGGAATAACAAAGACCGAGTGCCTTTCTGCCCTGCGCCATATTGTCGATGATCTCGTCGGTAACGATCTCCGGCTTCATCGTCTGCACGCATTCCACCAGCCAGTTATAGGCATCCTGAATTTCGTCTTCGCTCTCTGTATTCATCGAATAACCCAGAGCCTTCAGCGCCATCATAAAGGAATCGCGTTCGGAATCATAGAGATAGATATCTCCGCGATATTTGGTATCCTTGAAAATATTGAAGCCCTCTCGCTCGAGATCCTCCAGGCTTACCTTTGTTTTGTCATACACGATGCCTACTGTCCCCCAGAAATAGGATACGGAGTATTCATTCTCCGGATCGAAGGACGGATTCTTTACGGCATCGCTCAATTCATCCATACAGGTAAGAAGCTCCGGATTCAGCTTTTGCAGATATCCTTCATTCATAATACGCTGGATCATATAATCGCTGGGAATCAGCAAATCATAGCTTTCCTCATTGGCTACCTTGATATACATCTGTTCATTGGAATCAAAGTATTCAATATTCACCGTTGCACCGGTCTGCTCCTCAAAATCGGGGATCACATTTTCACCCATATATTCTCCGGGCATATAGATCGACAGCGTCTGACCGGCATACGGCAGCTCCTGGCCGGAGTTACCAAATTTTACCAGGCACAGTAAAAGGATGACAGCGGCAGCCACGCAGCCCGGCAGCACAAAGCTCTTTTTTCCTACCTCTGCCTTCTTTTCTCTCTTTGCCATCACCATCGGTACGACATTGATCAGCACCAGCACCAGGGTAATGATCACAACAACCAGGGTGGAGACAGCATTGATGCTTGGATTGATGCGCTTGCTCATCGTATAGACGACGATGCTCAGGTTCTTGACACCGCCTCCTGTTACAAAATAGGAAATAATGAAATCATCCACCGACATGGTAAAGGCGATCAGGGCTCCGGAAATAATGCCCGGCATAATCTCCGGCACCACTACCTTCCAAAGCGCCTGCCAGGGTGTCGCTCCCAGATCCATGGCAGCGTTGGCCAGGTTCGGATCCAGGGACTTGATTTTCGGCATGACTGACAGCATGACATAGGGAATGCAGAAGGCGATATGTGCCAGCAGCATCGTGGCATAACCCTTTTCAATTTTAAAAGTGATAAATAGCAGCATAAAACCGATAGCCGTCACAATCTCCGGGTTCATCATCGGAAAGTTGTTGACTTGGTCCATCACATCGCGGATGATCTTTTTGGATTTACTCAAGCCGATGGCAGAGATCGTTCCTACGACGGTAGAAATCAGTGTCGCGATAATGGCCACGGTAAAGGTAGTATACAAGGCCTCCATCATATCCCTGGATTCCAGCATATGCCGATACCAGCGCAGGGAAAAGCCGGTAAATACCGTCAGAGATTTTCCTTCATTAAAGGAGAAAATAATCATATATAGGATTGGAAGATAAAAAAATGCAAGGGCAAGGATCATCAGGATCTTTCCAAAACTGCGTCTGCCTTTTTTCATAGGATTATTCCTCCTCCTTTCCGCCGCGGTTGCGCTTCTCGATCTTTCGCACGGCCATCATCATAACCATCATAATCACAGCCATAATCATGGAGATCGCGCTGCCGAAATTCCATTCTCCGACCGTAATGAACTGATTTTCAATCAGATTTCCGATAAGGAAATACTGTCCGCCGCCCAGGAGCTTCGGAATAAAGAAGGAGCTGACTGCCGGCAGGAAGACCAGCGTAATACCATTGATGACACCCGGCAGGGACAGCGGCAGGGTGACACGCCGAAAGGTCTGTACGCGATTGGCACCCAGATCTGCACTGGCCTCCAGAAGAGAGGAATCCATTTTGCAAAGAGAGGTCTGAATCTGAAGAACCATAAAGGGCAGGAAGTTATAGACCATGCCCAGAAGGACAGCTCCCTGTGTATACAAAAGTGTCTGATCACCCAGACCAATCAAGCTCAGAATACGGGATATCAGACCGCCCTCGCTTAAGAGGCCGATCCAGGCATAGGTTCGCACCAGCATATTGATCCACATCGGGATCGTAATGCAGAGCACCAACAGATTTTGCATTTTTTCGCTGCTGCGGGCGATATAAAAGGCAATAGGATAGCCCAGAAGCAGACAGATTACGGTAGTTTTTACTGCTATCCAGATCGAACGCCAGAGGATAATCAAAAAATCCTGGTCGGTAAAAAATTTGGCATAATGATCCAGAGTAATTTTAAAGGACACGATACTGTTTCCCTGCTCCGTAAAGGAATACATCGCGATCAGGAGCATCGGGAGCACCAGCATCAGCGCCGCCCATACGATATACGGGACTGCAAGCTGTGAAAATTTCTTCATTTAATACAGCATCCTCTCCATAACATGAATATCCTCCGGGAAGAATGTCAGGCCGACCTCCTGACCTACTTCCGTATAATCGGTGGTGTGGATCTTGAACTCCCGGCCTGTCGTCCAGAAGGTAATGGGATAGCTTCCTTCCTTGATATTCTCCGGATCGAAATCGTAGTCTACACTGACATCCACACTCTGGTTCTCATCGCTCAGCTTCCAGCCCTGGGCATTGGCCCAGGTTTTGATATCCGTATCCAGAGCCTGAGATTCCTGAATTTCATCGACGGTTCTGGCAAAATTGAAGGCCATGACCGCCTCGTTGGCCTTTTCATTCTTGACGAAGGGCTGATTCACGACACAGATCATCCGTTCGATGGTGGTACCGCCTGCTGCCGTGAAGCGCACGGGATACTCGCCCAGCTCCTCTTTGACATCATATTCTACCTTATGAATCGAGATATATTCATCGGTTTCCGGATTCCAGGCCTGGGCGTTGGAGAGGGCGATGACTTCCTTGTCATCCAATTTTTTCACGTCCTCTACATCCACATAGAAATTGCTGGCGCTCATTTTTTCCTTGCCGTCGGCGCTGGTCACATCCTGATTGCTGATGACATGCATATTGACCGTAACACTGGTTCCGGGAACGGTCTCCACGATGATCTCGTAGTGTACTCCCTTGAAGAGCACGCTTAAAACCTCGCCGGTCATCTTGCCGTCCTTTGGCGCCACGATATCGATATCCTCCGGACGGATCACTACCTCTACAGGTGCGCCCTGCTTAAATCCGAAATCGACACAGTCAAAGGTAATGTCGTCGAAGCGGACCTTATAGTCCTCCTGCATGATACCGGGAATGATATTGCTCTCGCCGATAAAGTTTGCAACAAAGCGGTTCGTCGGCTCATTGTAAATATCCTCCGGGGTTCCTACCTGCTGGATCTCGCCGCCGTTCATAACGACAATCTTATCCGACATGGTCAGAGCCTCCTCCTGATCATGGGTGACGAAGATAAAGGTAATGCCTACCTCCTGCTGGATCCGCTTCAGCTCGTACTGCATTTCTTTCCGAAGCTTCAGATCCAAAGCCGCCAGGGGCTCATCGAGAAGCAGCACCTTCGGCTCATTGACCAAGGCTCTCGCAATGGCTACCCGCTGCTGCTGGCCGCCGGATAATAGGGTGGTATTTTTATTTTCATAGCCCTCCAGACCGATGAGCTTCAGCATCTTCATGACCTTCTGGTCGATGATGTCCTTACTCATTTTCTTGATCTTCAGTCCGAAGGCAATATTTTCGTAGACGCTCAAATGAGGAAACAGGGCGTATTTCTGGAATACGGTATTCAGCTCCCGCTCATAGGGCGGCTTTTTGTTTATCTCCTCGCCTTCAAAAATGACACTGCCCTCATCCGCATCCAGAAAACCTCCCAGAATGCGAAGCAGAGTGGTCTTTCCGCAGCCGCTGGGGCCGAGCAGGGTAACGAATTCCTTTTCGTAGATATCCAGGTTGACACCCTTCAGGATCACCTGACCGTCAAAGCTTTTCACGATGTTGCGAAAGCAAATCAATTTCTTCCGTTCCATTGCACCTTTCCTCCTAGAACATGGGCGGTGTGGTGATCCACAATACTTTGGCGTCACTCTTCCCATGATTATATAAA
>CAVFGF010000113.1:0-5086 GCA_963621925.1 Alistipes onderdonkii | reverse complement strand
CCGGCATTTACTCCCACTAGGCTAAGGAATCCTAGAGTGTGCGCCACCAACGGACGCCCGAGCGGCAGTGTGCATCTGGCGAATGTACACAAACTTAGAGGCCGGGAGCGGCACCTAACAAATTTACGCAATTCCAGTGAATATCCGCGTCATGCAGCTGCGGGCGCCCACCCCGGGCTACTTCCTCTTGCACGCAAAAACGGCGCGGTTTCCCGTGCCGTTTTGTATCGTATGATTTTATTCCGCGTCTGCTTCCGGCTCCTCTTCTGCCTCTTTGGCTTCCTCAGGCTCCTCGGCGGTTTCTTCTTCCGGTGCTTCCGCTTCTGTTTCTGTTTCTTCTGTGGTTTCCTCTGTCTCTTCTGTGAGCTCTTCTTCCTCTAACTCCTCTGCCTCCGGCTTCGGTGCGAAGAATTTCTTATAGATCGCTACGCCGCCTGCTGCGACTGCTCCGATGGCTGCGAGTACGCCTACCACTGCGGATACTTTCTTTGCTGCTTTGCATCCCTTGACATTGACTTTCTTCATTTTACCGTCCTCCTGCGCTATTTCTTGGCAACGTACATAACGTTACACATCTGTTACATTGTACTGCAAATACGGAAAAATTGCAAAGTGTTGTCGCATTCTTTATAAAACTTTAAGAAAATATCGCCCCGGGTCCGGCCTCTCGCAGCGGCACGCACGGCTGTCCTGAGGAGAAACATTGCCGAAATTGCGTGAATTTGTTAGGTGTCGGTTCCGGATTCGTAGTTGCTGTACATTCGCCAGATGCACACTGCCGCCCCGGTGTCGGCTGGTGGCGGTGTACAGCTGTCGAATGTACAGGAACTGTCTTACGAGTCCGGAACCGATACCAACAAATTAGCAATAGAGGTACGTTTCTCATTGGGACAGCCGTGCGTGCCGCTGCGAGAGGCCGGACCCGGGGCGATATTTTCTCCTGCCCGCGTCAGCGATTGCGGATCAGGCGGCAGGCGCGGGTCCAGTTGCGGTAGAAGCGTCGCCAATAGGAGGCGTCTAAAAGGCTTTTCTCCGGCACGTTCGCGCGAAGGATCAGCTTTCCTGCTTCGTCCCAGTAGACCGTGCCCTCCGGCAGCTCCCGGTTCAGCTTGCTGACCTTGACCATCGTCTGCTGTCCGGCGCTGTAGCCCTCGAACTCCGTCCTGACCAGAAACCGAAATTGTCCGACGCTGACATCGTCCGCCAGGACCCGAATCTCCATCAGATCCTCTCCGCCGAGACTCTGGGCGATGATGAGAAGCTTCGGATGAAGCTCTGCGTCAAGTGCCATATGATTCTCGACCTGTTCCTCCTTCAGAAGCTTCGAGAGGGGATAGAGTCTTGAGATCAGAAGGCCGTCCAAATCCTCTGCCTTGTCCGAGCGAAGAGCCAGATCCACCTCTGTGTCCTCCGGAGAGAGAATATCCTGCTCTGTATCCACCCAGGCATAGATTTCCACCGGAACCTCCGGGGCCTCGCCCAGGATCCTTTCGTCATAAGCCTGTAATTCTGCATATACAGGTATTCCCTTGTTATCATACCGGAAAAGTCGGCTTTGCACAGCCTGCCACAGGCTCCTTCCGGCCTCCTCTGATGCATACGTCAGCTGATTCAGAAGAAGGGTGCCGCGATAGCTGCTGACAAAAAGATAGGCCTCTGCCTTGCCCCCGCGAAAGGCCGTCACGGTAAGCTCCGGGACGATGCTGCCCCGGTACTCCGGAATGGAAGCTCCCTTTCCTTCCAGAAGCGCTACCAGACTCTCCCGCTCCTCCTGGGAGAGATCGGCAAGGCTCTTATATTCATAACCGGAGCCGGGCCTTCCTTCTTCCGCTATCGTCAGTCTTCGAAGGCTGCGACCCTCTTCCTTTACAAAGCCTGCGGCTGCCAGGGTATGGGCTGCCACATCTCCGGCAAGACCCAGTTGCTCCGTCTCCATCACCGGAATCTGCCGCTCCTTACAAAATTGCTGCAGCCGCACGCAGAGGCGCTCTAAGGGATGAGCGGACACCAGGTTCGGGTCTTCGCCGCCGGCGAGAAGCTCCAATCGCCGCTCCTCTGTATAGGCTGCCGCCCAGGCCGCCACCTGTCCCCTTTCCTCATCCAGCATACAATAGGCAAATGCCAGATTTGCTTCCAATGCTTCCTGTATCCAAGCCGGGCAGTCCCATGTATAGCCTGCCAAGCGTTCCTCACTCCATCTGATGATTCTCATGCCACCGCTCCTTCGTAACTGTTCCGCAGCTGCCCGAATGGTTTCGAGTCAGCCTCCCAAATGCGCCGTCTTACCTGCTGGCCAGCGTTCTGTATGCGCTGCCGCAATCGATAAAGTCCCGAAGCTCCAAAAGTACAATGCCTTCCTCCGGTTCCCCTTTGACTCCCTGAGCCTTTCCGAAATCCTTATTTTTGTCTACCCGGTAGACCCGGCCCTTATTTCCCCAGGGATTCATAATCAGGACAAACTTATGCACTTTTCCGTTGATTTCCCTGGTTTTGGTTCCCAGGACACCATATACATGTCCTGCAGCCAGACCATGCTGCATCTCTTCTCCATTCAAGCCGCCTCCGTGAAAGAAGCCCTTGAATCTATGTTTCGCGGAAAAGAAGATATAGTCTTCACGACGCAGAGCCGCATTGAGATCCTCGTAGACGGCATTTTCGGAGGCGGTATAGAGATCCACTGCCTGATTCGGGTTCGGATTCTGTTTCCGGCTTTCCTGCTGCCTTCTCTCCTCCTGCACGCGATGCTCCAGATCGCCCTCCAGATCGAACATTTTGATTCCGGAGGCTTCGCCTCCCAGGAGATGCCAGGCGAAGACCTGGGCGACCCCACTTCTCAGCTCCTCGAAGGAGATCTTGTGATCTTCGTCTCGATTCTGCTCCTCCAGCTTACTGTTGTGGGGCAAGCCGGATGCCAGAAAAGCCTTCTCCATCATTTGCACCCAAAGGGAAGCTTCCGCATAGCTGTCACTTCCGTCGTATGCGTCGCAGACCGTCGTCTTCGTCACGGTATAATACCTGGTCTGCTGCTTTTTCTCTGTTTTATTCCAACGGTAGAACCGCACGGTCACAGTGCCGTCCCCGTTGTCCTTCATGCATTCCCGGATCGTCTCCGGACGAACCGTCAGCACGCCGATGAGGCCTGCCAGCAGATAGCAGTCTCCCACCGTTCCCTGGGAGATATCCTTGAGGGTCGGGGCATGGGGAAAGAGCGGATCCTTCCTTCGATCCTTCCATTTTTTTCGCTCGATGAGATCCAGGATGCCATAGCCGTTGAGCTTAAAACGGTTGTCCTCAAAGACCTGAACCTCGGCATCCTCCGGCACCTCCAGTTCTCCGTTCTGATTGTCATTCATCAGCGTATAGAGCATGCTCAGACGGCGCTTCGTCTCGCCCTCTGCGTGGGTAATGGTCTCTTGAAGCTCCTGCATCAAATGGTTCAGGGAGTCCTGCTCTTTTTTCTCAAATACGAACCGATCCTCTCCCGGCTGGCGAAAGAGTCTCGTATATTCCAGTACCCTTTCCTCCAGATCCATTAGCCTCCGATCCTTGGAGTTCTTCTTGATCGCATCGAAGATCTGTTCCAGACGGCATTTTTCATAAAAGCGGTTCATGGTTCCGATGGTATCCATGAGATCAGCCTTGACGATGGTTCCGGTCTCTTCGTTTTCCGCCACATTTATCGGCCGCCGGATACTTTTGGCGATCTTCAGGTTCGGATCCTGCTGCAGGTGAAGCTCCTCCTCCAAAAGGGAAAGCCGCTGTTCTACAATCGGTTTTTCGCGCTCCTCCTGCTCCTGAGCCTGCTTTCTTCTCTTTTCCTCCTCCGTCAGCTGCTCCTGGTTCCAGCTTCTGGAAGCGTAATATCTCTTCATGCGATGCCTTCGGCCGGCCAGAAAGGCCACCCGCCTTCCCATTTGCTCCGCTGTATGGGAAAAGCGCAAATCCCAGGTAAAGATATCGATGCCTTCTTTTCGAAAGACCTCGCGGATGAAGCTTTGATAATCCTGCAAATCAGCGAGCTTTCCTCGAAGTGCCTTCTCATCCTCCTCGCTGATTCCGTATTTTCGATAGTTGGTGATCTGCTTCATTTTTCGGATCAGATGAGCCTTCCGAATCGACTGCTCCGGATTCTCGCGGATCGTTTCCTCCTCCAGCTCCTGCTCGGTCACCCGCAGGGTACGAAATTCCCGAATAATATCGGAATTTTTTGTGCTGTCCACGCTTTCCTTGGCCCGGGTATCGGCCATGACGAGAGCTACCTGCTTTTCATGGAGCTTCGTCGTTTTTTCGTAGTAGGGAAGCTCCCGCTGCAGGGCTTCCTGATGCTTCAGGATCTCCGCTTCCTGCTCCTCGGAAAGAACCCCGTATACGCCGTATTGCTCGATGATTTCCCGACGAAGTCCGATGATCTCTTTTAAGCTGTCCATCTCGACCTTGGTCTTCACGGCCAGCTGCTCGGGCAGTACAGTCATTCTTTTTTGCTTTTCCTGCAGGGTCAGGAGGGCGAGCTTCAGCTTTTCTTTCTTGATCTGCAGCTCGAGCTTCCAGCATTCCTTCTCTTTTTTTTCTTTTTTCAGCTTCCGCTCCAGGGAAGAGATGCGGCTTTCTGCGCTGCGCTGCTTCTTTTTCAGCTTATCGGCTTCTTGATGGCTTCTTTTTCTCAGCGGATCTCTGTGCTGATAAGCCGGATGCTCTTCCCGGTATTTGAATACTTCGTGCTCCTCGGCCCGCTGCAGCTCCTCAGCCTTTCGCTGAAGCTGCAGGTCCTGATTCTCATTATGAGGCATCGCCTTTCTCCTCTCTGTGTTCTCGTAGCTGAAGCTTCCCACTTGGAACGTCTGCATGGAAGCCGCCCGGTGCGGGGAGACCAAGGCGGCATGGCACGGAAGGGCACTTCCATTGCGAATTTGTTGGCATCGCTCCCGGCCTCCTAAAGCAGTTTCTGTTCATTCGACAGCTGGACACTGCCGCTCGGGTGTTCGCTGGTTCCGGCACACTCGATCATGACGTGCCGTGTGGGAGTTCATGCCGGCGGAAGCTATAGATTGCACGGGTGCGGAAACCGTCCAAGCCTGCATGACTGCAG
>CAVFGF010000112.1:0-5162 GCA_963621925.1 Alistipes onderdonkii | reverse complement strand
GAAGCCGATTTTCATGGATTTTGCATCGTAACTGTGAAGGTACTGAACAGTTACCCTTTCCTATCAAACTTCCAATTCTTAACAGCGCCTATTATAGTGCATTTTTCCAGGGTTTGCAAGCAGTTTTCCGTTTCGACTTCTCATTTCAATTCAGAGCATGGATGAACAAACCGCTTCGAAGCTTCGGCTCAAACCAGGTAGACTTCGGAGGCATCAGAAGATGGGCATCGGCTACGGCAAACAGCTCCCCGATGGAGGTGGGATACATAGCGAAGGCAACCTTCATGTCGGTATGCACCCTCCGCTCCAGCTCTGCGAGACCTCGGACACCACCCACAAAATCGATCCGCTTGTCCGTCTTCGGATCCCCGATCCCGAGAATGGGACCCAGAATCTGATTTTGCAGGATCGAAACGTCCAGTCCCTCCACCGGATCCAAACTTTCGAATTCCGGCTTCAAAGTCAGAAGGTACCAGCGTTCTGCCAGAAATAAGGCTACCTGCCCCTTTTTCTTCGGATGCTCCGCTGCCGGAAGCTCTTCCACTGTAAAGACCTTTTTGACACTTTCCAGAAATTCTTCCTCTGTCAGACCATTCAGATCCCGGACCACCCGGTTGTAATCCATAATCAGCAGCTCATCATCCGGGAAAATCACGGACAGAAAATAATTGAACTCCTCTTTCCCGGTATAGCCCGGATGCTCTTCCCTGCGTTTTTGTCCCACGCGAACAGCGGAAGCTGCGCGGTGATGACCGTCTGCAATATAGAGGGCATCCATTTTCTGAAACGCGTCGGAAATGGCTTGGATTCTCTCTGCTTCTCCGATTTTCCAGCCGCGATGCCGGATGCCGTCCTCGGAGGTAAAATCAAACAAGGGCTCCGTCTTCTTCGCTTCAGCCGTAAGCGCTCTCAGCTCCTCCCGGTTCCGATAAGCGAGAAAAATAGGGCCTGTCTGTGCATCACAGGTATCCACATGGCGTACCCGATCCTCTTCCTTTTCCCGGCGGGTGTTCTCATGCTTCTTAATGACACCGTTCAGGTAATCATCGATGGAAGCGCAGGCCACGATGCCGCTCTGGCTGCGTCCGTTCATTGTCAGCTCATAGAGATAATAGCAGGGTGCTTCATCCTGTATGAAATCTCCCCGCTTTACCATATCCCACAGCAGCGTTTTTGCCTTTTGATAGACCTCCGGCGCATAGAGGTCTGTATCCTCCGGAAGCTCCGTCTCTGCCCGATCGACACGAAGGAAGGACATTGGTCGTCCCTCTACGGCTTTTCTGGCTTCTTCCCGATTGTATACATCATAGGGTAATGCGGCAATTTCTGCTTCCTTGCCGGCTGCCGGTCGGATACCCTGAAAGGGTCTGATCTCAGCCATCAGCAGATCACCCGAACTTTCAATACACCGTCTACGGCTTCCAGCTTCTCGATCAGCTTAGGGCTTGCTGCACTTTCCAGGTCAAACATGGAATAAGCATAGTCTCCGCGGCTCTTATTGGTCATATTACCGATATTGTAATTGGCCTCGCCCAGAATGGTAGTAAACTGGCTCAGCATATTTTTGACATTTCTGTGGCAGATGGCCACACGCGCCGGATAGCTGGGGATACCCATATCGCAGTCCGGATAGTTGACCGAATGCTGGATATTTCCATGCTCGAGGTAGCAGCGCGTCTCCTTTACTGCCATCCGTGCACAGTTTTCCTCTGCTTCTTCTGTAGAAGCGCCCAGATGCGGGGTCACGATGACGCCCTTTGCGCCTGCGGTGGTGGTATTCGGGAAATCGGTCATATACCGGGCTACCTTGCCTCTCTTCAGCGCATCCACCATGGCCTTCTCGTCTACCAGAAGATCCCGGGCATAGTTCAGAACGACGACACCGTCCTTCATCTTCTCGATAGCCTCTGCGTTGATCATCTCACGGGTGCTGTCCAGAAGGGGAACATGGATGGTGATATAGTCACATTCTTTATAAATATCGTCCACATTTGTAATATGGCGGATATTTCTGGACAGATTCCAGGCTGCTTCCACAGAAATATAGGGATCGTATCCCAGAACCTCCATGCCGAGATGGGTGGCCGCATTTGCCACCTGGACACCAATAGCACCCAGTCCGATGATGCCAAGCTTCTTTCCGAGAATCTCATGACCCGCAAACTGCTTTTTCTGCTTCTCCGCCACCTTGCTGATGTCCTCGTTCATGCGCTCGGACTCTACCCAGTTGACTCCGCCGATGATGTCTCTCGCAGCCAGAAGCATGCCTGCCAGCACCAGCTCTTTTACACCGTTGGCATTTGCGCCCGGTGTATTGAATACCACGATACCCTGCTCTGCACACTTATCGAGGGGGATATTGTTGACACCGGCTCCGGCTCGGGCGATGACCTTTAGGTTCTTTGGAAATTCTGTGTCATGAAGAGCCGCACTTCTGACCAAAAGTGCATCTGCGTCCTCCAGATTTTCTGTCTGCTGATATTCCTCTGTAAAATGATTCAGACCAAACTGTGCGATCTGATTCATGCATTTATACTGGTACATTGGCTAATTCTCCTCCTCGAATTTCTTCATAAACTCTACCAGGGCCTTTACTCCCTCGAGCGGCATGGCATTGTAGATGCTGGCACGCATACCACCTACAGTTCTGTGACCCTTCAGGTTCACAAAGCCCGCCTCGGTGGCTTCCTTGATAAACTTCGCATCCAGCTCCTTGTCTCCTGTCACAAAGGGAACATTCATAAGGGAACGATCTTCCTTGCGAACCGTTCCCTTAAACAGCTTGCTGGAATCCAGGAAATCATAGAGTACCCTTGCCTTCTCTTCGTTTCTTGCCTTCATAACTTCCAGACCGCCCTGCTTCTTCAGCCATTTGAAGACCTTGCCGCACATATAGATACCGTAGCAGTTCGGTGTATTGTAAAGGGAATTGGCATCCGCATGGATCTTATATTTCATATAAGTCGGTGTATACGGAAGAACCTCCTCGGTAATCAAATCCTCACGGATAATGACGATAGCCAGACCTGCCGGTCCTACGTTCTTCTGAACGCCGCCATAGATGACGCCGTATTTGCTGACATCCACCGGCTCAGATAAAAAGCAGGAGGATACATCGGATACCAGAGTCTTGCCCTTCGTATTCGGCAGGGTATGATACTTGGTTCCGTAGATCGTATTGTTCTCGCAGATATAGACATAGTCTGCATCCGGGCTGATGGGTAGATCCGAGCAATCCGGAATATAGGAGAAGGTCTCATCCTCAGAGGAAGCGATGGCATTTGCCTTTCCGTAGATCTGTGCTTCCTTAAAGGCCTTCTTCGCCCACTGGCCGGTGATGATATAATCGGCTACCTTGTTTTTCATCAGGTTCATGGGGATGGACGCAAATTGAAGATGGGCACCGCCCTGCATAAAGAGAATTTTGTAATTGTCCGGAATCTGCATCAAATCCCGCAGATCCTGCTCTGCCTCATTCAGAATTTCCTCGAAAGCCTTGGAACGATGGGACATTTCCATCACGGACATTCCGGTTCCCCGGTAATCCAGCATCTCCTCTGCTGCCTCACGCAAAACCTCTTCCGGCATCACGGCCGGTCCTGCTGAAAAATTGTATACACGACTCATTTTTTCATTCCTCCCACTTTCCTGTATGTTCTCTAATAATACAATACCACCGGAGTACCGGCTTCCATATTGGCATAGACCTGCTGCATCGCCGCCGGCGGTGTATTTACACAGCCGTGGGAGCCGTTGGTCAGATATACCTCTCCGCCAAACTCCGCACGCCAGTATGCATCATGGATCCCGTAATTGCCGTAAAAGGGCATCCAGTAATTTACCGGTGTACGGTAATTGTCGCCCTTCAGGACGGCATTGCGCGTCTTATATTGAATCGCGGCTACGATGGCCGGCGTATTGTATCCCTTGCTGATATTGCCTGTGACCACATCGGTATCGACGACAAGGCTGCCGTTTTTGTAGCACCACATATGCTGCGCTCCCATATCGACCTCGATATAGGTGCTGCCGATATCGCCGTTTGGTCCGTCCCAGGTATTCGCTGTATGGCTGTAGGCCGGCTCCCGGGTAACGGTCTCTCCGTCTTCAATCGAAGCCAGCAGAGCCGCACTCTCGGTCGCCTGATCGATCTGCCAGCCGTAATTGCCGCCCGATACGGTAATCGCTCCCCGCAGGGTACTCTGGAAGGTCCGGGACTGTTTGTACGTATTGCGCTCCTTGGCCAGAGCACGGATCCAATCGGACACCGCATCGGCCGAAAGACTCGCTGTATAAGTGTCGGCATCCAGCGTAATAAAGCTGCTGATGACCGATGCATCCACACACTCGGTCTGTTTTCCGAATGTATAGGTCACAGACGCTCCCAGCCATTTGTCAAGCTTTGCAGTCAAGCCGGTAATCTCCTCCGACTCTGTCGTAATCTCCGGCTCTTCGTAGCAGCCTGCTTCCTCCAGATCGAGATTCTCTGTCAAAGTCTCTGCTGCCTGACGTACTGCCTGGCTTAAGACCTCTCTGTCAATCTCGGCGCCCTGCTCCTCCGGATGTACGGTATAACCATCCTCTGACATCTCCACCCAGGCATTTTCCGGCGAAGCACCCTGCTTCACAGAAGTCGTCATGGCAACTTGAAAGCTATCCTCGTCAAAGGCGATCTCCGGTCCGATTTGATAGGTATCCTTCTGCCAGAACATTCTCGGCCACAGGAACCCATTTTGCTTTCGCTTCAGGACGCGAACCTCATCGTTTTCCGAGAAGCTCATACCCAGCTGCTCCGGTGTCAGTTTTACCTCGGTGCCGCCCCGTTCGGTGAGCGTCAGGGTATAGGCATTGGCTTTTTTCAGCAAAAGCTCATTTACCTGTTTCACTGTATAGAGATCCACATTTGTCCCGTCCATCTCGGTTCCCGGGAAGAAATGCTCCATAAAATAGATCGAAACCCCGATATAGGCAATTGCAAGAACAATCAGCACCCAGAGATACCAGCGTATCCGTTTCACTACCGTTATCATTTTTCACTTTAACTCCACTCGTTTTTTGATGCCTGTTTTACTATTTTAGTAACTGTTCAGTGCCTTCACAGTTACTAATGCAAAATCCATGAGAATCGGCTTCGCCGATGGGATTTTGCATTTTTCATCACT
>CAVFGF010000111.1:0-5384 GCA_963621925.1 Alistipes onderdonkii | reverse complement strand
CCGAAGCGACTTGACTATCTTATCACGTTCATTCTCGCTTGTCAAGAACTTTTTTAACTTTTTTTGAAGAAGTTTTTGAAGTTCTTTGATTCGCTTGAAGTGAACCGCTGTCCCTCGCGACAGCTTCTATACTTTATCACGGGTGTAAGGGAATGTCAACACCTTTTTTCAAAATTTTTAATATTTTTTATACTGTAGCTACAATTTCAACAACTAAAGCGGGTGCTGAAGCTGGATTCGCCTGATTCCATGGGGATTTCTCGATACTCGATGCCTTCTATACGAATGTAGGGCTGGTTCTTCAGAGTCAGGATCAGCTGAGTGATCAGGGACTCCCGCCCCTGCACCTCCATCTCGACTCGGCCATCTGACAGGTTGCGAACCCAGCCGGTCAGACCCAGTTCTCTGGCATAATGGGCGGCTGAAAAGCGAAAGCCGACGCCTTGAACCCGTCCCGAAAAATAGATCTGTTTTCTTATCATGATACTTCCGCCTTTGCATCCAACTCAAACCAGAACTCTACACCATTGTCGTAGTTGCGTACGCCGCATTCCCGGTGTAGGGAGTCCATGATGGCTTTCACGATGGACAAACCAATGCCGCTGCCGCCGTATTCCCGGGTTCGGGCTTTATCCACTTTAAAAAATTTAATCCAGACCTTATCCAGGTCCTCTTCGGGAATCGGCTTGCCGGTATTGAATACGGACACCCGAACCAGATCCTTTTCACGCTGAAGCTTTACTTCGATGACCTTGTCAAAGTCTGCGTGGTTGATGGCATTGCTGATATAGTTCGTCACGACTTCTTCTATCTTAAATTCATCCGCCCACACATAGACCGGTTCTTGCTCCTTGAAAATCAGATGGATATCCTTCTGCTCCATCAGAATTTTCGAAGAATTTAAAACATTTCGAATTAAGGATACAATATCGAAGCGTTCCATCGTAATGATATCATTGCCAAACTCCAGCTGATTCAGGGAAAGGAGGTTTTTGACCATGGTATTCATCTTTTGTGCCTCATCCATGATGACCTCGCAATAAAAATCCCTGCTTTCGGCGTCATCGTTGATGCATTCCTTCAGTCCTTCCGCATAGCCCTGAATCAGGGCAATCGGTGTCTTCAGCTCATGGGAAACATTCGAAAGAAACTCCTTTCGCATCTCATCAATCTGGATCTTCTGCTCAATGTCCCGCTGCAGCTCATTGTTCGCTGTTTTGAGCTCGGAGATCGTTTTTTCCAGATTCTCGGACATTTCATTCATATGTCGTCCCAGGGCACCGATTTCATTATCGCTATCATGGGTAAACTTCGCGTTGAAATCCAGCTCCGCCATTCTTCTGGAAATATCCGTCAGCTCCAGGAGCGGTTCCGAGATTCTTCTCGAGAGCCACCATATCAAAAGCGAGCCGAACACCATGGCTGTCAGGGCTACGTAGAGAAAGAATCGATTGGAAATCGCAGCGCTGTCCCGGATACTCTCAATGGCTGTCTGCATGATAAAGGGATCACCGGAATCCAGAGTGCCTATAATCTCCAAATAATCTGCCTGGGTCACGTGATCCTTGCTTTCTCGAATCTTATAGCTGTCTGTTTTCTCCAACACAACCGAATTCTGCGTATCCGCTTCAAAAATATAGCTGTAGAGCTTTCTCTGGAGAAGCTGATAATCTCGATTGGTCGCCAGCTTTGGTTCTCCGCTGGTATCCATGACAAAGATCGAGATATTGTCGGTATTGCAGATTACCTCCATGCCTGTTTTAAACTCCTCATCGCTGACCAGACCATTGCTGACGCCCTCATTCAGGATCTCATAAGCGCTGACGATCGCCTTTTTCTTGTCGGACATATAATAGTCTTTCAAAAACAAACCATTAATCAATCCGACACACAGAAAGGTGATCCCCAGCACACCGATAAATATGACGGCCATCTGTCTTTTGATGGAATGTCGAAACGGATGCCCGGATCCATTTGTTTTTTTTCTGGAAAATCCTTTCATCAAGACACCTCAAACTTATATCCCATCCCCCAGATGGTCTTGATCATTTCTCCTTTTTCTCCCAGCTTATTCCGAAGCTTCTTCACATGGGTATCAATCGTTCTGGCATCTCCGAAGTAGTCATAATTCCAAACATGATTCAGAATTTTTTCTCTGGACAGCGCAATGCCCTGATTCTCCAGAAAATAGGTCAAAAGCTCAAATTCCTTAAAGCTCAGCTCCAACTGCTTCCCGTCTACCAAAACAATATGCGCCGCTTTATCGATAGAAATACCGCCCGCCTCCAGCACCTCGCCCGCTTCCCTGGCATTGGTCCGACGAAGAATTGCCTCCACGCGGGCTACCAGAATCTTGGGGCTGAAGGGCTTGGATATATATTCATCCACGCCCAGCTCGAAGCCCTGTAGCTCATCCCTTTCATCTGATTTTGCAGTCAGCATGATAATCGGCACCTTGGAATAAGCCCGGATCTCCCGGCAGGTCTGCCAGCCGTCCATCTTTGGCATCATGACATCCAGGATGACCAAAGCGATATCCTCGGTCTCAAAAAAGATGTCCAATGCTTCCGCGCCGTCTCCTGCCTCCAGCACTTCGAAATTCTGTTTTACCAGGAAATCCCGCACCAGCTTGCGCATTCTGCTCTCATCATCCACCACCAGAATTTTTAATTTGTCCATGCTGCCTCCTCCTTCATACCGACCGTGAGCGCTTTATTTCTTTCCAAGCGTCAACGTTGCTGTTTTTTCTGTATAACTGCCATTCTCCCGGGTGCTGTAGGTAATCTCTACCTGCTCCCCGCTCTTATAATAAGAGATCTGTTCCTTCAGATCCGAAAGAGCCGATACGCTGGTACCGTCGAACTTTGTGATAATATCACCCTTCTTAAGTCCTGCCTTTTCTGCTGCGCTGTCGGATTGCACCGAGGTAATATAGATGCCCTTCGGCATATCATAGGCCTCTGCCACCTCACTGGTCACATCCTGACCGCCGATACCAAGGAAGCCCTGCTGCTCCTCCGATACCTTTTCTGTCCGAACCTCACGATTCATCAAATTTTCGATAATGTCTACTACATCATCTACCGGAATCGCATATCCCATACCTTCCACAGATGTATCCGAATATTTCGCAGAGTTAATGCCAACTAACTGCCCGGACATATTCAAAAGGGCGCCGCCGCTGTTGCCGGGGTTGATGGCTGCATCTGTCTGAATCAAGGTATTCGTTACATTGTCAATCGTGACCTCCCGATTCAGGGCACTGACAATTCCTGTCGTCACAGACTGACCGTATCCCAGCGCATTGCCAATGGCTACGACCTGCTCTCCTACCTGTAAATCAGAAGAGCTTCCGATTTCAATGACCTGAATGGCAGAAAGGGTATCCTCGGAAAGGTCGCTCAACTTTACCGCAATCACTGCAATATCATGATCGGAATCCGTACCCTTAATCGTTGCTTCTGCAACGTTCTCATCTACAAAGCCTACACTCAATTCCTCGGCGCCGCTGACAACATGATTGTTGGTCACAATCAAAAGCTCCGTGTCTGTCTTCCCAATGATGATGCCGGAGCCGCTGCTCTCGCTTTCATAAGCCTGGGACTGTCCGAACATGCTTTTCATCTCCTGGACACTCTTATTGGTAATGGCAACCAGGGAGGGCATCGCAGCCGATGCAATCGATGCCACGCTTCCGCTCGACGCATCTGTGTCTGTGGAAGCTGACGTACTCTTCACCGCATCGGCGATATTTAATTTTGCCGTCTCAGCTGATGTCTCGGTATGTGTCCGGTTATATAGATAATTGCTGCCCTGAAACGCCGTGCTGGCCAATACTCCAAAAGCCAATGCTGCTGCCGTAAATTTTGTTGCTTTTTTTATATTTTTCATGATCGAAAACCTCCTCAAAACGGATCGGAACGAGTCCTTTCCTTTTTCATTTGACGAGGTCATTATAAAAAACAACTGTGATGCAAATGTGGCGCTTTTATGTCCCAGTTGTGGTATTCCTGTGTTTTTTCTGTGTCCTTTCCTGCCTTTATTCCGCTTCTGTGGCTGTGTCTGCCTCCGTATTTCCGGCCACATAGTCAAAAAGAGTCTTCGCATCCTGATAGCGACCGGGATCCTGATCCTGCATAATCGCAGCAATATAGGTTTTTCCGCCTATTTCAGCTGCTGCCACCAGGCACTTCACCGTATCCAGGCTGCCGGTTTTCATCCCGATAGCGCCCTCATAGTAGTATTCACTGGAGGGCTGAAGCAGTTCATTCGTATTTTTATAGGTTAAATCCAGATTCTCAAAGAGCGCACGATAGGATTTGGCACCGCATAGCTTTTTGATGGTCTCATTTTTCAAGCCTTCTCTGGCGATCCGAATCATGTCCCTGGGGCAGCTGTATTGCCCGTCCTTCTGATCTCCGTCCGGTGTCAGAAAGCTGGAGTTTTCGAGGTTCAGTTCCGTTCCCAGGTCTTTTTCCGCATCCAGAAAAGCCTGCAGGGCTTCCTCCGTGGAGGCGCTTTCATTTTCCAGAATTTTCCTTCCCGTATAAGTCGCCAGTGCATAGGCGGCATCATTTCCGGAAGGAATCAGCATCGCTCCCAGGAAGGTCTCTACAGTTCCCGTCGTGCCCTCCTGCAGACTTGCGTTGGAAGCCCCGTCACTAATTCTTCCGATCTCTTCACCGGCTGTCATTTTTTCTGACGGGTCACAATACTTTAAGACCGTCAAAGCCGTCATAAGCTTCGTCGTGCTGGCCGGAGCTGCCTGATCCGTTCCGCCCTTCTCATACAAGATCTCCTCATCCTCCACGCAATAGAGAGCAGCCGCCCCGGCTTCCAAGGAAAGCTCCGGCATATTCTCTGCCACCTGAAGTTTCTTAGCTTCCTCCTCTGCTTTTTTCTTTGCAGCTGCCTCTTCTTCCGCTTTCTGCTGCGCAGCAGCCGCCTGTTCCTGTGCCTCCTGCCTGGCACGTACTTCTCGAATTCTTGTCATCTCCAAGCGTGTCCCCTGCACCATGACCGGCAAAAGCATCAGCAGGAATAAAAGCTCCCACTCCTTTCGAATCGGAGCCGGAACGTGACGTCCTCTGGAGCGCTTCACGGTAGCCATTCTCTCGATGCCTCGAATATTGACACAAAGCAGGCAAAACAGAAAATAACCGATTCCTCCGCCGGCAAGGGCCCACAGGATATCATCCAGGCAGACACGCATCGAAGGAAGAAAGAGCTGGAAAACTTCTATAAATAATGCCGTACTTCCGCATAAAGGCAGCACTTTTCCCACATTTCTGCTTCTTCGAAAAAGGAAGGGAATCAGAAAGCCTAACGGAATATATTTTGCAAAGGCTCCGAGCAGTGCCTGTATACCGTCCTGCTTCACCATT
>CAVFGF010000110.1:0-5706 GCA_963621925.1 Alistipes onderdonkii | reverse complement strand
ACCATCTGCTCTCTGTGCATGACCGTAAAGAACCAGATTGGCATAATTGCAGCAGGCGGCGCTGACTGGGGTCCCTGGGCACAGGCTATCCTCGGAATCCTTCTGATTATCCTGGCTATCGTCCTCGTTATCGAGGGTGTGCAGACTCTGAAGAACCCGAAGAAGGCAGCAGCCTAAGCTTCTTTGATATTCGAAAAGGATGACGCTTATGCGTCATCCTTTTTTGAACAAAAACAGTTGACGCATTCTTTAGATTATGTTAGGGTATTAGTGTTCGATACGGATTGTAACTGCATAAAGGCAGGCAAGACCGGAGAAATATAGCAGTTGCTTTTAGGCAGACTATGTTTTTCGGTCTTTTTTTGTGCAATGGAAAGTATAAAGTCGGTAGCCTATGGTAATCAAGAAAATTTATAACAACAATATCGTGCTGGTGGAGGATGAAGGGCAGCGGGAGATGATCCTGCAGGGAAGAGGACTGGCCTTTGGGAAAAAGGCGGGAGATTCCATCGAGGTGGAGAAAGTCGAGAAGCGTTTTGTCATCGACTCCCCGGATTTGACTGCAAAATTTTCAGAGCTGATGAGTCAGATACCGGCCAATCATCTGGAGCTGTCCTGGCGAATCATTGAGGACGCACAGAAAGAACTGGGCGTGCTCTTCTCCGATGTTATTTATGTGGGATTGACCGACCATATTCATTACGCGCTGTATCGATACAAACAGAACACACCGCTGAAGAATTACCTGCTCTGGGAGACCAAGCGTTTTTATCCGAAGGAATTCGCAGCGGCGAAGAAGGCCTTAAAAACCATCGCTTATTATGAAAATGTGCACCTCCCTGAGGACGAGGCAGGTTACATAGCGCTTCATTTTGTCAATGCCGTGCAAAACGGGGAGAAGATGGAGAGCGAGGATGATACCTTGTATCAGCAGGTGAAGGAGCTGTATCCGGAAAGCTACGGTTGTATCAGACGGATTTCCGAATATTTTGAAGGAAAATTCCATGTAGAGATTACGAAAGAGGAGCAAATGTATCTGATGCTCCATATCAGCCGCGTAATCAACAGACAGCGGGCTGAACAACAGAATAAAGATTAATGATTTGAAGGATTGTAACTGCGGAAAACGCGGGCAAGACCGGAAAACAGCAGAAATTTTCCCGGACGCGGGGAGTATTTTTGCTGCTTTCCGGTTTTTTGATCCACGAAAGCCGCGGTTCAGATATAACCAAAGATTCTATAGGAGAAAGTGAGGAAGTACCATGAGCTACAAAGAAATGGCAGAAGGCATTTTAAGCCATATGGGAGAATTGGGAAATATTTCCTATATGACCAATTGCGCTACCAGACTGCGTTTGAATCTGAAGGACGAGTCGAAAGGAGATCTGGAGGGAGTGAAAACTGTTCC
Organism: Alistipes onderdonkii; assembly: GCA_963621925.1. Lineage (GTDB taxonomy): Bacteria > Bacillota > Clostridia > Lachnospirales > Lachnospiraceae > Laedolimicola. Next base: position 4,298 of record CAVFGF010000110.1, on the reverse strand, counting down.
GGGTGTCGTGGGTGCCGTAAAAAAAGGAGGCGTTTATCAGATTATCATCGGTACCGATGTAGTCAATGTGGTAAATGAAATCAAAAAAATGGGTCCGATCGGCGCAGATGCACCGGAGAAGAAAAAGGAGAGCCTGATCAATCGACTTATGAGTACGATTTCCGGCATCTTTACACCGATTATTCCGGCGCTGATTGCAGGCGGTATGCTGAAGGCTCTGCTGACGCTGCTGACCTTCTTCAAGGTCGTAGATAATACGTCTCAGACCTATTATATGATTAACTTCATTGCGGATTCTGCATTTTACTTCCTACCGGTACTGGTAGCGGTATCGACAGCAGCCCGCTTTAAATGCAACCTCTATATCGCTGCAGCCATCGGAGCAGCATTGCTGCATCCGAATTTCACGGCATTGGTATCTGCAGGTGAAAGTGTGAAATTCTGCGGACTGCCGGTGACCCTGATTTCCTATGGGTCCAGTATCATCCCAAGCATCCTGGCTGTATGGCTGATGTCCTATGTGGAGCCCTTTGCGGATAAGATTTCCCCGAAGCCGATCAAGTTCCTATCGAAGCCGCTGATTACGATCCTGATCGTAGCACCGGTAACCTTCCTGGTACTCGGACCTCTTGGCTATACGGTAGGTACCGGCCTGGCAGCAATCACCGAGTTCCTGAATCAGCATGTAAGCTGGCTGGTGCCGACTCTGATGGGTGCATTTATTTCTGTAGGCATCGGTTTTGCGATTACCTTTATTTTGACTCTGGTATTCGGTTTTGAGGATGTTCCGGAAAATGGAGCGGTTGTAAAGAATACAAAAGCTGCGACCGCCTTGGATACAAAGATTGAGATTGGAAGCCCTACAGCAGGTAAGGCGGTAAAGCTTTCCGAAGTAAATGACGAGACCTTCGCAAGCGGTGTACTGGGTAAGGGTGCGGCTGTGGTTCCGGCGGATGGAAAAGTAGTTGCTCCGGCAGCCGGCAAAATCCTGAGCGTATTTCCGAGCAAGCATGCCGTATCTATGGTGGACGAAAATGGTGTAGAGCTGCTGATTCACCTGGGCATCGATACAGTGAAGCTGGATGGAAAGCATTTCACCGCCCATGTGAAGGACGGCGATATGGTAAAGAAGGGGGATCTTCTGGTGGAATTCGATAAGGCTGCCGTGGAGGCAGAGGGCTATGACACAACGGTGATTGTAGTTGTAACAAATACACAGGAATTCCTGGATGTGATTCCGGCAGGTCAGGGAGAAACTGAGCCGACAAAAACACTATTTACAATTGTATAGGAGCCTGTTATGCTGAAAGAAGATTTTCTATGGGGGGCCGCTTTGGCGGCCAACCAGTGTGAGGGCGCGTATCTGGAGGATGGAAAGGGACTGTCTGTCGTGGATCTGCTTCCGGATGCCGCCCACGGTCGCTGGGATATGCTCTATCATCCGGAAAAATATCTGGACAAAAAACTGGAATATTATCCCAGCCATAAGGCTATTGGCTTCTGAAGGAAAATACGGTAGACTATATCGGCTTTAGTTATTATTCCTCAAGACTGATTGGCGTCAGTGAAGAGGCCCGGAAAAACGTCGTGGATGGAAATGCGGTGACCACGCTGCGAAATCCTTATCTGGATATTACTGCATGGGGAAGACAGATTGATCCGGTCGGACTTAGGGTTACGATGAATGATCTGTATGACCGCTATCAGAAGCCGCTGTTTATCGTGGAGAACGGACTGGGCTGCGCCGACGAGGTAGAAGCGGACGGCAGCATCCGGGATGATTACCGCATCGAGTATACCAGACGCCATATCGAACAGATGAAAGAGGCTATGGATGACGGGGTGGAATGCATGGGCTATCTGCCTTGGGGCACTCTCGATCTGGTCAGCGCCGGAGGCGGCGAGATGAAGAAGCGTTACGGCTTCATCTATGTGGACCTGGATGATGCAGGACAGGGAAGCGGAAAGCGTATGCCGAAGAAATCCTATGATTGGTATAAAAAAGTAATCGCATCAGGCGGCAAGGAACTGTAAAAAAGTGGAAAACGAGAAAGCGGAAAATAAGAGAGCAGATGAAAAACAGGTATTGGACCTGGCTATGCAGGCCGGGCAGATTCTTCTGGAAAATGGAGCGGAGATCTCCCGGGTAAGCGAAACAATGAACCATATCTGTGAGGCCTTCGGAGTCCGTACGGCCAATAATTTTGTCCTGAGCAACGGAATCATTCTGACCGGCGGCCTGACAGGGGCAAAGGGAAGCTATGCGAAGGTTCATCATATTCCGGTAGGCGGTATCTGCATGGAAAAAATCGTGGCGGTCAATGAGCTGTCCCGGGAAATCGAGCAGGGATGTTGGACGATTGGTGAGGCAGCAGGCAGGCTTCGGGAGATCGATGCCATGTTTGGCGGAAAGACTCGGGAGAAAATTCTGGCCTGCGCCGTGGGAAGCGCGGCTTTCTGCTATTTCTTCGGCGGAAATCTCCGGGACAGCCTGGTGGCCGGCGCGGCAGGACTGGTATACGGGATCGCGACGTTCGTGCTGCTCTCTCCGAGGCTTTCGAAAATTACTCGAAACCTTGTAGGTGGCTTTCTGCTGACGGCAGTCTGTGCCATCGGCTATCTTTTGGGCATCGGAGAGCATCTGAACTATATGATCATCGGCTCCGTCATGCCGCCGATTCCCGGAGTACCCTTTATCAATGCGGTACGGGAGCTGGCAGCAGGGGATTATATCTCCGGCGCGGTGCGGATGCTGGATACCCTGCTGGCTTTCCTCTGTATCGCAGCGGGGGTAGGTATCGGAATTCTGCTTTTCCATCAGCTGTCGGGAGGTGTGATGCTGTGAGTTTTCTGTCTGTGATGGCGGCAGTCTTTATCGGAACCGTGGCCTTCTCGATGCTCTATGGTGTGCCGCGTTCCTGCTATCTTCCTTGTGCAATCACCGGCTGTGTCTGCTGGCTGACCTACTCGGTGCTGCTGCCCTTCTGGGGGACGACGCTTTCGTGTTTTGCTGCGACCTTCGTGGTGACAGTGCTGGCGAGAAGGCTGGCTGTATACAAAAAATGTCCGGTGCTGGTCTTCCTGATTCCGGGCATCTTTCCGATGATTCCGGGAGCCGGGATCTACTGGACCGCTTATTATCTGGTGATGGATCAGGTGGCGGAAGCCTTAAGCAAGGGCTATGATGCAGCGAAGTGTGCTGCGGCCCTGGTGCTGGGGATCGTCCTGGCCTTTGAAATTCCACAGAAATATTTCCAGTAATTATTCAGAACCAGCCCGAAGCACTTGCTGCTGAGGGCGTATGAAAATGATTCAGCAATGCAAAATCCCATCGGCGAAGCCGATTTTCATGGATTTTGCATCGTAACTGTGAAGGTACTGAACAGTTACGATTTCCAAAAGAAAAAGGAATCCTGAATAAGGATTCCTTCTTTTATACTTTGCTTACAGTCCCGCCAATTTCTGCAGAGCCTCGCCGGCAATCAGCAGATCCTCATGCTCGGCAAGATAGGCTTCTCCGGCAGCAAAATAGCGTTCACTGGTGCCGTACTCGGAGAGAATATTGGAAATTTTATTGAACTCCGCGGGAGTATGGTTGTTCTTATGGATAATCAGACAATAGTCGCCGTCTCTCTTCAAACGATACAAAGAGTTATTCCCCCGGTAAAAGTCCTTCAGAATATGGGCCGCATCGATAATCGTATCGAGATCCGGGAAGGAATAAAGCCGCGTCAGGTCGATCTCGGAGGCAAGGGTGACTGCCTGCTGATCCTTTTCTTCTTTGGTGGCGGAGGCTGCCTCCTGGAGCTTCTGATCGATCAGCTTTTTAAAGATATCCAGGATATTGTCCGCGCCCTCCGGCAGGATGCCGTTCGGCTCGTGGAGTTCATCAGAGACGGCGTTGTCACCGCCCGGCGCAAACTTCGCAAAACGGGTATCCAGCTCTTCCGGATCCTCCACCTTCGTGATGAGGAGGACGATACATTCATTGGGAAGAGGAATGGCCTCGATCATCAGTGGAATATTGTCCGCCTCGAATCCGAATTCGATAGCGGCCTGCTGCATCATATCGCGAAACAGAGCCTTTGCCTTCTCGGTACCGTAGGCCAGCTCACTGAGCTTGATCTGGCGGTTGGTCAGATCGTCCTTGGTCAGGGTGCAGCGTATCTGGTTGTCATTGATTTTCTCTATTTTCATGCTTTCTCACATCCAAACATACAATTACTTTTTTAGTAGATCCATTGTAACTATTCAGAACCAGCCCGAAGCACTTGCTGCTGAGGGCGTATGAAAGTGAT
>CAVFGF010000109.1:0-5880 GCA_963621925.1 Alistipes onderdonkii | reverse complement strand
GGCGTGAAATGCGTGCGAAACAGGAAATTCCTTAGCGAACGGCGATGAGCTTGCAGATGGGATTTCCCTTTGCGGAAAACTTTTCCTCATATTCGGTCATGATATTTCCCTCATTCATCCGGGCATCATGATGGAGATCCCGGGTAGAGGCAAGGAGCTTCCAGCCGGCCTCCTCCACGCTGTCCAGAGAAAAATCAAAGAGCCCTACATTGTCAGTCTTGAATTCCAGCTGTCCGGCAGGCGACAAAACCTGATCATAGCGAGCCAGAAATTCCGGAGAGGTCAGACGGCGCTTGGCATGGCGAGCCTTCGGCCAGGGATCGGAAAAATTCAGATAGATGCGGTCGAGCTCCCCTTTTGCAAACATCTCAGGAAGCTCCGCGGCATCCTCACAGAGAAAATAAAGATTCGGCAGCGGTTCCTCCTCCATCTTCTGCAGGGCCCGAAGCAGGACACTGCTGTAGCGCTCCATGCCGAGATAATTGATTTCGGGATTCTGTCTTGCCAGCTCCATCAGAAACTGTCCCTTTCCCATTCCGATTTCGATCCGGAGCGGATGGTCATTTCCGAAGAGCTCCTGCCATGTTCCCGGACGCTCCTTCGCATCATGTATGACAAATGCATTGGCCGCGATGGCCTCCTCTGCTCCTTTGATATGCTTCAGTCTCAATATTTTATCCTCCTGAAAAGCCCCGTAAATCAGGCTTTTTTTGAATTGTAAACAACTTCTGAAAAAAAATCAAGAAAAAATGAAAAAAGTACTTGCATTTTCTAAAACCATGCAGTATAATAAATCTTGCGTTGAGGCAAGAACGAAACGCAAAACAAAATAAGCGCGATTAGCTCAGCTGGCAGAGCACCTGACTCTTAATCAGGGTGTCCAGGGTTCGAACCCCTGATCGCGCACTAGAAAGTATCGGTTTTGCAGGTAGCTGCGGAGTCGGTGCTTTTTTTGTGTGCGGATAAGGATAACAAGATTGACTTTATTGTTGATTATTTGTATTATGAATTACAAATATAGGAAAGGAAAAGGGAAAGATGAAACTCTCACTTGTAATACCTTGTTTTAACGAACAAGAAAATGTGTATGCTTTTTATTGCGCATGCAAGCAGGCGTTTTCAGGACTAAAAAATAAAGATGAATATGAATATGAATTCATCTTTGTGAATGACGGAAGTCGAGATAACACCTGGGAAGAGCTGAAAAAGATTGAGCAATTAGAACAAAGCGGCGTGAAATTAATCAATTTTTCAAGGAATTTTGGAAAAGAGGCTGCTATGTATGCAGGCTTGCAGAAAGCATCGGGAGACTATGTGAGCATCATAGATGCAGACCTGCAGCAGCGGCCGGAGCTCGTAGTGGAGATGGTTGATTTTCTGGAGACTCATGAGGATTATGATGTTGTCGCAGCCTATCAGAGCGAAAGAATTGAAGGAAAAGTCACATCCTTTTTGAAACGCGCATTTTATAAGATTATCAATGGGATGTGCGAAATCGAATTTCAGTCGGGTGCCAGCGACTTTAGAACATTACGCCGCAGTGTGGTTGAAGCAATACTGAATATGCCGGAATACTTTCGCTTCTCAAAAGGAATTTTTTCTTGGGTAGGATTTAAGACGCATTATATGCCATATGTGGCCGAAGAAAGACACGCGGGGACGACGTCGTGGTCTGTGAGAAAGCTGTTTGCATATGCATTAGACGGGATTGTATCGTTTTCGGTATTCCCATTAAAAATAGCCACCTATTTGGGAATATGCAGTGCTGCAGCATCGATCTTATATATGCTGTTTGTGATTGCTCAAAAGCTTATATGGGGGATCCAGGTTCCCGGATATGCCACCATTATCGTGCTGCTCCTACTTCTGGGGGGGTACAATTGGTTATTATGGGAATCATCGGAGCCTATCTGGCCAGAATCTATATACAGGGGAAAAATAGGCCGATCTACATTGTAAAGGAGTATCGGACCTATGAATAATACAGCTAACAGATGGTTTGAAATTGTATCCTATCTCTTTTTTGGTGTTGCAACCACTCTTGTCAACTGGGTTATTTATAGTGTCTGCATCAAACTGCTTGGCCTGGATATGACTTGCTCCAATGCAATAGCATGGGGCTTTTCCGTGATTTTTGCTTTTGTTACAAACAAATTATACGTTTTTAAAAGTAAAACAGCAGAGCTGTTTTCAGTCATAAAAGAATTCATTTCTTTTGTAATAGCCAGAATGTTTTCCGGCGTAATCGAGATTTTCGGACCGACACTTCTCTACCGTGCAGGTTTGAAAGCCTCTTTATTTCACGTGGAAGGATTTGCTTCGAAAATCGCAGTCAGTGTTGTTGTGGTCGTTTTGAATTATGTCCTGAGTAAGGCATTGGTTTTCGGCAAAAAAAAACAAATGAATAGAAAATTTGTTTTCTATTTGTTGGCCTTTCTGATTCCCGGAATCTTGATGACGGCTATCTATTATATCCTCAAAATAACACCCTTTGGTGACAATAGTATTGCTATTTGGGATGCGTATATCCAATACCTGGATTTTTTTCGATATTTCAGGCATGTTTTGCAGGGAAATGACTCGATTATCTATAGTTTTCGGCACTTTTTGGGATCTACGGGAATCGGAACCTACGCATATTATCTGGCATCTCCCTTTAGCTTTTTGATTTATTTTTTTGAAGAGGGAAGCGAACCTCTCTTTTTCTCTGTGGTTTCCATTTTGAAAATTTCAATGTGTGGACTTACCTTTGCAATTTATGAGAAAAATCGGTTTCCGGAATTAAAAACCGCCTATGGTCTGATACTTTCCAGCGGTTATGCCATGATGGCTTATACGATCGTTCAGTCCTCGAATACGATGTGGATAGATGGCGTCTATATGCTGCCATTAATTTTGCTTGGTACTTGGCAAATTATTCATAGAAAGAGGAGCTTGATATATATCCTCTCTCTTTGTGGTTCGATGGTATTTAGCTGGTATACAGGCTACTTTAATTGCATAGCAGTCATCGTCTATTTCTTCTTCGAACTCCTGGTGATGCAGGATTCACAGGTAAATAGGAAGGATTTTTTTGACAGAACGGCAAAGATTGCTTTGCACAGTATCTTAGGAATTGGACTGGGAGCAGCCTTACTTTTTCCGACCTTTCTTGTGCTTCGAGAAGGTAAAGGGCAGCTCAGCTATGTGTTTGACAACACGCTGAACGCAAATCCGGTGAATATCTTTCAAGGATTTGCCATGGGAGCAGGAAAAAGCTCAGCCAGCTTGCTGTATCTGTTTTGCGGCTCAGTTTCATACCTGGGATTCATGCTCTATTTTATGAATAAAAAAATGGGGTTGAAAAAGCGCCTTTGCTCAGCGGGAATATTTTTATTTATGGTGATGCTGGCTTATTATAAGCCGTTGGAATGGATAGTCTATGGATTCCGATGGGTGGATGCCTATCATTTCCGATATGCCTACATGATAACCTTTTATGTTTTATTTTTTGCTGCTTATCGATATGAGCGCATTGGAGAAATTTTGCCGGAAGATTTTTTGAAGGCAGGAGTTCTGGGAAGCCTGCTGATGTTGGGAACCAATTATATTCGTGAGGAAGTTTCCTTGACAAATATCGTAGAAACTGTAGTTATTATTGCCTTACTGACTATTTTGTTTTCTTCTTTAAAGAAATCTGAAAAAAAACAGTCTGTATGGATGGCGATGATTTTTATAGTAGTATTTACAGAATTAGTACAAAATGGTCGTTTAGAAGAGAAATGGCTTGGATTAGCATCAGCTTCTGAGTATAAAAATTATGCGCAGATTCATCAAACGTTGAGTGAGCAGTTGAAAAATTATGATCAAGGATTTTATCGCGTGGCGCAGACGAGATACCGAGGACAAAGTTCGGATTCCATGATTACACTGACATATAATGATCCTTTGGCATATGGGTATAACGGAATTTCTCATTATTCCTCTACCTATAATGAACAGCAGGCAAAACTACTGGTGAATCTGGGGTATTCATCGGTTACAAATGTTGGAGTGAATAATACAAGAATTCTGGCCAGTGATTCCCTGTTGGGCGTAAAATATATTTTCGCCGAAACACCAATCAGGGGCTTAAAGTTACTAGAGGAAGAGGATACGCAGGATAATCTCGCAATTTATGTCAACCATTATGCGCTAAAGGAGGCAGTCGTTTATCCGGAAAGTGATATTTCGGCAGAATATCAGGGTGACCCATTTATATATCAAAATCAGCTCTTTAGTCAGCTTACTGGAGAAGACACAGAGATTTTCCGAAAGTTAGATGTTAGAGAGAAACAGGTGGAGGAAGGAACCGCTTATACGGTGCCTGTATGCGGAGAAAATGAAATTGTGTATTATTTTGGTCGATATGATCGTATAACGGATTCAAAAATATACGCTAATGATCAATTTATTTCAAATTTTACAACATGGCCTTCTCCGGCATCGGTTTTAATTCCTACATCGGATGGAGAAACGAGAGTGTTGGTTACGAATACCTCGGATGCAGTCCAAAGCTACGGTTTCTACGCCTTAAATCTCGATAAACTTGGTGAAATCAGTGAAAAACTGAATCACTCATCGGTGGAGACAAGTGAGATTCAAAACGGGTCGGCACGATTTGTGGTAGAGGGAAAGGAAAATACGAGGCTCCTTATCCAAATTCCGGAGAACAAGGGATGGAAAATTCTGCTTAACGGAGAAGAAGCGAAGGACGTCAAAAAGTTTGCTGACTGTCTGTATTCTATCGGATTGGAGGATGGCATTTGCGAGATTACTATGAAATATACCTTGCCGGGATTTTATCCGGGTGTGGCAGTGTCGATTTTGTCGTGTGTGCTTGTGATTTCCTGGTTTGGATTTATGCAATATAAGAAGAAAGCAAAGATTGACAGAACCCTGAATCCTTGCTAAGATAAATGCATAAAAGGTGCTACCGATAGACGGTTAGCCCAGGTTTTGGTAAAATAAAATGATAAGAGGAGCAAAAAGTATTTTGCCCCTCTTATCATTTTATTCAGGAAAGATAATTTTATTGACAAAGAAAAATACCACCATGGATATTCCGCCGTTTAGCAAAGTTGTGCCGATATTATAGAGCCATCCCGGTACAAGCATTCCGGCAACGGCCACCCAAATACAATTGATGGAGTTTACAATACAGGTTATGATACAGAATGCAATCAGATACCATAGGATCTGATACCAAATCTTCCCGTTACTTCGAAATACCCAATTTCTCTGAATCGGGAAATTGATGCATTCGCCGATGATCATTGCCACCATATAAGCACAAAAATAGGGGAGACCTCCATGTGCCACATCATATCCTATAATATTCCACTTGAAGGTTTCTCCGAATAACGTGATATCGATTCCCGGAAAGCCAAAATCAACCTTGGGAAGTCCGGCAAAAATCAGCGGCAAGAACAGTAAAAGCAGGTATTTTAACAAGGTAATCAGATTGCTTACAATTACGAACAATCCGCCTTCCCGGATCCATTTGGAGGTTCCCGGATGCGTTTCGGCGAAATGTTCCCATGAATTTTTAAGGCCTGTGAGCATATATAGTCTCCTGTGTAGTATCAGAATAGTTACAAATCATCTCTATCCCTATCCTAGCACATCCATTTTTAAGTAATGAAAATTTGCATAACCTGCAATTTTTATGCATAAACTGTTTTATCGTAACTGTTCAGTACCTTCACAGTTACGATGCAAAATCCATGAAAATCGGCTTCGCCGATGGGATTTTGCATTGCTGAATCATTTTCATACGGAGCTAGACATCCGGTGGATGTCTGTTCAGCTCGGACCGAAACGAAGTGTAGACCCTCAGCAGCAAGTGCTTCGGGCTGGTTC
>CAVFGF010000108.1:0-5905 GCA_963621925.1 Alistipes onderdonkii | reverse complement strand
GGACAGACGGATGTCGTCTATACCGATGAGGATAAGATCGATATGGAGGGAAGCCGTCATTTTGCGCCACATTTCAAGCCGGATTTCAACCCGGAGTATCTGAGAAGTAACAACTATATCTGCCATTTTTTTGTAGTGAGAAGGGCTATTGCGCTGGAAGTCGGCGGCTTTCAAACAGCCTTTGACGGGGCGCAGGATCACGATTTTATTCTTCGCTGTACCGAGCGGGCGGATGGGGCACTGCATCTTCCGAAGGTATTGTATTCCTGGCGCAGCCACCGGGCTTCGACGGCGACAAACCCGGAGAGCAAGCTTTATGCCTATGAGGCGGGAAAGCGGGCGGTAGCCGCGCATCTGAAGCGAATCGGCCTTACGGGAAGCCTGAAAAGTACGGATAATTACGGCTTTTATCGTGTTGTTTATCCGGGAGCACCGGATACCTTAAAGAATTCTTTCGAAAAATTAGATAGACAAACAGGGGTAAACGTTGTATATTATCATAAGGTATGTAATATTTCCGTAACAATTTCCGGAAAAGAGGATTATATACTTTTTCTTCATGTACAGAATGAGAATGTGCCCCGTGTGAACCGGGATTTCCTGTCACTTTTAAAGGCCTGCTGCGATCGGCCGGAGGCCGGCATGGCCTGTGCCAGGGTCTATGACCGGAAAAAGCGTCTGACGACGGATGTCCGCATGGCGGGAGTCCGGGATCCCTTTTCGGGAGGAATGCAGGGTCTGAAGGCCGGTTATACCGGTTATTTTCATCGGGCCGTGCTGCAGCAGGAGCCGGAGATACCGACGGACTGTTTTCTGATTCGAAGAGAAGTTCTTTTGAGGCTTACAGAAAGCGGAGTCAAAGGAGAGGCAGCACCGGAGGAGCTGGCGAAGGTTCTTCGCGGGCTTGGCTTCCATATCTATTATGAACCCTGGGCGGTGATGTATGAAGGCTGAGAGAAAGGTATCCATCGTGATACCAAATTTCAACGGCATGGCTTTTGTGGATGCCTGTATGCGGGCGGTACTCTGGGATGCACCGGAGGCTGAGGTGATCGTCGTGGACAATGCGTCGACGGACGAAAGCCTTCCCTATATGAAGCAGCATTTCCCGGAGGTTCGTTACCTAGAAATGAAGGAAAATACCGGCTTTGCGGCGGCAGTCAATGCCGGCATCCGCGCTGCGACGAGACCCTATGTCATCCTGCTGAACAATGATACAGAGGTCGAGCAGGGCTTTACAGCGGCTCTGGTGGAGGCGCTGGAGGCAGATAAGCGGACCTTTTCAGTACAGGCCAAGCTTCTAAAGCTTTCCAAGCCGGATCGGATCGACGATGCAGGCGATTATTATTGCGCCCTCGGCTGGGCCTTCGCCAGGGGAAAGGATAGAGAGGCCGGGCTCTATGAGGAGCCGGCGGAGATCTTTGCGGCCTGCGCAGGAGCTGCGATTTATCGGCGCGAGGTCTTTGAAAAAATAGGTTATTTTGATGAGGCTCATTTTGCCTACCTCGAGGATATCGATGTCGGCTGGCGCGCCCGGATCTACGGATACCGGAATCTTTATACGCCGAAGGCGAGAGTTCTCCATGCGGGAAGCGGAAGCTCCGGTTCCCGGTACAACGAATTCAAAGTAAACCTAAGCTCCCGGAACAATATCTGGCTGCTTTACAAAAATATGCCTGTCCTGCAGGTGATTTTGAACCTTCCCTTTCTGCTTGCAGGCTTTGGGGCCAAGCAGCTGTTCTTTTGCAGGAAGGGGTTTGGTCGAATCTACGCGAGGGGTCTCAGAAAGGGAATGCGAACCTGTGATCCCGCAAAAAAGGTACGCTTTCAGTGGAGGCATCTTCCCGCCTATATTCAGATTCAATGGGAATTGTGGCGGAATATCGGAAAGAAATTCAGGTGAAAATGAGTGATAAAGGATAATCAGCAGCATTTCAACCGGCTGCATGTGGTGATCGATGCCCTGGTGGTGGCGCTTGCCTATCTGCTGGCATGGACGCTGCAGTTTCGAATACTGGATCATATCTCCGGTTTTGTATTCCAGGACTATATGTTGATGCTTTTCCCGCTGGTGCCGGGGTATCTGACCCTCTATGCGGCCTTTGGCATGTATACGACCAAAAGTGTCCGCAGAAAGCGCGTAGAGCTGGAAAAGATCATCCAGGCGAATACACTGGGTCTTGGCATCTTCATGATGGCGATGTTCCTGCTTCGCTGGAATATCGAGTTTACGACGAACTTTTCGCGTTCGATGCTCTTTTATTTCTATGCGATCAATATCGTTCTGGAGGCCGCGGCCCGTAATGTGATCCGTCTGGCACTCCATCAGCTGCGCAAAAAGGGCTTCAACCAGAAGCATATGATTCTCGTGGGCTACAGCCGTGCGGCCGAGGAATATATCGACCGCATCAAGGCGAATCCGGAATGGGGCTATGACCTCATGGGCATCCTGGATGACCATGTCGAGCAGGGAATGAAATACCGCGGCGTCGAGGTGGTCGGTCATACGGAGGATATCGGCCGGGTCATTGAACAGGCGAGACCAGACGAGATCGCCATTACCTTAGGCCTGAATGAGTACTCGAAGCTCGAGCATCTCGTGGCCGTCTGTGAGAAATCGGGAGTCCATACGAAATTCGTCCCGGACTATAACAACATCATTCCCACCCGCCCTTATACGGAGGATCTGATGGGGTTGCCGGTCATCAATATCCGGCATGTGCCCTTGACCAATACCTTCAATGCCTTTGTGAAGCGCAGTGTCGATCTGGTGGGAGGCGTCGCAGCCATCATCCTTTTTTCACCGACGATGCTGCTGACGGCCATTGCCATCAAGCTGACCTCACCGGGACCCTTGATCTATACACAGGAGCGAGTCGGCTTGCACAACCGGAACTTCAAGATGTATAAGTTCCGCTCGATGGATGTCCAGTCTCCGAAGAAGGAGAAGGGCGCCTGGACCGTACCGAATGACCCCCGGGTCACAAAGGTGGGCAAGCTGATTCGAAAAACCAGCATTGACGAACTGCCCCAGCTCTTTAATATTCTGAAGGGAGACATGAGTCTGGTCGGACCCCGTCCGGAGCGCCCCTTCTTTGTAGAAAAATTTCGGGAGGAAATCCCCCGCTACATGATCAAGCACCAGGTGCGTCCGGGTATGACCGGGTGGGCTCAGATCAACGGCTACCGCGGCAATACCTCGATACGAAAGCGCATCGAATACGATCTCTACTATATCGAGAACTGGACGCTGGGCTTTGATATAAAAATCTTGTTTCTGACGATCTTTAAGGGCTTCATCAACAAGAATGCCTATTAAAAACGAATCACCGGATCGGCAGCAAAAAAGATGCATCAGTAACTGTCAAGGTACTGAGCAGTTACGAGAAAGGATTTTATTATGGCTACCAATACAAGAGGCAGGAATACCAGAGAGCAGGACGAGGAACGGCGAAGTGGCAGAAGCCGCAGTACTCACAGCAGTACCGGCAGAAGCCGCACCGCGTCCCGTACCGGAACCCACAGCAGCAGTACCCGCAGCACAGCGCATAGTACACGCAGCACCCAGAGCAGCAGCCAGGGCAGGCGAAGAAGCAGCGAGGCTGCTTACAGCCAGGAGGAGCGCAGGCGCGCGGTCAGAAGACGGAAGAAAAAGAAGCGGAAGAAGAGACTTGCGATCCTTTTGGTTCTGGAGGTTTTCCTGATCCTGATTCTCGGTGTCGGTGTCTGGGGACTGGGAAAACTTGGGAAAATTCAGAACCTGGGCGTAGATGCCGATGAGGTAACCATGAATGAGGATATCGATGAGGATACCGCAAAGCTTCTGAAGGATTATACGAATATTGCCCTCTTCGGTATCGATACGCGAACCATCGGAGAGCTGGGTGCAGGCAACCGAAGCGATACCATCATCATCGCCAGCATCAACAACGATACCAAGGAAGTTAAGCTGATGAGTGTCTACCGGGATACTTATCTGAACCGGGCAGACGATACCTATGGAAAATGTAATGCGGCCTATGCAGCCGGCGGCCCGAAGCAGGCGATGGAGATGCTGAATACCAACCTGGATCTGAATATCCAGTATTATGTCAGCGTCGATTTCGTGGCTTTGATCAAAACCATTGACGCCCTGGGCGGCATCGATATCGATGTCCAGGAGGATGAGTGGGAGCTGGTCAACAGCTATATGTATGAGACGACCGAGGTTTCCGAGGACTACCTGGATCACTACAGCCCCTTCCTGGAGGGACCGGGTCTCCAGACCCTGGACGGCCTGCAGGCGACGTCTTACTGCCGCATCCGCTATACCTCCGGCAGCGACTTTAAGCGGACGGAGCGTCAGAGAACCGTCATCAGCAAGATCGTCGAGAAGGCAAAGAGCGCAGGACTGGGTACCATCAATACCATCATCGATGATGTCTTCCCGCTGGTAGCGACGAATATTCCGAAGACGACGATGATCACGATGGCAGCCAGCATGATGTCTTATGAGCTGGGCGAGAGCGGTGGCTTCCCGACCTATATCGAGAATGTCAAGATCAACAAGCAGGCCATCGTGGCCCCGGCGGATCTGGAGCTGAATGTCAAGGAGCTGCATAAGACCCTCTTCGGTGAGGAGGATTACTATCCCTCACCGACGGTTCTGAAGATCAGCCAGAAGATCACAAACGATACCGGCGTCACCGCCAAGGAGACGACGACGGACAGCAGTCAATAATAAAAAGATAAAAATGGACGGGCAAAGCGCTCGTCCATTTTTCAGAGGGAGAAAAGGATGGAGAAGGAAGCGATCATTGATGTCATCATTCCGACCTACCGGCCGGGAAAGGAATTTCGGGAGCTTTTGGAGCGGCTTTGCCGCCAGACGAGACCGGTGCGGAAGATCATCATCATGAATACGAAGACGGAGACGGACGTGGCGCCTCTGCTTGCCGGCCTTAAAGAGCCTGCGCTCCATGAGGTGGAGAAAAAGGACTTCGATCACGGTGGGACCAGGGATATGGGTGCTAGACTTTCTGACGCCGATTACCTGCTCTTTCTGACGCAGGATGCCCTGCCGGCGGATGACAAGCTGGTGGAGAAGCTCGCCGAGGCTTTTTCGGAGCCCCGGATCAAGGCAGCCTATGCCAGACAGCTTCCAAGGAAGGACTGCCGGGAGCTGGAGCGCTATACCCGGGATTTTAACTATCCGGCTAAGAGCCGAGTGAAATCCGAAGCGGACCTGGAGACCCTAGGGATCAAGACTTTTTTCTGTTCGAATGTATGCGCGATGTATGAACGGGAGACTTATGTAAACCAGGGAGGTTTTATCAAAAGAACCATCTTCAATGAGGATATGATCTACGCCGGAGGTCTCATTCGGGCCGGCTACGCTATCGCCTATGCAGCGGAGGCCCGGGTGGTGCATTCTCATAACTACAGCGGCCTCATGCAATTTCACCGGAATTTCGACCTGGCGGTCTCCCAGGCGGATCATCCGGAGATTTTCGACGGTGTGCCGTCCGAGGGCGAGGGCATCCGCCTGGTCAAGAAAAGCGCGGCTCATTGCCTGGCGATCCGAAAGCCCTGGCTGATCGCGGTTCTCATCTGGCAAAGCGGCTGGAAATATCTGGGATATAAGCTTGGGAGAAATTACCGGAAGCTTCCCGGGTGGCTGATCCTGCGCCTCACGATGAACCCGGCCTACTGGTTGCAATCCGAAGAAAAGTAAGATATAATCGTACAAAAAATAAATACTTTTCACTTCCCACGCTGGATTCTGGGTGAAAGCCGCCCGTGGAAGGGGCTCCGGCTGCCTGCATGACGCGGATATTCACTGGAATTGCGTAAATTTGTTAGGTGCCGCTACCGGCCTCTAAGTTTGTGTACATTCGCCAGATGCACACTGCCGCCCGGGCGTCCG
>CAVFGF010000107.1:0-5948 GCA_963621925.1 Alistipes onderdonkii | reverse complement strand
AATGGCGCGTTTTGGAGCACCGGGCATAATAAACTTCGTTTGAGCCGGCATTTACTCCCACTAGGCTAAGGAATCCTAGAGTGTGCGCCACCAACGGACGCCCGAGCGGCAGTGTGCATCTGACGAATGTACACAAACTTAGAGGCTGGGAGCGGCACCTAACAAATTTACGCAATTCCAGTGAATATCCGCGAGAGGCAGCTGCGGGAGCCAGGCCCCGGGCGACTTCTTGCTCACTTCTCATGTGGGCGACTTGAGCGCAGCAAAAAGGACCCTGCTCTCGCAGGGTCCTTTCCATCGCCTATTTCTCCGGGCTTCTGACGCCCCTCGTATTCTTTTCCACCAGCTTCCTGGTCACCATGATCTGGTGTCCGCATCCCATGCATTTCAGCCGGAAATCCGCGCCGACCCTTAGGATCTCCCATTCAAAGCTCCCGCAGGGATGCGCCTTCTTTAGCTTAACAATCTCTCCTACCTTATATTCCACTGAGCACCTCTCCGATATTTCCCTGAATCAGCAAATCCGCATTTGCATCCCTTGGTGTCGCATCCCGGTTGATGACCACCAGATGCTTTCCGCTAAAATAGTCAATCAGTCCTGCTGCCGGATAGACCGCCAGGGAGGTTCCGCCGATGATCAGCATGTCCGCCGTCTCGATCGCATGCACGGCTCCCCGGAGCGTCGCATCGTCCAGACCCTCCTCGTAGAGCACGACATCCGGCTTGATGATGCCGCCGCAGCTGCATCTTGGGATTCCCTCTGAATGCAGCATGTAATTCATATCATAAAACTTTCCGCACCTCTGACAATAGTTTCGATGTACCGATCCATGAAGCTCATAGACCCGCTTGCTTCCGGCCAGCTGATGAAGGCCGTCGATATTTTGCGTCACGACAGCGGTCAGCTTTCCCGCTTCCTCGAGCTCAGCCAGCTTCCTGTGGGCCGCATTCGGCTTGGCATCCGGACAAAGGAGTTTCTTTCGATAAAAACGGTAGAACTCCTCCGGATTTTTTACAAAAAAGCTGTGGCTGATGATGGTCTCCGGCGGATATTTCCACTCCTGATGATAGAGGCCGTCGACACTTCGAAAATCCGGGATTCCGCTCTCCGTCGAGACTCCCGCACCGCCGAAGAAGACGATTGCCTGACTCTCCTCCACGTATTGTTTCAAAAGGCTGATTTTTTCTTCCAGGTCATGATTCATGGTCATCCTCCTTTTTCGATCTCGGGAAATAGGATCTCCTCATCCTCCAGCGTACAAATGCCGACGGACAGCCCCTCCGCAAAAAGCTTCCGGCTTTTCAGATACCAGCTTCCCTCCCGCAAGGTCTGCCGAACCGCGTCCTCCGTCGTATCAAAGGCAGAGAGGGGAAGCCGGAGTCCTTCACCGATGGCCTTTACGAAGCTCTCCTTTCGCACCCAGAGGTCGCAAAAGTCTGCCACCGGTTCCTCTGTTCCCCTGTCGATACCTCCGCCGCAGCTCTCTCTCATCTTTTCCTGCTCCCTCGGATGCATCTTTTCCACAATTTTCTGCCACCGGGAGTGCGTTTTCCACACTTCGATATCGATTCCCACCGGCTTATCCCCAAAGGCACAGGCAAGGTACTTGCCGCTGTGGGAAAGGCTGATAAAAAGATTCGGGTAGCCTAAGAGATAGGGCTTTCCCTTCTCATCCTTCACAATCCGCTCCGCTGAAATACGAAATCCATAGGCCTCCTCCAGGCCTGAAAGAAGCAGCGTCCTGACCGCCAGAGACGGATTTTCGTCTTCCTTTGTCTTTCCTATACAAACTTTTATCATCTGCTGCGTCCTAAGGAAATGCTGATTAAATCAGCGTTTCCCTAATATAGCTTCTTCGCATGTACCAGAAAACGCTTCTCGCCGTGCTTCGTACAGGTCGAAAGAGTAATGACGGAATCCTCCTTCGTCACGCTGACGCTGGTATCATAGAGTGAGCGATCCTTGATCTTCTTCAGATATTCTTCATAGGTCTCATCCGGCGCGAAGCCGATGGTATAGCTATCGCTGTCAGCCTCCGCCTCATAGACAGAGAAGATCTGATACGCATGGGTGCCGTCCTCCAGATCGATATAGACCTTCGGATGCGCCACCAGGTAGGAAGCCGAGCTGTAGTTTTTCAGTCCCGCAAACATGGAACCGTTCTTCATGTTATGGCCGTAAATAATGGTATGCAGATCTGTAAAATCTGCGCTGTTCTGGGTCTCCATAAAGATACTTCCGGCGCTGTTCAGCTTCTTGCTGAAGGTATGATTCAGGTAATAGGAATCATCACTGGTATGCATCAGGGGATAGCTGATCTGGGTACCCGGAATCTGGATCCAGCCCACTGTATCCGAATTCTGCGCCTTCAGCTCACTGACGGCCACGCGCTCGATCTGCTCCGTCTCGCCATCGCTCTCGGTGCCGTCCTCGCTTTCCGTCTCTTCATCGGTATCCGCCCCGGTCTCATCCTCTGCCGGCTCTGAGCTTACATAGCTCTGCAGCTTATCGTACTCATCGGTTCCCTTCTTATATTCGATAAAAATGGTCGCAAGCTGCCAGATACTGATGCCCAATACCGCCACGCAGACCACCAACAGAATTAACAAAGGAATCGACTTCTTCTTTTTCTTCATGATACGTCCTCCCGCTTTTTGCCCTTCTATCCTTACATCTTATCACGGAATGTCCGGCTTGTCAGCCTCTTGGTTCCCTTCCTTTTCTCCTGTCCCGGCCCATCTCCTGGTAGTATTTTCTCTTTTGCTCATACATCCCCTCATCTGCCAGCTTAACCAGCTGCTCCACAGATATATCCGGATGATCCTGGGCCAGCGCAAAGCCCACCGACAGGCTCAGGCTGCTGCATTTTCTTCCCACCCAGAGACTCGTCTTTTTCTCCAGGTCTTTCAGGACTTCCCTGATCTTCTCCCGATTCAGGAAGGCAAAAACCACAAATTCATCTCCGCCGATACGGTAGAGGCTTCCGGCCTTCCCGATCGTAGTCTGCAGGCAATCTGCCGCCCCGCAGAGGAGCTCGTCCCCTGCCTCATGTCCCAGGGAATCATTGACTGCCTTCAGGCCATTGACATCCACCATAAAGACTGCCAGATTCTCCGGAAGCGCTTTCTCATACTCCTTCAAAACCTCCAGATAAGCAAAGCGGCTCCTGGCACTGGTCAGAACATCATTCTCAATCTTATACTGTTTATCTGCGATCGCATCATCTTGCTCCAGCTGCGAAAACTCAGAGTAATGGATAAAAAGAAACGTAACTCCGAAGGCTGTCGCCAGATAAGCGACCCGACAGTCCCCTCCCAGGAACTCCTGCATCGCCGCACCGACAAATACCAGCAGAATCGATCCGTAGAGAGACCTTCGGTTCTGCTTACGGAAGCGCTTGCCGTAAGAAAGCATCTTACTTGTATAGAGCAGAATCACTGCCGAATAAAAGAAGATATAGACCGGATAGAGAATTCCATGGACATAGTTATTCTGTTCATCGATCACCAGCATCCAGCCAAAGCGGGCTGCCAGAGCCTGCAGGACACCGTTTGCCGCAAAGATCCCCCAGAAGCTCCACTTTTTTTCTGATTTGTGCACCAAGGCGAGCATAGCTCCGCCGGTCATCGGAGTAAAGGTATAATCGATCGCCTTTACCGTCGAAAGCACCCATCTCGGAATCTCTGTATTGCCGCTGATATGGACTCCCGCGCACTCGGCTGCCGCCGCGATGGCGACGAAGAGATTGGTCAGAATAAACAGTCTCTTCTTTCTCATCGAAATTCGGTTATTTTCATAAACCAGAATCGAGAAAACACCAAGAGCCATCAGCGTGATTATGATTACATAGGTATAATACGTTATCATTTCTATCTTCTTTGTAATGATTATTTCCACAAATTTCCAGTTTTTGGGTTTGTATAGACTAATTAACTATATCACAAAAGACAGAAAATTGCAAACCGAAAGCCCGTCTAGATCAGTTTAATAACCGCCGTATTCGCATAGGTCAGAGGCTCGTTATGAATAAAGAAAACCTTTCCGTCCATCGGTGCATAGAGAGTCTCGATGACTTCACTTTCATAGGGATGGATGATATGAGCCAGGGGCTGTCCCGTCGCTACTCCCTCGCCGGCCTTGACCAGAGGCTCAAAGATACCTGATTCTGAAGTCCGAACCGGTACCAGATCCGTATCAAAAAGAACCCTTGGCTTGATGGGTGATGGGTTCATATACTTGACGATGCCCTGGGCAGACAAAAAATTCAGGATCGCGAGAACCGCCTGTCCTGCCCCGTTTGGATGAATCCGCTCCGTCGCCGTCGTATAGAGGGAAAAGGCCTGGGTATTCCAGACCTGCCAGTTATAGTTCAGGGTCGCTGTGTCATAGGGACGCACCTTTCGCACCACGACGTAGGGCAGGCCAAATTGCATCGCCAACTCTGTCCTGCTGTAGCCCTCCTCCATCAGCCTTACATGGGACACAAAATCCCCCGGCATATAAAAGGAAGTAAATTGAATACCGAACCGGTATTCAGAGATTTCCCGAAAGACACCGTCGGCGATACGCTGGGTCGTCTCCCCCAGGTTATAGCCCGGGAACATGCGGTTGATATCTGTATTGTCCGTCGGCCAGAACCTCTTCTGGATATTCATCGAATAAGGATTCAGGGACGGGATAATCAGAACCTTCTGCCCTTCCTGAATCCGTCCCTCTGCCTCCAGCTGCCGGAATTTCTGCACCAGCTTCGAGCAGCAATAGATCTGCTGTACCTCATTGCCCCGACAGCTTCCTACGATGCAGACGGCCTTCTCGCCCTCTCCGAACTCGTAGCCGGTGATCCGGAAATCATCGCGGTAGAGTCCGTCCATCTGATAAAGTACGCGCTTACGCATGGCTGTAGGCCTCCTTTCTCAGGAGACGTCCCATCAGGGAGCCCTCTCCCACCACCGGATAATCCCGGATCGTAAATAAAATGCCGTCCACCGGAGCCGTCACCTCATCCAGCACGGTTCCTCCTAATGGATCGACGATCTGACCGATGCGATCGCCCTTTTTCAGCTCCATCCAATGCTTGACGGACGGAATAAAGATTCCGCTGACCCTTGCATTCAGATAGCTGACATCCTCCGGATCCCTTGAAAGAATCGGCTTTCTTGGATCCGGCGCCTCTCCGCTCCAGATGCCGAGCTTCTTCATCAGATTCAAAATACCGTCCACCATCTGATCACCGTAGGAACGGGTGATGCGCATACCGACGCCCATCTCCACCACCAGAACAGGAGTTCCGATATGATTCAGGCTGTAGGCGAAGGTGGATTCCAGGACAGTGCTGGCTCCGTGAACCCAGATGAAATCCACGTTGGCTTCCATGGCCAGAGGCACCAGCTTCTCCTCATGGAGCTCATTGATGCGGATCTGGGGGATCTCGGTGAGATAGATATTGCTGGCATGGATATCCAGAACGCAGTCCGATCCGGCCACATCCCGGATGATCTCCGCGGCCAGATATTCGGTCATATTCCCACTGGTATCGCCGGGGAACAGGCGGTTCATGTCCAAATCAAAGGCCGGGATTCCCCTCGTAATGGAGTCGATGCCTAAGGGATTCATCGCCGGATAGATATCCACGATGCCCGTCAGGCACTCCTTGTTTTCCCGGATTCTCCGCTGCAGCTCATAGCAGATATACTGCCCCTCCAGCTCATCTCCGTGGATGCCTGTGACGACGCTGATCCGCGGCATGTCCTCTCGCATCTCGGAGGGTGTGATTCGATTTTTCTTGATCCGCAGCACTTCATCCACCGGAAGTCCTACGGAGGCTATCGTTTCTATCATACGTAACTTTCCTTTTCTGTAACTGTTCAGTACCTTCACAGTTACGATGCAAAATCCATGAAAATCGGCTTCGCCGATGGGATTTTGCATTGTTGAATCATTTTCATAC
>CAVFGF010000106.1:0-6027 GCA_963621925.1 Alistipes onderdonkii | reverse complement strand
CTACAATGATATCTGCCAGCATCTTTATACACCTTCCTTCAAGCTCTCAATCCGATACATGTTTCTTCGATCGATCACACCGGCCTCCTCCAACGTCTTGATCATCCGATAGACGGTGGCAATGCCGACACTCTGATCTTTTTCCCTTACCTGATAATAAATCTCTTTACAGCAGGAACAGTCATTCTCCAGAATGGTGCTGATGATCAGCTTTCTCTGTTTTGTGATACGATAGCCTCGCTCCCGCAGACGTCCGAGAATCATCTCCTGACTCATATTTTTCCATCCCTTTTCTGACATTTCATCCCCCTGTTCAGCTCTCATTTAAACACACTGGCAGGAGTTTGTCAACGCTAATTTGTCATAACTAACTCGTGCAGAACAGGAGGTTCCGACACAAATCCCCTATTGTAGAAAACAAAAGAGCCTCGCGGCCCCTTTGTTCCTACCTGGCTTATACCAGCTTCTTTGCAAGCTCGGCAAGGTCTGCCTGCGCCTCATCTCCCGGCTCATTGTTTGCAATAACGGTGCCGACTACTTCTGCGCCGGCTTCCTTCATGCGCTCTTCCCATTTGCGCATCCACTCACCGTCACCCCAGTCATAGGAGCCAAACAGGGCAATCTTCTTTCCTTTTGCAAACTTCTCTACTTCCTCTACAAAGGGTTCTACCTCGCCTTCATCCAGTTCCTCATCACCCATGGCAGAGGCGCCCAGTGCGAAGATTTCTTCGCCCTCCAGATCCGAGGGAGAGACGGTAGAAATCTCGCATACCTCTGCGCTTCCGCCTGCATTTCCGATCTCTTCACCCAGCATTTCTGCCATTCTCTCGGTGTTTCCTGTGCTGCTCCAATATACTACTTTCATGATGCTCCTCCTGCTTTTTTCTTTTCTTATTTATAAAAAGCTGTATCTCAGCCTTCTATGCATCTCTATGCTGCATACGCCACGCAGCATTCACGAAAGCTAAAGCCTGCCGCCAGCATGGCACTCAAGGCCGCTTTCAGCTCATCGTACAGGCGAAAGGCCGCCCGGGCCTCTTCCACATCGCCGTATACCTTCCAATACCCACTTTCCAAGGCATCCTTACCCTGATGTCGGATAAAGCCTTCGATATCTGCCAGGGGATATTCCAGAAACAGGCCGATTTCATGAGGAAACGGGCTTCCCTGCTTCTGATAATTTTCATACCGTTTGGCCAGAAGCTCCAGCTGTTCCGGAAGCTTTAGCTCCCCATAGCCGTTTTCTTTCAGAAAGCTCTGGTGCTTTTCTCTTTGCAAATATTGCTCCAGGCGCTCCCTGTCGTAGAAGAGAATATGGCAATATTTTTTACAGCCGCAAAGCTTCATCCAGGAGATGTTACTCCCATCCAGCACCTCCGGCAGGACGTCAAGAAGCTCCCGTCTTGCCGCGACCAGGTTTGCCGCCTTTCTGTGGCAGAAAACCGGTGCACAGTGATCCGCCAACAATTTTTCCAGTTCCCTTTTTGCTTCTTCCATCAGCAATAGCTCCCCAGAATCTCTTCCAGTGCAGCCTGGCTGCTGGTATGACAGCGAACGACTTCAATGTTATTCCTTTTCGCTTCCTCCAAGGCACATTTGACCATTTTATGGGATACCGTATTCGTAAATAAAACAAATAAATCCGGTCTCCCGACCTGCTTTTTCAGATCGCTGGTCATCTGGGTAAATACCTTTGCCTTACATTTATGTGCTTTGCAGATGTCGTGATACTGACGAACCATCCGATCGTGTCCACCGATTATTACAATACTCATAAGCATCTCCTCTCTTTTTTTTCTTGAATTTCTAAAGAACCGCAATAGTTAGCATTCACTAACCATTGGCTTTTGAAAAAGAATCCGGGTAAAGGATTCTTAAGATTTCCATTTCGAGAAAGTTGATTCTCGAAGTTAGTGTTGTCTAACTCATGTACCTATCCTATCATACGAATTGTGATCGTGCAAGGGGTTATTTGATACAAATTATCAACAAGGTATCATTTACTGCGTTTTATTGAAAAATCGTACCAATAATGCCCGAATTCCAGCAAAAAAGAATCCTGCAAAAGCAGGATTCTTTTTTTGAAAAAAATGATTTATTCAGCATTGACTTAGGGAAACGCTGATTAAAGCGTTTCCCTCGCCGGATTTGCGCTGCGCAGCAGCAAATTCCCCTGCAAATCCGTGCGATCCACCGGAGGTATTAAGGAAATGCTGATTTAATCAGCATTTCCTTAGATCGAAGGTGCATGCTCCAACAGATATTTCTCTGCTTCTGCATTCCACAGGCCATTCGTCTTTGCCACAATCTTCGCCAGCTCTGCGAACATCGGGTCTTCTTTTCCCTTCTCCTCAAAGTCTGCGATAGCAGTCAGGGGCAGGGAGATATGGGTATAGATCAGCTTCTTTCCGCCCGGTACCTTCGGCAGGTTCAGGGTCGTTTCTCTCGCAACATTTAAGCCCCCGATATGGGTGACAAGGATAGCCGGATCCAGCTTGCCCTGGCCGATCATCGACAGGCACTCCTTCATGTCATCCGTATTTCCTCCGGAGGTTCCGACTACGTGGGTTCCCGCATAATGTACATTATAGAAGTTAAACGGTGCCGAGAAAGCCGGGTTGGACGGGCCGGCAAAGAAATTCAGGCAGCCGTCCTGCGCCAGAATGCTGTCAGCCAGCTCTACTACCGGTGCCACCGGTGCGAACACCAGGACATCATTGAAGCCCTCTCCGTCGGTGAAATCCATCATGAACTTGTGGGCATCCTCTACCTTGCCGGTATTTGCATAGATGAGCTTGATGCCCTTCTTTGCAGCTTCCTCAGGCGGAAGTACCTGTGCCGCACGGGTCAGTCTCGCGTCATCAATATCCGTTACCACTAGCAAAGACGGACAGCGATCGCAATGGGTAATATAATCGATAGCAGCCAGTCCCATCGGGCCTACACCTGCCAGGATCGCCATCTTGCCACCCTCTACGATGCCCATATCATGCTCATACTTTCCTCTGGTGGAATGGTACATCGCATGGAAGGTTCCTGCTACGCAGGACAGAGGCTCCGTCAAAGAGCCGCCGAAGAAATTGTCGCTGTCAAAATGAAGCAAACAGCCCATTTCCATTACTTCGTTCGGAATGATGATATAGGTGGCATCTCCGCCGATATATTCATAAGAATATCCCGGTGCTGCCAGGCTTCCCTTGTAGTTCAGCGCCGGCTGAATCGAGAATTTCTCGCCCTCCTTGAACTCATGCGCCCACTTGGAACCAACCTTGATCAGATCACCGCAGAATTCATGGCCGATGATCACCGGATGCTCCTTGATATTTTCCGGAACACGCTTATGATCCTCTCCCTGCATCGCTGCCTTGTAGGAAGACATGCAAATACTGTCAGATACCACTCTCGCGAGGATCTCATCATCCTTGATCTCCGGAAGTTCATATTCATCCAGACGTAAATCCTCTTTTCCGTAAAGTCTCAATGCTTTTGCTTTCATGTTCTTCTCCTTTTTGTTTATTTTTCACGTTCTATCAGCTTCCAGGTAGCATCCACCAGATGCTTGAACTGCGGATCCAAAAGCTGTTTGCAAATCATACTCTGGCGGGAGGAATTTACATCCTCTCCGGATATCTCTGTCATATGATACTCGCGGCAGAGCTTCTGCAGTCGGGTCATCTGCTCTTTGGTATTGCGGGCCGGCATATACGTCACTCCGTGTACCCCCTCTTCCTTTAGCATCTCGAAGAGCTCATCCAGAAAATCATCCTCAAATTTTGCGGCCTTCTTGTCTCCGGTTACGGAGTCCGTCACATCGCCGAGATACGGATAGCAAAGAATCGCGCCTACCTCATCAGCAAGCTTTACCAGCTCCGCAAAGGGCATACACTCATCGGTAGCCGGCACATAGATCTTCGATACCAGCTCTGCCTTCATCACTCCCAGAAGGTCATAAATCAGATGCGGATTCTCCGGATCAGAAAGTCTCTCCTTCGCTGCAGCATTCAGAGCAATGCCAAGCTTTCCTTCCACAAATTCCGCGCAGCCCCCCTTCGGAGCCTTATCGAGAATCTTCTGACTCAAAGCACAGAGGAGATGACGCTCCGTAATAGAGCCTCCATGGGCAAATTGAGAAATCGGAACCACATCCCTGTCAAAATCCACTTCGATATCATAAGGCTTCATCAGCGCATTGATATTGGCTACCATCTTCCGATTGCGTACATTTCTTTTTTCTCTTAAGGGAGCAAAAACCTCATCCAGACGCGCAAAGCCTGCCTCCGGAATACTGTGGATCGCCATATAGCAGATACCGGCCTGATCCGGATTGTTCAGCTTTCGTCCCGCCATCTTTGTCGCAGACAGATCTACACGGCATTCCATCCCGCAGGTGGTGCCGACTCCGGCGATCTTTCCGGCCTTTCGGAATTCGACTGCACCGGCGATGCTGTCATGATCCATAATTCCCGCCGTCTCAAGACCCTCATCCCGCGCACAATAGACGGCAGCCGTCGGCGAATAGGGGGAAAAGGAATAAATGGTATGGATATGATTGTTTGCAAATTCCGGTTTTACCTCCGGCTTTTCCTTCTCACTGCCTATCACGATGGCCAGGTTCGCCAGCCTCTCCTCCGGTGTCGGCGCATTCAGAAGCTTTAAGACCTCCTGCCTCTCTACAAATTTGTCCATATTTTCTCTATTCTCCCTTAATTCAGCATCGTCTGGCCGCCGGTAACCGGGATGGCCTGGCCTGTCTCAAACTCCTGCTCTACTGCGTAGAACAAAGCCTTTGCCACATCCTTCGGTGTGCAGCCTCTGTGAATCGGAGACTTAGACAGGTAGTAATCCTTTACATCCTGGACTGTCTTCGCTCCCGGAACCTTGCCTGCATGCAGATACTGTACAAAAAGTCCTCTCTCAGGATCGGACCACAAAGGACCGTCGTAGAAATTGCCCGGGCAGATGGAATTTACCTTGATATTTGCGCCTACCAGCTCCAGCGCAAAGCTCTGGGTCAGGCCGATGCCGCCGAATTTGCCGCCTGCATAAGCGCTGTTGTTCTTGGAACCCACCAGACCGGACTTAGAGTTAATCTGAATGATATCAAACCACTGCTCCGGATCTGCCTCATGCTGTGCCTTCATGATGGCCGATGCATACTTGGCAGCATTGAAATAGCCGATATAATTGACCTTTGTCACGAATGCGAAAGCGCCCGGCTCCATATCGTCCAGACTTCCTGCCTTCAGTACTCCTGCGTTGGATACAAAGATATCGATGCCGCCGAAATGCTCTACCGCATCACAAACCATCTGCTCCATCGATTCCGGATCCGATACGTCTACCTTCAGACCGATGGCGCGATCGCCGAAGGCCTTCGCTGCTTCCTTCGCCTGATCGACATTCAGGTCTGCCAGGACAACGCTCGCGCCCTCCTGATACATCTCCGTAGCGATTCCGAGGCCAAAGCCCTGAGCGCCTCCGGTAACGATGGCGATTTTCCCTGCCAGGCGGCCTGTTGTTGCCGGACGATTGTGAATGTTTTTCTTGGCATATTCTTTTGCTTCTGCCAGATTCATGATAATCTCTCCTTTCACATCTGTGATTTCTTCTATTTTTGATTGTTTATCCTTGTTTTATGGATTCATTATATCATAACATCCACATAAGTCAATATAAAAATAAACAAATCCAACATAAATTCAGCTCATTCGCGTGAAAAAAGGACATAGACAGGAAATCTTCACTCTTTCCTGATCTATGTCCTTCCTTGTAACTCTTCCGCGCTTCTGATTCGTTACTCAAACTTCCCACATGTATAGTAGCCAAGGAAGTCGCCCGGGGCGGGGCGCCCGCAGCTGCATGACGCGGAACAGCACTTCCATTGCGAATTTGTTGATGTCGCTCCCGACCTCCGAAGGCAGCTTGCGTTCATTCGACAGCTGTACACTGCCACCCGGGTGTTCGTTGGTGGTGCACACTCGATCATGACGTGCCGTGTGGGAGTTACATGCCGGCGAAAACGTTAGG
>CAVFGF010000105.1:0-6547 GCA_963621925.1 Alistipes onderdonkii | reverse complement strand
GGCATAATAAACTTCGTTTGAGCCGGCATTTACTCCCACTAGGCTAAGGAATCCAAGAGTGTGCGGAACCAGCGGACACCCGGGCGGAACTGTGCATCTGGCGAATGTACAGAAACTCAGAGGCTGTGAGCGGCACCTAACAAATTTACGCAATTTCAGTGAATATCCGCTGCAGGAAGCTGTGCGACCCCACCCCGGTTCGACTTCTCCGCCACGGTCAAATATGCAAAAATACAAGTGATATAGGAAAATATCTGCTTATTCGAGGAGAAATATGCTATCCTAAGGGTAGAAACGGGCTGGCAATTTCACACGGCCCGGTGAACGGCATCAAGAGGAAAGGGGACGATTTGAATGAGACAGATGAAAGCACAATGGAAAAAGAGAGGGCGTATACTGGTTCTGAGCCTGCTGCTCTGCCTGCTGGTGCTGCCTATAAAGGCGCAGGCGGCGGAAATACAACATCCAAATTTTGGTTTTGACAAAGCGCCGCTGCAGGGAAATAAACTATCCAGTTTAACGATAAAGGATTGGGATTATAGTGTATATGGGACGACGCAAATCGTATGGAAAAATCCCGATGAGAGAATGACAACTGAAAAAATGTATCCAGCATATTATAATATTGGGCAAGAAAAGAAAGAGGTTGGTATCCCTGTTCCCGTTCTACCGATAGCAGCAATCAAGATTACAACACCGCCTTCGAAGACCACGTACCTCCTGGGGGAAAATTTCGAACCATCCGGAATGGTAGTGACGGCATATTATCATGACATTGCGATGGCGACCGCGGCGGACGGGGAAGAAAACTATTCATACAGCCGCGTCCTGGATCCAGACGAATATACCATCACCAACGGCACAAATCTGCAAGAAAGCCAAACAACAGTTACGATAGAGACCAGCTACGGTCAAACCGTGACACAGCCCATCACCGTGACGACCGGCTATACGGTAAAAATCAACGGCTTCTACGACGACGACCAATATGGCGATATGCCGGGATTTGACAAGGTAAATCATATTCTGACCTTGAATTGCCAGGCAGAGGAAGGGTTAAAATTTCGGATCATACAGCCGGAGGGATGCACCTATCAGGGAATCACGATCGGAAAAGGAATCGCACGGGAACAGCTTACGATAGTGGATCGTACAGAAATCTTAGCGGCAGAGCAGGCGTACATTGAATTTACGATGCCTGCGAATGACGTAGAGCTTACCATCAACTGGTCCGGTCTGGAGGAGAAAAAGACCGAGAATCAAGACAAGACAGAAAATAAAGACAAGACAGAAAATAAAGACAAGAAGGAAGAAAGCTCCGGCACCGATTCGAACCAAAATTCCGGCAGCAGCACCTCCTCAGGCTCCGGCGGCAGTTCCTCCGGAAGCAGTACGCAGGCCGTATCCGAGCCCCAGACTCCGGCAGCAGCGCCGAAGACAGCGGATACAAATGCAGGCAGACTGGCCATTTCCTTCTTTACGTTCCTAGTGACCTTAGCGGCACTCTCGATTCTCACCCGGCGCAGCTTTTGGCGCGGAAATAATCATTGACAAAAAAAATTGCAGCTGTTATATTTTTTACAGAACAATGACGTTCCGGTAAGGGAAAGTCTGCAAAGGGGAGTCCCATCAGGGACTTCCCTTTTGCGTATATGCTTTTAGGGAAACGCTGATTAAAGCCTTTCCTTAGGGAAATGAAAAGGAGAATACCAATGAGCCATTATACAAAAAAAGATATCATGCGCCTGGTGGAGGAAGAGGATGTAGAATTTATCCGCCTGCAGTTCGTCGATCTCTTCGGCAACTTGAAAAATGCAGCCGTGACGGCGAGCCAGCTGGAAAAGGTATTGGATAACCGCTACGTCTTCGACGGCTCCTGCGTGGAGGGCTTCCTGCATGACAATGACATGGACATGTTCCTGTGCCCGGATCTCGATACCCTGGCAATTTTCCCCTGGCGTCCCCAGCAGGGCAAGGTAGCCAGACTCATCTGCGATATCCAGAAGCGCGACGGCGCCCCCTATGAGGGAGATTCCCGCCATATTCTGAAAAAGGTACTGAAGGAGGCGGAAGAGCTCGGATACCGTCTGGACGTGGGTCCGGAGTGCGAATTCTTCCTCTTTCATACCGACGACGACGGCAACCCGACGGTCTTCAGCCACGAAAATGCCGGCTACTTTGACATGAGCCCCATCGACCAGGGCGAAAATGTGCGCCGGGATATCATCCTGACCCTGGAGGAGATGGGCTTCGAGGTAGAATCCTCTTATCATGAGGTGGCTTCCGCCCAGCACGAGATCGATTTTCACTATGATGAGGCTCTGCTGTCTGCCGACAATATCATGACCTTCAAGCTGGTGGTCAAGACCATTGCCAAGCGCTTCGGCATGCATGCCACCTTTATGCCAAAGCCCATTGCCGGGGTCAACGGCTCCAGCATGCATACGAATATTTCCCTGAAAAAGGACGGGAAAAATATTTTCAATGACGAGACGGATCCCTATGGCCTTAGCAAAGAAGCCTATTGGTTTATCGGCGGCCTCTTAAAGCATGCAAGGGCGCTGTCTGCCATTACGAATCCGCTGGTAAATTCTTACAAACGCATCTTCCCGGCCCAGACCGGCGCAGGCTTTACGGCGCCGGCCTATATCTCCTGGTCCCCGGTAAACCGAAGCCAGATGATTCGGATTCCGGCCCAGAGAGAGGAGAATACCAGAATCGAGCTTAGAAGCCCCGATCCCTCCTGCAATCCCTACCTGACCCTCGCTGTCTGCCTGGCAGCCGGTCTCGACGGCATCAAGCATCAGATCGAGCCGCCGAAGCCGGTCAATGAGGATGTCCGAAAGCTCAGCGAGGAGGAGAGAAAGACCCGGGGCATCGAGGCTCTGCCGAGAAGTCTTTTTGAGGCTCTGGAAGGCCTTTCCGAGGATGACCTGATTCGCGGCGTCCTGGGAGAGGAGCTGTGCAAGGGCTATATCGCTGCGAAAAAGCGGGAGTGGGAGAGCTACTGCGCAGAGGTTTCCAAGTGGGAGACCGACCAATATCTGTATCGTTTCTAAGCAGCACCTCAGGATAAAAAATTCCGGGAGGTGTAAAAAGTGACGAATGTAATTGTATTATTTCCGAAAATCGAAGATGCAAAGAACATCCGGAATCTTC
This sequence comes from Alistipes onderdonkii, assembly GCA_963621925.1. Taxonomy (GTDB): domain Bacteria; phylum Bacillota; class Clostridia; order Lachnospirales; family Lachnospiraceae; genus Laedolimicola. Next base: position 3,388 of record CAVFGF010000105.1, on the reverse strand, counting down.
TGGTACGCCACGGCTTTCATGTGACGGCGGTCTGCGTGACGGGAGCCCAGGCCTTGTCGAGTGCCAACAGCCTCGGAGACGGTATCTTAGTCTGCGGCTACAAGTATCCGGATATGCTCTATACGGAGCTTGCGTCCTGTCTGCCGACCCATTTTGAAATTCTTTTGATGGCGTCCCAAAGGGTCTTGAGCGAAGGCGTCGGATCTGGTATCATGAGTGTGGCGATGCCTTTGAAGGTACAGGATCTTCTGAACACGCTGGAAATGATGGTGGCAAATGCCGAGCGCAGGCGGAAAAAGCGAAAAGCCATGCCGAAGCCTCGCTCCGAAGCCGACCAGAAGATTCTCGATGAGGCCAAGGCTCTCCTGATGGATCGCAACGGCATGACCGAGGAGGAAGCCCATCGCTATATCCAGAAATGCAGTATGGACAGCGGCACGAACCTGGTGGAGACCGCCGGGATGGTGCTGAGTATGATGAACTTTTAGTGGAGGCAATTCGGAAAATGAAATTTGCAAAAATGCATGGAATCGGAAACGACTATGTATACATGGATTGTACGAAGGAATGTCCGGAGAATCCGGGCGAAATCGCGAAGCTTGTCAGCGACCGCCACAAGGGTATCGGCTCCGACGGCCTGATCCTGATCAAGGCCTCGAAGGAGGCCGATTTCGAGATGGCTATGTACAATGCAGACGGTTCCTATGGAAAAATGTGCGGCAACGGCATTCGCTGCGTCGCAAAATATGTCTATGACAATGGCCTGACGGATAAGACCGAGATCAGCGTCATTTCCGGCGGAGCCGTCAAATATCTGAAGCTGTCCGTCGAGGACGGACAGGTAAAGAAGGTACGCGTCAATATGGGCGAGCCTATCCTGACCCCGGCAGAGATTCCCGTGATCGGCGAGGGAAAGCAGCTGGTGGCCGTCCCTATCGTCGTCGACAATCAGGTCTATGAGATGACCTGCGTCTCCATGGGCAATCCCCATGCCGTCGTCTTTGTCGACGGTGTCGATGACCTGAGGCTCGAGGAGATCGGGCCGAAGTTTGAGCAGCACGAGCGCTTCCCTGACCGGGTGAATACAGAGTTCGCAGAGTGCCTCGACAGCCGGAATTTCAAGATGCGCGTCTGGGAGCGGGGCTCCGGCGAGACGATGGCCTGCGGCACCGGTGCCTGCGCGACGGCAGTAGCCGCGATGCTGAACGGCTATGCGGAGCGCGAGGTGACGATCCATCTTCTGGGCGGCGACCTGGAGATCAGCTGGGACGAGGAGGACAATTGCGTCTATATGACAGGACCGGCGGCCCTGGCCTATACCGGCGAGTTTGATCTCGACGGGCTTCGAAAAAGCGTAAAAAGCCGGTAACTAATAGTTAAAAGGAGAACGACCATGTACAAAGTAAATGAAAATTATCTGAAACTTCCGGGAAGCTATCTCTTTTCCAACATCGGAAAAAAGGTAGCGGCATACAGTGCTGCACATCCGGAAAAATCCATCATCCGTCTGGGCATCGGCGATGTCACCCAGCCCCTGGCTCCGGCCATCATCGAGGCTCTTCATAAGGCAGTGGACGAGATGGGTCATGCAGAGACCTTCCACGGCTATGCGCCGGATCTCGGCTACGAATTTCTGCGAAATGCTATTGCAAAAAATGATTATCAGGATCGGGGCGCAGACATCCAGGCAGACGAGATCTTCGTCAGCGACGGTGCAAAGTGCGACTCCGGCAATATCCAGGAGATCTTCGGCCTGGACAATAAGATCGCAGTCTGCGATCCGGTCTATCCGGTCTATGTCGATACGAATGTCATGGCCGGCCGTACCGGCACCTACGACCCGAAGACCGAGATGTGGAGTGATGTAATTTACATGCCCTGTACCGCAGACAACGGCTTCGCGCCGGAGCTTCCGAAGGAGACACCGGACCTCATCTATCTTTGCTTCCCGAACAACCCCACCGGCTCGACCATCACGAAGGATCAGCTGCAGGTATGGGTAGATTATGCGAATAAAGTAGGCGCAGTCATCATCTACGATGCGGCTTACGAGGCTTATATTTCCGAGGAAAATGTACCGCATACGATCTTCGAGTGCGAGGGTGCGAAGACCTGCGCCATCGAGCTGAAGAGCTTCTCAAAGAACGCAGGCTTCACCGGCGTCCGCTTGGGTTATACGGTTATCCCGAAGGAGCTCAAGTGCGGCGATGTCTCCCTGCATGCCCTCTGGGCCCGCCGCCACGGCACAAAGTACAACGGCGCTCCCTATATCGTACAGCGGGCCGGCGAGGCTGTTTACTCCGAGGCCGGAAAGAGCCAGCTGAAGGAGCAGGTCGGCTACTACATGAACAACGCAAAGACCATCCTGACCGGCCTTCAGGATGCCGGCTATACCGTATCCGGCGGCGTCAATGCCCCCTATATCTGGCTGAAGACTCCGGACAAGATGACCTCCTGGGAGTTTTTCGACTACCTGCTCGAGAAAGCCGGCGTCGTCGGCACCCCGGGTTCCGGCTTCGGCCCCAGCGGTGAAGGCTATTTCCGGCTGACCGCGTTCGGCTCCTACGAGAATAGCGTGAAGGCGCTGGAGAGGATAAAGGCGCTGTAAAAGAGGGTGTGAATTCATTGAAAAATCTGCTGCAATCTTGTATAATTGAAGATACAAGAAGCAGCGGATTTTTTTAGTAAAGGGAACATAGATATGTAGGAGCTGGATGAGTTGGATAAACAGAAAGCCTTGTACTCACTGATGGACAGGCTTAATGAAGCAGAAATGTCCATCCGTGAAGAAGAAACGATATCTGCAGATGCGCTGGAAAAAGAACTAGGGGTATAGTTGTTGAAAACAGAATTTCGAGCGAGAAAAAACAAGGATTGACTTTTTTTGTTATCTTGTTATGATTTTAGTATTAAAAAAATACGAGCACGGAGAGGTAGGAATAAGGTATGGATTTTATCACAATCGGTGAACTGCTGATAGATTTTCTTCCTGGGAAAGAGGCAGGAAGCTATGTTCGCAATGCGGGAGGAGCACCGGCAAATGTAGCCATTAGTGCAGCAAGAAACGGACTGCATTCCGGAATGTATTGCAAGGTTGGAAACGATGACTTTGGGAAATTCCTATTGGATACCTTACGGGAGAATCAAGTAGAACCCTTGGCTCCTGAGATGACAGATGATGCCACAACAACGATGGCCTTTGTATCCTTAAATGAATATAATGACAGGAGTTTCACTTTTGCAAGAAAACCTGGAGCAGATATGCTGTTGGATAAGAGTGAGATCAAGGATGAACATTTGAAGGACTGCCGACTTTTACAGGCAGGCTCTCTTACGCTGTCCGGTGGACCGGCTGTGGAGGCAACGGAATATGCCATGAAGCGCGCAA
>CAVFGF010000104.1:0-6578 GCA_963621925.1 Alistipes onderdonkii | reverse complement strand
GAGTACTCCTGCTCCGGCAGGTCGATTCCGCTTCGGTCAGCCAGTGCTTTTACAGCCTCCGGGAAGGTATAATTTTCATATTCCATCAAAAAGGTAAAGACATTTCCTCCCGCACCGCAGCCAAAGCAGTAATACATCTGTTTACCCGGCGATACGGAAAAAGAAGGAGATTTTTCACTGTGGAAGGGGCAAAGTCCGAAATAGTTGGCTCCCTTTTTCTGAAGCCGCACATAGCCGGAAACGACATCCACGATATCATTTCGTGAACGCACCTCTTCGATCCATTCTTCTGCATAATACATCTGTTCTATCACCTATGCGTTCCATGCCTTTGGAACAAAATACTCCTCAAACTTATAAATCGCATACTGATCCGTCATGCCGGATATATAATCGCATACCACACGCTCCAGGGGATCCCGGCCACTTTCCAGCATACTACGAAACTCATCCGAAAGCTCCTCCGGATGATCCATATAATAGGAAAAGAGACCCTCCAGCATATTTCTGGCCTTGACTTCCTCCCCCTTCGCGACAGGGTTCGTATAGACATTCGTAAACATGAAGCTTCGAAGTGCATGCATAGCCTCTTCGATTCTCGCCGACATCAAGATATCCGGCTTTCCGGTGCTCTGGGCAATGATATCATGAACCAGAGTATTCAGCCGTTCCCTCGTTGTGCTTCCCAGGGTTTCCCGAAAATTCTTCGGTATGTCTTCCTCTGTCAGGATCCCGGCTCGAATGGCATCGTCGATATCATGGTTGATATAGGCGATTTTATCGGAAAACCGCACCAGCTTTCCTTCCAGTGTAGAAGGCTGCCCGCTGGTTCGATGGTTTCGGATACCGTCCCGGACTTCCCAGGTAAGATTTAAACCTTCTCCATTTTTTTCCAATTTCTCCACAACTCGGACACTTTGGAGGGCATGGGCAAAGCCGGTGCTGCAAAGGTCATTCAGGACTCTCTCTCCTGCATGGCCGAAGGGTGTATGACCGAGATCATGTCCCAGGGCAATGGCCTCGGTCAAATCTTCGTTAAGACGCAGAGCCTTTGCCATGGTTCTGGCGATCTGAGATACCTCGAGCGTATGAGTCAGCCGCGTTCGATAATGATCCCCCCGGGGTGTCAGAAAGACCTGTGTCTTATGCTTCAGACGCCGAAAGGATTTGCAATGCAAGATTCGATCCCGATCCCTTTGATAAACCGGCCGGATATCGCAGGGCAGCTCCGTTCGCTCCCGTCCTCTGGAATTTTTACTCAGAGAAGCATAGGGACTTAGATAATCGCTTTCCCATTGCTCTGTACTTTCGCGTATCGTCATAACCATTCCCTCTATTTTAGTTATTCTGCGCCGACTTCGAATTTCCTTTTTTATAATGTCCGTCTCCCACCTGCTGCCAGGGACGCGGCGGAATCACCGGATAATCCTTTTTCCCGACCAGATTTTCCCGGATATAGGCGAATAAAGCCTCTTCCCCCTGTTCATCCAAGATTTCCAGAAGATATTCGAGAAGCGCCCTGGTTTCCTCGTGGATCATATAGGAATCCTTGCCTTTTTCGTAGTATTCCAGAGGCTCATGCTGATTGTAATGCCCCTTATTGTAGATCTTGGAGGCCGCCATCCGATCCATCATCATCTCGGCAACATACCGGTTCGGCATCTTCATGCCGGTCATTCCCTTTACCGGTTCGATACTGTAATCGATCCAATATTCATAATGATGCTTATTACGCCCCTTGTGATGCAGCCAGGCGGAGGAATATCCCTTATCCTCTCGCTCTGCATTGTTAGGACTGCGATATCCCTGATAATATTTGCAGCCGGGAATGAATTCCGTGGGCGAATATTTCGACAGATCATGCAGGATTCCCTGCCTATAGAGTCCTATTTTAAAGCAATGCCGCATGACCATGATTTTGTGCTCTGTAATCGTACAGAAATGCCTCCATGCCTTCATTTCGTCTCTGCCCCCGTCTTTTTCTGCTTCTTTTTTTCCGGCCTTCTCTCCTGTCCGCGAAGCACCAGAATGGTACGTTCAGGAACATGGATCAAATGCTGATCGGAAAGCACCTCTTCCCTTCCTTCCGGAAAGATTCCGCCTATGCCCTCAACCCCGGTATCCAAGGCCAGGGTCCAAACCTGTCCCCCGGAAAGCTTCGGCAGCGCAAATTCGTGGGGAATCCAGTGCATATTGACGGCAACGTAAAAGGAATCATCACGCTTTTCTCCATCAGAGTTCGCTGCCACATATTCTCCGGCATAGAAAATGCCGACACTCCTGCTGTAATTTTCGAAATCTCCGAACCAGGCCCGCTTTCCGTGATAGGAGATATCCGGATGCCCGCAGGAGAGATAATCTGTCTGCCGAAGCTCAGCTTCCTGATGAAAAACAGGATGCTTTTTTCGAAACTGAATCAGGAGCCGCACATACTCTTCCAGAAATTCCCATTTCTTTCCCGGCTTCCACTGGATCCAGGAAAGCTCATTATCCTGACAATAGACATTATTATTGCCACTCTGGGAATTTCCCTTTTCATCGCCTCCGTACAAGGCCGGCACTCCCTGACTGAGATAGAGCATCACCAGTGCATTTCGAAGCTGTCTTCCCCGCAGCTCCACCGTTTTTTTCTTTCGGCTCGGTCCTTCCTCGCCGCAATTCCAGCTGTAATTGTAATCCGTACCGTCCCGATTCTCTTCGCCATTGGCCTCATTATGCTTCTCATCGTAAGATACCGCATCCATCAAGGTAAAACCATTGTGCCCTGCCAGATAATTCATGACCGCACAGTTTCCCGGATTCCTGCGTGATCTCCAGATAAAACCCGGAATCATTCCTTCGTCTCCCTTCAGGAAGCGACGGATATCCATCATAAAGCCATCGTTATACTCTGCCAGGTTTCGGAAAGAGGGCAAATGACGCTCTTCATAAATTTCATCCATTTCGAAGCCCTCCGACATAATTTTCGTATGGCTGAGCAATGGTTCCTGAGCCAAGGCCTCCACAGGCGTATGATTTCGATTGACATGGACACCGTCGATATGATATTCCAGCACCCAGTACCGGATGCAGTCCAAGACGCGCGCTGTCTGCATGCCCTTTGGAAAATAAAATTCCAGAATCAGCTCGATTCCATTTTTGTGCAGCTCCCGCACCAGCGTTTTCAGCTCCCGCACCGGATCCGCGGAGGCTGCATAGGAGGACTTCGGAGCAAAATAATAGCTGTCGGTATAGCCCCAATAATTGATCAGAGGTTCCTCTGCCTTTCCGCCTCTTCGAATCGGCGGCCGCCTTTCATCCCAGACTTCCGCTTCCGCAAATTCGTAAACCGGCATCAGCTCCAGCTGGTTGATTCCTAAGAATTTCAGATAGGGTATTTTCTCCTGTATTCCCGCAAAAGTGCCTTTGGCGCGGACGCCCGATGTCGGATGCTTCGTAAAACCGCGCACATGTGTCACATAAGCGACTACCTCGGTATAGGGGAGCTTCAGGGGTTCATCCCCCTCCCAGTCAAAGTCCTCCGATGGAATGCTGGCGCGAAGAGAGCTGCCATTTTCCGGTACCTGTCCCCAGTTTTCCCGTCCGACGATGCGGCGGGCGTAAGGGTCTATAACCATCCTGCCTGCGATACGATAATTGTATTCATAAGAAGCCGCCGGAAGTCCCGCTATCTCCACAGAACGCAGATCTCCGTACCTGGTTCCAGGCTCCATAGGGATTGCAATCTCCGGCTCCGAACAGCCTTTTTTATAAAGGACAAGGGCGCAGTCCTTGTCCTCAGGAACTACAGCGGTAAAGCAGATACACGCACCCTGGCGTTCAATACCTGGCCGGTGATAAGATCCTTTCTGAATGGCATAGCGAAATGCATTTTCCGATATTTTCATGGATGGAGAGTCCTCTCTTTTATTTCTTTTCAGGATTTTGGTTCTTCCGGATCCTTCTTTTTATGGAAAATTCGTTTCTTTCCCACTATTTTTCGAAGGATTTTTACAACAAGGAAGATCAAAGCAGCGAGGAGCACAAAATAAGGCAGGGAAGCAATAAACCAGATGGCGAAGCTTTTAAGGCTCTGTCCGATATGATAAAAGTTGGCCGCCAGGCGGCTTTTGATCTCACCTATAAAGCTTTGCTTTTCCGGACTGCTTTCACGTTCTACCTCGTAAAGATTGAGATTGACGGTGCTGTAGCTGACCTGGTTGTCATAGGTCCGCAAGGTAGACTCATAGTTCTGGAGCTCATATCGGATTTCGGACAGCCGCGTTTCGATGGTAATAATATCATCTACATTTTCCGCCTGCTCCATCAGCGTCAGCAGACGCTCCTGCTCGGTCTCCAAGGCCTTTTTGTGACTCTCTGTATCGACATACTGCAGGGTGACATCCTCGACGCTTTCGTTTTTGCTGGTCACATTCCCCAGGCCGCTGACCGTGGTGACAAACGTATCCAATTGCTCGACCGGAATGCGAAGAGTGAGACTGGCCGTGCGGTTGCCGCTCTCATAGTAACTATTGCCGTTGATATACGAGCTTTCCGTATAACCGCCCAGCTCGCTGACTTTGGCCTGAATGCCGGAAAGAAGCGTATCAAATTCTTTCGTCTCCATATTTAATGTAACCGTCTTGATCAGCTTCTGACTGGTATCCACCGGTGTTTCGATGCCGGATGTATCAGTAACCATATTGTCCTGGGTCGCTTCTTCCGTTGTTCCATCTACCTCATAACTATCAGCCATATCTGCATCGTAGGTCACGGAAGTGTCATACATGGCAGCCGTCTCTCTGCTTACACCCTCGGTCGCTTCCGACATGCCTCCGCACCCTGCAAGCAGGAGCCCCGCCAGAAGGATAGAGAGCATCCATCTTTTCTTTTTCATTTCATATTCTCCGCTACTTCTTTCAATCTCTGTTCGTAATTGTTCAGTACCTTCCCCTATAGGTTACTCCTGTTTTATATTTTCAAATCGGAATTCCGCGCTAAAGGGTACACCGTCCACATAGGTAATGACCCGATATAGATCTGCATACTCATCCAGATCGTAGTCCGTCAGATCAAACTCTTCGTCCTGCGCCATGCCCGGTTCCAGGACGACCGTGGTATCCTGCTGCCCCACAAGCTCGGTTTTCCTAGGAACCACATACCAAGCACCCCCACTTTGCACCTGCAATTCCATATTAGAATTATAGGAAATAGGGGATTCGCTGATATTGCCGATGGTAATTTTGATCTCTGCAGCATCCAAGGCGATCACCGGACTGGATACCAGTGTCTTGACGCTTTCTGTCTCACCGCTCACTGTCTGTATCTCTGCCAGATAAATATCTCTCCCGGTAAAGGAAATCTTCTCAGCAGGGGCTTCGCTCTCCTCTGCTGCTGCATTTCCATTTTCTGTGCTTTTGTCCTCTTCACTTAGGGCGGTTTCTGTTTCTATAGAGGCCGCTGTCTCAGAAGTCGCGCCTGTCGTCTCCTCCGTGTTGCTTTCACTTCGCAAAAGAACTCCGGTGCAAATACCGCCCAGCACCAAAACTGCCAGGATACAGGCTGCTATTTTTGAGAAACGAAGAATCATGGTTTTACTGGCAGGAGTACTTTTCTCACTTGTTGACGGACTGCCGTTATCCAGCAGTCTTTGCATCCCTTCCCGGAAGTTCTCGGAATAATGATGCATTCGTGCAATCTCCCGTTCTGAGGGAAGAAAGCTTTGCTGCTCCTCCAAACATTCGTCAAAAGCCTCGAAAAGCAGCTCCTTTTCGAGATCCTCCCGTTTCTTATCGCTTAGCACTGTCTGCCACCTCCTTTGCCAGCATCAGCTGCAGTTTTTTTCTTGCTCGGAAGTATCGCACGCTGACGTTTTTGGAAGAAATTCCCAGCATGTCGCCGATTTCCCGATCCGAGAGGCCATGTACATATTTGTATTCAAAAATCACACGGTAATTCTCCTCCAGCTCCAGGATACAGGTCACAATCTCGTTATAATGCTCCCTCGTAATATACCGGCTCAAGGCATCCGGCTCGTCGTCGGGAATGTCGCAGAGCAGCTCATCTGCCGATAACTCTCCCTTTTGTTTTCGAAAAAGATCGATGGCCTTGCTTTTTACAATCGTCATCAGAAACTTGCGGGTTTTGGCGCTCTCCACGACTTCAATCTTGTCCAGATGTCTGGTCAGCGCCAGAAAAGCCTCCTGCACAGCATCCTCCGCCAGATGTTCGTCGTCCAGTATCTGGTTCGCTATGTACCAGCAAAAATGCTGATATTGCTCATAGACCTCTGTAAATTTATCCTTTTCATCCTGACTATCCAGTATGGACAGGTACATCAGCATGTGCTTGTTCCTCCCGAAATCAACTTTTACTACATTTACTATAACGCATTCCGGCTATATTTTACTACAACAAATGTTTAATTTTTTATAAACTTTCTGAGAACATTTGCTACCGGCTTTCGGAAGAAAAGAAAAAACCGGCATGGAATGCCAGCTTTTTCTTATATCTTTTGTAACTGTTCAGTACCTTCACAGTTACAGATGCAAAATCCATGAGAATCGGCTTCGCCGATGGGATTTTGCATTTTCATCACT
>CAVFGF010000103.1:0-6612 GCA_963621925.1 Alistipes onderdonkii | reverse complement strand
GGATACGCCACACCGACGAAATGCGAAGCATTTTGGAGGTTGGTTCTGAACAGTTACCAATTTTAACGGGAAATGAGAGGAGACGAAAAATGATCAGGGAAAATCGCGTGCGGCGTGTTCTGGATGCGTTGCAGGAAATGGGCTTGAGTCAGATGCTGATCGTAGATCCGATGTCGATCTACTATCTGACCGGTGTTTATGTGATGCCCTTTGAGCGCTTTTACGGTCTGTATCTGCGGGCAGACGGAAAACATATTTATTTTTTGAATAACCTTTTTACGGTGCCGGAGAATGTAGGCGTTGAGGAGGTCTGGTACGATGATACCGAGCCGGCGGCAGAGATTGTGGCAAAGTATCTCGATCCGGACAGTACCTTAGGTGTCGATAAGGATCTGACAGCACGGTTTTTGCTTCCGTTGATAGAGAAAAAGGCGGCAGCAGGCTTTGTCAATGCTTCCCTGGCGGTAGATAAGACCCGCGGTGTCAAGGACAGTGAGGAGCAGGAGCTGATGCGGGTGGCCTCCGATATCAATGATAAGGCCATGGCGCAGTTTAAAAACCTGATTCATGAGGGGGTAACGGAAAAAGAAGTAGCGGATCAGACCCTGAAAATATATCAGGATCTGGGAGCGGATGGCTTTTCCTTTGAGCCGCTGATCGCCTTTGGAGCCAATGCGGCCGATCCGCATCACGCACCGGATAATACGGTGGTGAAGCCGGGAGACTGTGTCCTCTTTGACGTGGGCTGCATCAAGGACGGCTATTGCTCCGACATGACGCGTACCTTCTATTATAAAGAGGTAAGCGAGGAGCGAAGAAAGATCTACGATACCGTGCGGCAGGCGAATGAGGCTGCCATTCAAAAAATCAAGCCGGGAATTCCGCTTTGCGAGCTGGACGGTACGGCGAGGGGGCTGATTACCGAGGCAGGCTACGGTCCGCATTTTACCCATCGGCTGGGACACTTTATCGGTCTCGCGGAGCATGAATTCGGAGACGTCTCTTCTGTCAATACGGAAAAGGCTGTGCCGGGCATGATCTTCTCCATTGAGCCGGGTATTTATCTGACCGGAGATACCGGTGTGCGCGTAGAGGATCTCGTGCTGGTGACAGAGGATGGCTGCGAGGTTCTGAATCACTACCCCAAACAATTGGAAATTATCGGATAATCAAAAAAGGGTGCTTGAAAGCATCCTTTTTTCATGAAGGAGGAACAGTATGAATCCAACAGCAACGCTAGTTATGAAAAACGGGAAGCGTATCGTCATCGAGCTTTTACCCGAGGCAGCGCCCAATACGGTCAACAGCTTTCTTTATGTAGCTTCCAAAGGCCTGATGGATCAGCATGCAATCCAGCGTATCGTACCGGGAAACTGGATTGACATGAGCTACAATGCCTTTGGTAAGAAGGAAGCCAGGTATCTGATCCCCAATGAGTTTGCCCTACATCCGGAGCTTACGCCTCTGGATTCGCATCCGGGCTGCGTCTGCATGGGCGGCTACGGCGAGGCCGGATTGGCCTCCTGCGAATTTTTCTTTCCGCTGCGGGACTGCCCGGATCACAAGGGAATCTATCCGGTTTTCGGCCGCGTCCTGGAGGGCATGGACGAGATTTATCGGTTGGAAAAGGTCAAAACCATCCCGGTAGACTTTCCGATTCCGGGTGTCGAGGTCAACGAGCCGGTGGAGCCGGAAATCATTGACCATGTGGAGCTTGAACTCCATGGAGAAACCTATCCGGAGCCGGTGCGGATGAAGGAGCAGAAGCTGCCGCCCTGCTGGGAGATGTAATTATTCTAAGGAAATGCTGATTAAATCAGCATTTCCTTAGTACCTCCGGTGGATCGCACGGATTTGCAAGGGAATTTGCTGCTTCGCAGCGCAAATCCGGCGAGGGAAACGCTTTAATCAGCATTTCCCTAAAAAATATAAACAGGCGTTCGAAGAGAAAAAATCACTTGTTCGAACGCTTGTTTTGCTTTATAATGGATAGGAAGAAAAAAGGAGAAAGAGATGGCAAGACACAGGAGAAGAAGAAAACGACCGGGACGCTTTCTAATTGCGGTAGCGGCTCTTATCATAGCCGCCGCCTATCCGGCGCAGGAACAGCTGACAAAGGGGACAGAAACGACCGAGGTCTCCGACGGCTCGACCCTGGAGGTACATTATCTCGATGTGGGGCAGGGAGACTGCACCTTGATAAGAAACGGAGACCATGCTATGCTGATAGATGCCGGGAACAATGACAGGGGAACGGAAGTGGCGGCATATCTCGAAAGCCAGGGGATCACACACCTGGATTATGTAATCGGAACCCATCCGGATGCCGACCATATCGGCGGCCTCGATGTAGTTCTTGAGCAATTTGACTGCGAAGAGATCTGGATGGCAGACTACAGGAAAGATACCAGGACCTATGAAGAGGTTATCGAGGCAGCAGAGGAAAAGGGATATACCATCGAGCACCCCGGTGCAGGAGAGGAGTACAGCCTCGGAGAGGCGGCTGTGACCACCGTCTGCCCGGTGCAGGAGGATTACGGCAGCAATGCCAATGACTATTCCATCGGAATCAGGCTCGTGTTTGGAGAAACCAGCTTTCTCTTTACCGGAGATGCCGAGGAGGAATCCGAGAATGATATGGTGCAAAGCGGGGAGACGCTGAAGGCAGATGTATACAAGGCAGCGCATCATGGCAGCCGCACGGCGAATACGGAGGCCTTTATCGAGACAGTGGATCCGACCTACGTCATTATCAGCTGCGGGGAGGACAACAGCTATGGACATCCCCATGCAGAGGTCTTAAACCGGCTTCGGGAGAAGGGGATTGCGATGTTCCGTACGGATGATCAGGGAACCGTGGTGGCCGTATCAGACGGACAAACGCTTACGTTCAATATGTCCCCGTCCGAGAACTGGACACCGGGGGAACCGAAGGGAGAGTAATATGGAACAGATAGAAGACAAGAAGCAATTTGCGGTATTGATTGATTCGGATAATATCAGTGCCCGCTATGCTGCTACGATTTTCAATGAGATCGAGAACTACGGCTATGCATCCTTTCGCCGGATCTACGGCAATTGGTCGGGAAAGTCCAATGGCTGGAAGGAGCAGGTGCTTTTAGAAAATTCGATCACGCCGGTTCAGCAGTTTTCCTACACGACAGGGAAGAATTCGACGGACATGGCGATGGTCATCGATGCGATGGACATCCTCTATTCCCGTAAGGTGGACGGCTTTTGTCTGGTAACCAGCGACAGTGATTTTACGAGACTGGCGATGCGTCTGAGAGAGGAAAATATGTATGTCATCGGGATGGGAGAGTCCAAAACGCCGATGGCCTTGACCAAGGCCTGCAACAAATTCATACACCTGAATCTGATCAACAAGCAGGTAGGCGACACGGAGACAATGTCCGTGGAGAGCGGACAAAAGAAGGGCGTGAAGGCAGCTTCGGAGGAGGAGCACGGAAACAATGTGACCCCGCTGGCTCAAATCGAGGATGCGATCATTTCTATTATTAATGATAACGAAAACAAAGGGAAGATCACATACCTGGGCGAGCTGGGGAATCGCCTGAATGACCGCTTTACCGATTTTGATGTACGAAATTACGGTTATACGAAGCTGATGGTCTTCCTGAAGGATACCTGTCCGCGGCTGTTCCTTTATCAGCTGGATTCTGCCTGGGCGGTGGGCTTAAATGACCAGGTGGATCGAGAGAAGCTGGAGCAGGAGATCTATCTCTTTATCAAGAAAAACGGCGGACAGGTGGACAATCTCTCGCTGGTTTACGAGGAGATTCACAAAAAGCACAGCTCCTTCGATATCAAGGATCACGGCTACAGCCGTCTGTCCAGTTTTCTGCGCAGCATTCGTTCCCTTTCCGTAAGCGGCAACAGCGTCAGCATTCGGGATAAAAAGGCTTGACAAATACTTTTTGGCGGGGGTAAGATATAGGTCAAGTAATTCCGGGAAATCCGGGAATTACAAATGTAAAAAGGAGGAAACTATTATGAAAAAGGCATTAAGCTTACTTCTGGCTGGTTCTATGGCTCTTTCCCTCGCTGCATGCGGCGGATCGGCAGACAGCACAAGCACATCGACAGACAGCAGTGCATCTGCTTCTTCTGAGAGCACAGGAGACACATTTAAGATTGGCGGCATCGGACCGATTACCGGCGGTGCAGCGATCTACGGAAATGCTGTAAAGAACGGCATCCAGGTAGCAGTCGATGAGATCAACGCAGCAGGCGGCATCAACGGCTATCAGATCGAGTATGATTTCCAGGATGACGAGCATGACGCAGAGAAATCCGTCAATGCATACAACAACCTGAAGGACTGGGGCATGCAGGTTCTGATCGGAACCACCACCAGCGCTCCGTGTATCGCAGTTGTTGAGAAAACCCATGAGGATAATATGTTCCAGATCACACCGTCCGGAACAGCTGTAGAGTGTGTACAGTATGACAACGCATATCGTATGTGCTTCTCTGACCCGACACAGGGTACCGAGTCCGCAAAGTATATCGGTGAGAACGGAATGGCACAGAAGGTAGCGATCATCTATGACAGCTCCGATGTATATTCCACAGGTATCTACGAGGCATTTGCGGCAGAGGCAGCAAACCAGTCCTTCGAGATCGTGTCTGTAGAGGCATTTACCGCTGACAATAAGACAGACTTCTCCGTACAGGTACAGAAGGCAAAGGATGCCGGTGCAGACCTGCTCTTCATGCCGTTCTATTATACCGAGGCTTCCCTGGTACTGGCAGAGTGCAACAAGCAGGGCTATGAGCCGACCTTCTTCGGCTGTGACGGTATGGACGGAATCCTGGGCGTAGAGAACTTCGATACTGCTCTGGCTGAGGGTCTGACCTTCCTGGCTCCGTTCGTAGCAAAGTCTGAGGATGAGCAGGTACAGAACTTTGTAAGCAAGTATGAGGAAGCTTACGGCGAGACTCCGAACCAGTTCGCAGCAGATGCTTATGACTGCGTATATGTAGTGAAGGCAGCCATCGAGGCAGCAGGCGCAACTCCGGATATGAGCGCATCCGATCTGTGTGATGCGATGAAGACAGCGATGAGCAGCGTTACCTACAGTGGTGTAACCGGAAAGGAAATCACCTGGGGTGAGGACGGCGAGCCGAACAAGGCTCCGCTGGTAGTTAAGGTTGTAGACGGCGAGTATACCGAGCTGTAAGATAAGTCAACCCAACGAAGGGATTCTGCATAAGGATCCCTTCGTTTTTTGATCATAGGAAATGTCAAGGCATTCTCTTTGATACAATAAAGTATTGAACCACTAGGTCTTGTGTGCTATAATATTTTGCAAAACTTACAAACAGAGAAAGAAGTAACTGGTCGGGTTCTGAACGGTTACAAAAAAAGAGGTGTGTTGTATGATAGGATTTATATCCTACCTGGTGAATGGGATCAGTCTCGGAAGCGTATATGCGCTGATCGCGCTGGGCTACACTATGGTATATGGTATTGCGAAGATGCTGAACTTCGCACACGGAGATGTCATTATGATCGGCGCTTATGTGGTATTTACGACGGTCAGCGGAATGGGAATGCCGCCGGTCTTGGGCGTTCTGATTTCTGTTGTGGCATGTACGATCCTGGGTGTCTTGATTGAGCGAATTGCTTATAAGCCCCTCAGAAAGGCTTCGAAGCTGGCGGTTCTGATCACAGCCATCGGTGTCAGCTACTTCTTGCAGAACGTAGCACTTTTGATCTATGGTGCAAATACCAAATCTTTTACCTCCGTCGTTACCCTTCCGGCGCTGAAGCTTCTGGGCGGGGAGCTGGTGATCTCCGGAGAGACCATCGTGACGGTGGCCGCCTGCCTGATCATCATGGCAGGTCTGGTAACTTTTATGAATCATTCAAAATCCGGACGTGCGATGCTGGCCGTTGCGGAGGACAGCGGGGCGGCTCAGCTGATGGGCATCAATGTCAACGGAACCATTGCCCTGACCTTTGCTATAGGTTCGGCTCTGGCAGCCATCGCAGGCGTTCTGATGTGCTCCTCCTATCCGGCACTGACTCCCTATACCGGATCTATGCCCGGCATCAAGGCCTTTGTGGCAGCGGTATTCGGCGGCATCGGTTCCATCCCGGGAGCATTTATCGGCGGCCTTTTGCTTGGCGTGATCGAGATCTTAAGCAAGGCATATATTTCTTCCCAGCTGGCAGATGCGATTGTATTTGCGGTATTGATTGTCGTACTGCTTGTGAAGCCTACCGGACTTCTGGGTAAGCAGATTCAGGAGAAAGTGTAGGTGAGAGATATGAAGAAAAGTAATAAACAGCTTCGCGGAAACTTGATTACCTATGGAATCGTCGTTCTGGCCTATCTGGTCGTGACACTTTGTATGCAGGCAGGTCTTGTATCGAGCCTCCTGAAGGGACTTTTGGTACCTCTTTGTGTCTATGTGATCCTGGCGATTTCTTTGAACCTGACGGTAGGAATCTTAGGAGAGCTGAGCCTTGGACATGCGGGCTTTATGTGCGCAGGTGCTTTCTCGGGAGCTCTCTTTTCGAAGATTACGGCGGATCTGATCCATCCGGCAGGCTTACGCTTCTTCCTGGCCATTGTCGTGGGA
>CAVFGF010000102.1:0-7078 GCA_963621925.1 Alistipes onderdonkii | reverse complement strand
GATTATAAAGAGGCGGCCATTCCTGACGAAGTGAAGGAAGCCCAGGAAAACGGTGCAGAGATCTCCGATGTCACCCTGATGCACCTGGAGGAGGACAGCCAGGGCGAGGTCAAGGACGTCGTAGACATGGTAGCCGACGAGAGCCAGACCGCCGAGGTTCAGACCACCGAGGCGACGGAGGTGGAGAAGGCCGAGTTTAAGACGGAGAGCTTTTCGGTATTTACGCTGACTTGGAAAAATAATAGCAATAATAGCCTCAGCATTCAGGCAGTAGATACCAACGGAGAACCGATCATATTTTTTAACTATACGGATAATTGGAATGGGAAGGAACAAGGAGTAGAAGTTTCAAGCATAGGACTTGGAAAAGGCGAAGGAAACGATAACAGTCTAAATAATTATTCCTTCAAGAAAGCGACTCTTTCAAACTACAATGGAACAGAAATTAAATATCTAAGATGTTATCAAAACAGCTGGCAGTATAAAACGGACGATCGGAATGCTGCTTGGACAAAGCTAAACGGCCAGCAGGTATATTTCGTATATAGTACAGATGAAGTCGCTTTGAAAGATCTGGATGATAAAGAGGTAACATCTAACCAGCTTCAGACTATGATTCAGAAAGCGAACCAGGGTAGCCTTCCCATTACCTGGAAACGTTCCGAAAGCTACGCATATAAAACTGGAGACATAGGCGTCGATTGCACAGGATTGAATTGGACTTGGAGTACAATCAGTGGTAGTTCAATATTAAACAATCTAAATTTGACAAATGAAAAAGAGATCTGGGATGGCTCTCGCAGCGGAACGCATTATCTGAATGATTATCTGAATTGCAGCAGAGAATCAGCTTACAGAACGTTTGTGGCAAATCGGATAACTGCTTCGGATAACAAGCTTTATGATTCCGCAACCTGGAAAATCTCAAGCGGTAGCGACGAGAGCCTGACAAGATTTCAGGGGAAATTTAGTTTAAAAGATCTTAAGAAAACAGAGGGTTACGATTATTATACGGATTATGAATATACGATCAAATCTGTATTGGAAGACAACAAGATTTTTATCAACGATAATCTGTTTGTTTTTGTCTATCCTTCGGATGTGACGCTGACGGATAACAATTACATGGATTATCTGGCATTTTGGACAGGTACATCAAACCAAAATGGCTCAGTATCTTTTCATGACAAGGCAGGAACCTTGGCTTATCATAATGATTCATCCAAATGGAGTAACCTTACCGATCAGTGGTATGCAGAACCGGTAAAGGACGGTGCCGGAGATATTATTCAAAAGGCCGTGCAGGATGGTAAGACGGATTTTATCATCGATGTCATTGCCCATGATAATGCCAGAGGCGGCGGAATGTATCGTTTAATCATCGATGCACAGCCGGTATATAAGACGCCGGTTAGCCTTTACAAGGTTGAAAGTGGAAATACTTCGAAAGGACTTCCGGGAGCCACCTTTACACTGACAAGTGAAGAGGGAGCCACCTATACACTTAAAACCTACGACACCTCCGGAAAAACCGATATAGTCTATCTGAAGGATGGAACTTATACGATGGTGGAGACGACAGCTCCGGAAGGTTATCAGAAGTCGGAAAACCAGTGGACAGTAGCGGTTACAGATAATGCTTTCACCATCGAACTAAAAGAGGGCCCTACAGATGATGGAAAAGCAACTGTAGGGACAAAAGGTGACGGAAGCTACTATATCACAAACAGCCCGACAGCCAGTCCGGATCCAACCCCGGATGAACTTGGAACTCCGGAGCACAGAAAATATATCAAGGCCAATCCGGATGGAACCTATACACTGACTCTGGATGTCACCGGAAAGCAGGGCGATACGGTAGGAGCGGACGTTCTTCTGGTGATTGATCAATCCGGAAGTATGGGGTCTCCTCCGCGGAGGTATTCTGGGGATGGCTATTACGATTTACTACCGAAATTAAAAAATGTAGTAAGTAATACGATTGTAGAGAACTTGTTTAACAATGATGAGAAGAAGGTCAATAAACTGGCAGCAGTCAGCTTCTCCTCCGATAATTACGATTACATCAGTACAAATTGGGTAACGAAAGATTCTAGCTCAACCGTCACTAATGACGTGAATGGATTGGAAGCAAGCGGTGCTACAAACTGGCAGTCTGCGATGCGAAAAGCAGAAAGTAAATTACAAGATGTAGCAAATGATGGAAACAAAAAATATGTAATTTTCTTGTCTGACGGTGTACCTACTAAGTATTATAGCTATTCTGAATGGTGGGGATCTGAAACTGAAGAGGGAGACGGCAGCAGCTATGAAGAACAAGGCCTGACTAATGCAGTGAAAGAGGTGACCGATTCCACTCACCTGAAGAACGCCACCATCTATTCGGTCTATCTTACCCCTGAAACGTCAGATAAAATGACCGAATTCGCCACTGAAGTAAAAAACGCCGGTGGCAAAGCTGTAGCAGTAGATGGAACAAAAATGGACGAAGCAATTCAGAGTATCCTGAATTCGATCCTGACACCCGCCTACAAAGATGTTACGATTGAGGATGAATTGAGCGAGTATGCGGAATTTGTACTCGGAGAAGATGAGTCAACTCCCGCCTTTACGGTAAAAGCTATCGACAAGGATGGAACAGAAACCGCTTTGGATACTAGCAAGTATGAAGTTACTTGTGATGGAAAGAAATTTAAACTGGATCTCACAGATGCAGGTGAACTGGAAGCAGGGATTACCTACAGCATCAGTGTAGATATTCGGCCAACAACGGAAGCCTATGCCATGTATTTAAAGAATGGATATGCAGCTTACGGTGAAAAAGATACAGATGCGGTAGGCAATAGCACAAGTTCAGGTAGAGCAGGTCACCATTCAAACACGACAGCTACACTGAGCTACAAAGTAAACGGTGATAATACAGAGAAGACAGCCACTTATCCGCATCCGGTTATCCAGGTTACACCCGAGACGGTCAACCACAAGGTAAAAAAAGATTGGGTCGGTGGAAAAGAAGAATCTGTTCAGGTAGAGCTGAAGGCGACTTATAAGAAGGAGACCGGTGGTGAAGAAGACTCCGATTCCACAAGTACTGAAGGCATACCGCAAAACTTCAAGGCTTTGACCGACGAGATGCGTAAGGCAGTTAGTCTGAATGATAACAACAGTTGGAGTTACACCTGGAATGACTTGCCAAAGTATTACTATTATCAAAAGAATGGAAAATGGATAAAGACTGAGATTTCGTATACCGTAGAAGAGGTTCGTCCTTCTGGTGAGTATACGGTATCTTATAAAGATGGAACGGATACCGACGGCACACCCCTTACCACCATCACCAATACCGCAAAAGCCAAATGGCAAATCGTAAAGCAGAGCACAAACAAGGCCTCAGACGGCACAACCATTTCGATTCCAAATGCCGAGTTTCAGCTAGCGGGGCAAACCAGTGCAGCACCGAACACAAAAGTTACCTATACCGGAATCTCCGGTGAGGATGGTGTTGTAACCTGGGAGGATCAAAACGATACTGCTGTGGAGAGAATTCCCCAGGGAGTCTATACCCTAACTGAGACAAAGGCTCCGAACGGATATGCGAAGAGTACCACAGTCTGGACCATCGATACCACAACCGGCACCTCACCATCGGTGAAAGTCGGAGAGAAAACAATAACAGCAACAGAAGCGAAGGACGCTGAGACAGGCATTACCACCTACAGCTTTGCCTTCGAAGACGATCCGGCCTACGTTCTCCCGAGCACCGGCGGCATCGGAACTCATTGGTATACGATCAGCGGCATCCTCCTGATGCTGGGGGCGGCGCTGATGCTGTATAGATATAAGAAGCAGTAGCGGCTAGAGGCTCATGATGGGGAGCAGAATCACAGGCTCCCCGGAACAAAAGCCTCGAACCGTCACAAAAAAACGGGGGGAAAATCCCGAAAGAAAGGATGAAAGCTATGAAAAAGTACAAAAAAATACTGGCTGTACTTCTGACCCTGGTCATGGTGCTGGGAATGAGCATCACGAGTACGGCGGCCAATCAAAATGCAGATGGATCCACCAGTATTCCGTCAGCAAGCGACTCAAAAGAGGTCACGGTATCCGGCCTGGAGAAAGGAGCCAGTGTGACCGCATATCAGATCATCAAGGCTAAGTATGATACGAATGCAGGCTTCACCGGATATGAGTGGGCAAAAAATTTTGATGATGACCACATGGGTAAAATCACGGTGACCCAGGGAAATGGCACCGATGTGGTCACCGGTCTGACCAGCAACTTTATCGCGAACATTGCGAAAGACGACAATAACCAGCTGGATGAACTAACAAAAGTTCCGGCTGATGGCCAGAGTGCTGTAACTGCTGATAATAATGGAAATGCAACTCTGACCCTGAACGCAGGTGCCTGGCTGATCCTGGTAACCGCACCGGAAAATAATGCCACAAAAACCTACAACCCAATGATCGCCAGTGTGTACTACAAATTGACATCTGATAAAACCGGCACTGAGCTGGATGGCTCCGGTGTGGATGGAAGCAGCAAGTGGACTCTGGATACCACCGGAGCTTGGGCAAAGTCCTCGGATATCTCGGTAAAAAAGACGGCGAAAGAAACCTCTGAATTAATCGCGAAGGACACCGCAGAGGTGAATTCCACTGTAACCTTCGTGATTGAATCCACCATTCCGTCCTACAGTGACGCTTACAAGAGTGGACCAACCTATGTGGTGACCGATAAAATTACCAATGGTCTAAAGTACAATGGTGAAAATGCTCCGACCGTCAAAGTGGGAGACAGCGCAGTTGCTGCTTCGTCTGATGGCAAGACGAATTATACAGTAAAATATTATAGCGTTTATGATGACAAAACGCAAACAGAAATTACAGAGGGACAGACCAAGGCTGACGCAGTTGCCTTCACCATCGCCTTTGACTCCACTTACCTGAAGTCCCTGGCAAATCAGGGAAATCGTGCTCTGACAGTGACCTACACTGCTGAGGTGACTGAGAATGCCATCACCAGCGTAGCAAACAACAAAGCGAAAGTGGAATATTCTACCTCCTCCAGCACAACTGATACAAGCGAAGTTGAGACCGATGAAAAGGTTTATACCTTTGAGTTTAACGGGGTTGTAAAAAAAATAGACGAAAATGAGGCTGCTCTGTCAGGCGCAACCTTCACTCTTTACAGAGATAGAGATTGCACCGAAGTCTTCGGAACTTCTGACTCCGATACAAATGGAAAGCTAAAATTCCAGGGTGTCGATGGAGCAAATGATGGTTCTATCCGTTATTACCTGAAGGAAACAAAGGCACCGGATGGCTATAGCATCAACGATACTATTTACGAAATATGGGTAAGCGATATCGATACAACTACCAATCCTAGCTCTCCAACCTATACTGTGAAAGTGAAAATCGAAGGCACTGAAGACAAGACGGCTGTGTCATTCGATAGTATTACCTATGGACAGGCTTATTCTGGAAACAGCCCTGAAACCGTCAAAAATACAAAACTTAGCACCCTGCCCTCCACCGGTGGTATCGGTACGACCATCTTCACCGTCGGCGGCTGTGCCATCATGATCGCAGCAGCTTTCCTGTTCTTTGCAAGCCGCAAGAAAAAGGAAGAGAAGTAGAAAGCAACGTGGTCACGCAGCTGAGCAAAATTAAAGCCTCACAGAGGCGATTTTGCGAATGGGGTTCTGAATAGTTACGATTTAATAAATATTTCCATGAGACCGGAGTCAGAGGAGGAAACTCCTCTGGCTCCGGATCAAAAAAGACCGGGACTGTTTAAAGTCAGCCTTCTTTCAGCTCGTGTCTTAGACAAACTACAGCCACAAGGAGAGTCCGGATGAAACGAAAAGGAAAAATCATAGGAATTATTGTTTTATTTTTAGCCGGCCTGTCCTTATTGCTGTATCCCTTGGTAGCGAACCAGTGGAACAGCTACCGCCAGAGTCACTTGATCAGCAATTATGAGAGTGCAGTATCGGATTTGGAAAATTCCGGGACTGTCGACTACGAGGCGCAGTGGGAGCGGGCGAGGGCTTACAATGCCTCCCTTCTTCCGAGTATTCTGCCGGATTCCTTCGCCGTGGCCTCAGCGTCGGGCGAACCGAATGCCGAGTACCTGGCCTGCCTGAACCTGACAGGGGATGGCATGATGGGTACCATCGAGATCCCGAAGATCCAGGTCAAGCTTCCGATCTATCATACGACGGAGAGTGAGGTTCTCGATAAGGCCGCAGGCCACCTGGAGGGCAGCTCCCTTCCGGTCGGCGGAGAGAATACCCACGCGGTCATCTCGGCTCACAGAGGATTGCCCAGCGCGAGCCTCTTTACGGATCTCGATCAGCTGACGGTCGGGGATCATTTTCTGATTCATGTCCTCGATGATACCCTGGCCTACGAGGTCGACCAGATACAGGTCGTAGAGCCGGAGGATACCTCCGCCCTCGGTGTCGAGGAGGGGCAGGATCTCGTCACCCTTCTGACCTGTACGCCCTACGGTGTCAACTCTCACCGCCTTCTGGTCAGAGGCCACCGGGTCGACTACGATCCCGAGACCACCGTAAGCGGCGAAGAGACCACCGGCCAGGTCAGCCTCCATACGAATTATGTCCTGTGGGTAGTCGTGGGACTGATCGTGACAGCCCTCTTTATCCTGGGACTGTTCCTGTGGGATAAGAAGAAAAAGAGATAACCCCGATGTCTCACGATATTTTGCATAGCTCAAATTTACTTCTATTTACTGTAAGGAATGTTGTCTGGGAAGGGCTCCCGAAGCTTTCTGTAGCGGAAGAGCACTTCCATTGCGAATTTGTTGGTGTCGATCCAGGCCTCTGGAAACAGCTCCTGTTCATTCGACATCTGTACACTTCCGCCCGGGTGTTCGATGCTTCCGGCACACTCGATTATGACGTGCCGTGTGGGAGTTACATGCCGGCGAAAACGTTAGGTTGCCCGGTGCGGAAACCGTCCAAGCCTGCATAACTGCAGACTTAGACAAAAATGAATGGCGCGTTTTGGAGCACCGGGCATAATAAACTTCGTTTGAGCCGGCATTTAC
>CAVFGF010000101.1:0-7223 GCA_963621925.1 Alistipes onderdonkii | reverse complement strand
ATCATACACATGTTTCAAAATATGAGAATTACAGAAACGTATACCTTTTTGTAACAGAAAATCCGAGTCATAGCAGAAAGCTATAGCTCGGATTTTTTGAAGGTCATTTATTTACACAAAATATGCCTCAAGCATTTCATTTACGCAGGCATCAATTCCATCTGCAAAGTCGCTTTAAAAAGAAATAGCTCACCAGACATGCGCAGATCTCGGTTATGGGAAATGCCCACCAGATGAACGACACTCCCATCGCTCCCTTTCGGACAAGTAGAGAGAAAATATATGCCAACGGCAAGATTAGGACAAGCTGCCTCAGCAAGGAGATTACAAGAGATTCGATGCCGCCGTTCAATGCCTGATAAATTCCCTGAAAGGCCACATTGATTCCGGCAAAAATAAAGCTAATAGAGATGATTCTCATCGCCCCGATGAAATATTCTCTGGACTGCCCAGCATTAAATAAAGCGGCAAAGGCATTCGGGAAAAGCTCCGTAATTGCTACACCGGCTATCATCAGCACGATGGTATAGGTAAGTCCATACCGGATTCCGTCCTGAATTCTCTTTTTGCTGCCCATCCCATGGGCGAAGGCGATGATGGGGGTGATGGCATCTCTGAGACCAAAGGCCAGGAAGAGGACAAACTGCTGTACTTTATAGAACAGGCCGTATGCGGTCTGGGCCGAGGGGCTGAATTTCAAAATCAAATTCATCATATAAACCATGAATGACATCAGTGCCTGGGCAATAATGGCCGGGAGTCCGATGACATAGATTTCCCGGATGGTTCGGCCGTCCGGCTTCATAAATCTTATATGATGATCAAATTCCTTATTGAACCTTAGATGGAAGAACATCAGTAGTACCGCAGATGCGACCTGTCCGATTACCGTTGCATAGGCAGCACCCTCTACGCCCATTTCGGGAACAGGGCCGATACCATAAATCAGGATCGGATCGAGAATGATATTTATTACTGCGCCCACGACCTGGCCTATGGTAGAATAAAGAGAACGTCCGGTTGCCTGCAATAGCTTTTCAAAGAGGGCAAAGAAAACACTTCCCATGGAAAGCACGCAGCAGATCCTTAAGTATCTGGTTCCCATGAGAATCACTTCCGGATCCACGGTCTGCGTCGAAATATATGCTTTTACACCGAAAAGTCCAAACAGCAGACAGATTCCATAAATGATTACGCCAAGGAACAGGCAGTTTCCTGCAATTTTTGCAGCCTTTTCCTTATCTCCCTGTCCCAGTGTCCTTGCAAGAAGCGCATTGGTTCCCACACCGGTTCCGATTCCCACTGCTACCATGAGCATCTGAACCGGGAATACCAGAGTAAGTGCATTTAGAGCCGCTTCGCTGCCTGTTCTCATATTTCCGACAAACGCACTGTCGACAATATTATAAACCGCCTGCAATGCCATAGATAAGATCATAGGCAGACCCATCTGAATCATGAGCTTCTTTACCGGCATGTCCTTCATCTTATTTCCTTCTGCCATCTTTGTTCCTTCCTCCTTTATATGTACTTTTACACAAAAAAAACGAGCAGCAAAACTGGATTTACGCAAGTTTGCTACTCGTTCAATAAGTATTATATTTAGCTTTTCCTAAAAAGTCAAACGAAATTTACAGCATTTTCCTAGAGAGCTGCCTCTTTTCTTAGAAGCTCTTTTCCGGAGATACCCGGCTCGGTCATCTGGATCGGATTCAGAATTTCGTCAAGCTCTTTCTCTGTCAGCAGCTTCTCCTTCAGAATCAGCTCCCGGACGGAGTCGCCGGACTTCATGGCTCTCTTGGCGATGTCTGCCGCCTTCTGGTAGCCGACGTGCGGGCAGATGGCAGTAATGATGCCCACGCTGTTCTCTACCAAATAACGGCAGCGCTCCTCATTGGCGGTGATGCCGGTGACGCAGTTGTCGACGAAGGTGCGAACCGCATAAGCCAGGGTGTCGATGGACTGAAAGAGGCAGTAGAAGATAATCGGCTCAAAGGCATTCAGCTCCAGCTGTCCGGCCTCAGCTGCCATGGTGATGGTAACATCATTTCCGATGACATTGAAGGCTACCTGGTTGACGACCTCCGGGATAACCGGATTGACCTTGCCCGGCATGATGGAGGAGCCATTCTGCTTGGCCGGCAGGTTGATCTCATGGAAGCCGGCCCGGGGTCCGGAGGACATGAGACGCAGGTCATTAGCGATCTTGGAAAGGGTCACGGCGCAGGCCTTGATGGAACCGGATACTGCTGCGAAGGGATCGAGATTCTGGGTAGAATCGATGAGGTCAAAGGCCTGGATGAAATCCATACCGGATACCTCCGAGAGGTTCGGAACGATGCGCTTCAGGTAAGCTTCATCGGCGTTGATGCCGGTGCCGATGGCGGTGCCGCCCATATTCAGGGAACGCATCTCGTCCATGGCGATGTCCATACGGCGGATATCCCGCATGACCGCTACGGAGTAAGCCTTGAATTCCTGTCCCAGACGGATGGGAACCGCATCCTGCATCTGGGTGCGCCCCATCTTAATGACATGGTCGAACTCCTCAGCCTTCTCGGAAAAGGCAGCATGGAGACGAAGCAGCTCCTTTTTCAGATTGTGAAGCAGACGAAGAGAGGTCATCTTGCCGGCCGTCGGAATGACATCGTTGGTGGACTGGCCGCAGTTCACATGGTCATTGGGATGGACGATGGAGTAATCACCCTTCTGGCCGCCGAGAAGCTCGATGGCACGGTTCGCGATGACCTCATTGGCATTCATATTGATGGAGGTGCCGGCACCGCCCTGGATGGGATCCACGATGAAGTCCTCATGGTGCTGACCGGCCAGGATCTCATCGCAGGCTTTTACGATGGCATCTGCGATTTTCTTATCCAGCAGATTGATCTCACAGTTGGTGATGGCAGCGGCCTTTTTGATATAGGCCAGGCTGTTGATGATCTCCGGGTGCATGGTCAGTCCGGTGATATGAAAATTTTCTGCGGCACGCAGAGACTGGACTCCGTAGTAGACGTCCTCCGGAACGTCCTTGGTGCCGATGGAATCCTTCTCTACTCTGTACTCTGTCTTTTCACTCATCATGGTCTCCTCCTAAGGTTTTGTTGCATCAGTAACTGTGAAGGTACTGAACAGTTACGTTGCATTTATTATAATCAGGCACTATACTATAATCAAATACATATATTCGTATATTTAGTATAGCTTGAAAACTATGATAGGAGGGAATTCATGTTTCGAGGAATGGAATATGTCTACGCCGTTTACCAGGAAAAGAGCATCTCTAGGGCAGCGGAGCGCCTGTGTATCTCCCAACCGTCCTTAAGTGCGAATATCAAGCGAGTCGAGGGAAAGGTGGGCTACCCCCTTTTTGACCGGAGCACAAAGCCCCTGTCGCTCACAGAGTGCGGAGAACACTATATCCGGGCCGTGGAACGCATTCTGGCCGTTGAAACGGAATTTTCCGATTATGCCAGCGATTGGGGAGAGTTGAAAACCGGCAGCCTGATCCTGGGAGGCAGCAGTCTTTTTGCCTCCTGGGTTTTGCCGGCGCTGATCGGCCGCTTTTCTGCCCGCTATCCGAAGATTCATGTGGAGCTGAAGGAGGAGAGCAGTGCCGAGCTTGCCCATCTTTTGCAGCAGGGCCGTATCGATCTGATACTGGACAATTGCAAGCTGGATGCAGGTCTTTTCGACCATATGGTCTATCGGGAGGAGACGCTGTTTCTGGCGGTCCCCCGCACCTTCGCCTCCGTCCGGGAAGCCAGTGCGTATGTCCTGTCCCGGGAAATGATTACGACGGGCTACTGGAGGGAAACCTCTGTAAAGCCGGTTCCGCTGGAGCTTTTTGCTGGAGACCCCTTTGTCATGCTTAAGCCGGAAAATGACACACGCAAGCGGGCAATGGAAATCCTCCAGAGCGCCGGTATTACGCCGGAGATCACGCTGGAGCTGGATCAGCAGCTGACCTCATACCATGTCGTCTGCTCGGGTCTTGGCATCGCCTTTGTCAGCGATACCCTGATCAGCGAAGTTTCGGCCCGCAGCGATGTCGTCTATTTCAAGCTGCCGGAAGGAAAACGCAGCCGCGCTTTAAGCTTTTACTGGAAAGCGGGAAGATACAAGACCAGAGCAATGCAGGAATTTCTGAAATTAGCAAGCACGTGGAGATAAGGAAAATTTCCCCGGGCCGCGCCCTGGTTTTTCGTCCGATTATTTCATTTCCCCTGGCTCATCTGATCCAGCAACCCTGTCTTAATCCGGAACAATTTATCAGACAGATCGACGTAGACCTCGTGCGGATTTGTCAGTCTTCTGGTCTCATCCCACAGGGTCTCCTGCTCCTTCTTGCAGTAATCCCGGATCTCCATGACACTGGGAGAAGTGTATACACATTCGCCCTTCAGGAACACCGGAACCAAAAGCTCCCGTACCTGATAAGAGCCGCCCTTCAGTGTCGTCTTCTTCCAGGTTTCCACCGAATCGAAGATCAGCAGATCCTTTTTGGGATCATAAGTCTCATCCGCCAGCGCAATCAGATCCGCGCGGATCTTGCCGGTCTCCTTATCATAGAGACGGAAGACTGTCTTGTTGCCCGGATTCGTAATCTTCTCGGAATTCTCGGAAAGCTTAATCTTCGGGATGAACTCCCCGTTCTCATCCTGGACAGCCGCCAACTTGTATACACCGCCGAAGGCCGGACAGTCGCTGGAGGTAATCATATTGGTGCCGACACCCCAGGAGGTGATGGCTGCGCCTTGATCCTTCAGACTGGTAATCAGGTATTCATCCAAATCACTGGAAGCGGAGATGACAGCATCCGGGAAGCCGGCTTCATCCAGCATTTTCCGCGCCTTTTTGGACATATAAGCCAGGTCACCGCTGTCAAGACGGATACCGTAGAAGGTCAGCGGGATACCGGCCTCGCGCATCTCCTTAAAGACACGGATGGCGTTCGGTACACCGGATTTCAGCGTATCATAGGTATCCACCAGCAGAATGCAGGCATCCGGATAGAGCTCGGAGTATTTCTTGAATGCGGTATACTCATCCGGGAAGCTCATGATCCAGCTGTGAGCATGGGTTCCCTTGACCGGAACGTCAAAAAGCTGACCGGTCAGGACATTGGAGGTACCGATGCAGCCACCGATCATAGCCGCGCGCGCGCCATAGATACCGGCATCCGGTCCCTGGGCCCGACGAAGGCCGAACTCCATGACACCGTCACCCTTGGCTGCATAGACCACGCGGGCACACTTGGTGGCGATCAGGCTCTGGTGGTTGACGATATTCAGGATGGCCGTTTCCACCAGCTGCGCCTCCATAATCGGCGCAATAACCTTTACCAGCGGCTCCCGGGGAAATACGACGGTTCCTTCCGGTATCGCATAGATATCACCGGAAAAATGGAAATGGCTCAGATAATCGAGAAAATCCTCATCAAAAAGCTTCAGACTACGCAGGTACTCGATATCCTTCCGGTCAAAGGTCAGATTTTTAATATAATCGATGACCTGATCGAGGCCTGCGGCGATGGCAAAGCCGTTCCCGGAGGGGTTCTTCCGATAAAAGGCATCGAAAATAACCGTTTCATTGCTGTGATTCTTGAAATAGCCCTGCATCATGGTAAGCTCGTAGAGGTCCGTCAGCAGAGTCAGCTTCATTGTACTCATAATAATTCTTGTGCTCCTTCGCATTTGCGGACAGCTTGGATTCTTCTGAACCGACAGCTGTCTTGTCATTAAAATAGGCTGTTTCCAAGATAGCACATTTACAAAAAAATAACAAGATCCCCCTTCCATTTTTGCCGAAAATCATGTATGATGTAGCGGACGGCATCAGAATGCAAAAAAAGCAGCATTCTGGTGCTGTTTGCGTATAGGGAGAGTTAGTGATAGACAACGAAAACGGGAGAAAATAGCATGACGGAATGGTTGGTTAAAACATTTGTCAAAAATTATAAAAATACAGAGGAGGCAGAGGTGCGGACAGGCTACGGAGTCCTGGCCAGTATCGTAGGTATTCTCTGCAATCTGGCTTTATTCGGCGGCAAGCTGGGAGTTGGACTGGCGCTGCACAGTGTCTCGGTTATGGCGGATGCTT
The DNA here is from genome assembly GCA_963621925.1 of Alistipes onderdonkii. GTDB lineage: Bacteria > Bacillota > Clostridia > Lachnospirales > Lachnospiraceae > Laedolimicola. The sequence goes on along the minus strand of CAVFGF010000101.1, from coordinate 1,121 downwards.
TCAATAACCTTTCCGATGCAGCTTCCTCAGTCATCGGTTTTGTCGGTGTAAAAATCGCAGAAAAGCCTGCGGATCGGGAGCATCCCTTCGGTCATGGCCGTATGGAATATATCACTGCGTTGATCGTATCCTTTCTGGTCATCGAGGTGGGATTTACCTTCTTAAAAAATGCGCTTGCCAAAATTCAAAATCCGGAAAATCTAAGCTTTAACCGGATTTCCATGGGGATCCTGCTGGTTTCTGTGGCAGTGAAGCTGTGGCTGAGCTTCTTCAACCGAAAGCTGGGAAAGAGAGTAAATTCCACCGTGATGCAGGCGACGGCCGCAGATGCTCTGGGAGATGTGGTGACGACGTTGGCGACAATGATATCGATTCTTTTCTTTTATTTTACCGGCATCAATATCGATGGTTATGTAGGCCTGGCTGTATCGCTCCTCGTCATCTGGGCCGGTATCGGAATTGCGAAGGAGACACTGGAGCCTTTGATCGGCCAGCCGGCCGATCCGAAGCTTTGCCGGAGGATTTCCGACTTTGTCGAGAATTATGACGGGATCCTGGGAAGTCATGACCTGATTGTCCATAATTACGGTCCCACCAGAAGCCTGGCATCGATCCACGCAGAGGTACCGAACAACGTGGATATCGAGACCTCCCACGAGATTATTGACCGGATTGAGCGAGACGCAGCGAAGGAGCTGGGCCTCTTTCTGGTGATCCATATGGATCCGGTGGAGACGGCAGATGCACGGGTAGTGATGCTGAAAAAGGATGTACAGAAAGTTCTGAAAAGCCTGGATAAGCGGCTGAGTCTTCATGATTTTCGAATGGTTTCGGGGGAAGAGAGAATCAATCTGGTCTTTGATGTGGTGGTGCCGTATTCCTATCAGGAGGAGGAAAGACCTGGGCTTCATCAGGCCATCGAGGAAGCTGTGCAGCGCCTGGACAGCCGCTTTTGCTGTATCATCACTTTTGACCATGCCTATGAGGCGGAAAAACAAATTTAAGAAAAGTGAAAAAAACACTTGCAATCTATAAGAATCTATGGTAATATAATTTTCGTCGCTGAGACATAGGGCTATCGCCAAACGGTAAGGCAACGGACTCTGACTCCGTCATTTCAA
>CAVFGF010000100.1:0-7238 GCA_963621925.1 Alistipes onderdonkii | reverse complement strand
GCTCCGAGCAGTGCCTGTATCCCGTCCTGCTTCACCATTTGTATACTTCCGAGGAGCGGAATAAGATTTTTTCCCGGAAATGTCGGTTTCATAGAAAAACCCAGAGCCGGACTTACTGAAGCCGAAAAAAGCGTTAAAAGCCACCAGGCCAAAACCGCCATGCCTATTTCATGTGCCATCGGAACCCGCATCCTACCATTCCGGTACAGCAACCGTAAGCCCGCGCGATACAGTAAGTATACGATACATCCGACGGCAAAATAAGGTTTTATGCTTCCAAAATAAGCAGCCAAGAAATGTTCTCCTTTCTTCCTTTAAATTCCTGATGGTGCGTTCCCGTCCTGCAGCAGCTTTTTAATCTTTCTGCGGATTCTCTGTAATGCATTGTCCACGGATTTTGGACTCCTGCCCATCATTTCCGCAATCTGAAGATAATCCTTTCCATCCAGATAATGTCGGAAAATTCGATATTCCATCGGGCTCAAAAGCGTCTCTATATGCCCCATAAGAGTGACGACCGCTTCCTGATCCAGCAATAGCTCCTCCGGGCTTTTGCCAAGAGGCATCTGTTCCGTATCTCCCAAGCTCTCCGTCCATTCCACATAGGAATTCAAGGGTCCATGCTTTTGTCTGGCAGCCGCCTGAATGGCTGTATACATTTGCCGCGCGATGCATAGCTTTGCAAAGGTCGCGAAGCTTGTATTTTTCTCTGGTTTGAAATCCCGGATGGCCTTGAAGAGCCCCAGCATGCCCTCCTGAATCAGGTCATCCCGATCACCGCCGACCAGATAGAAGGTTCTCGCCTCTCCCCGTACCAGTCCTTTATACCGTTCGATCAGGACATCCATGCAATCTCGCCCGCCGCCCCGAATCCTCTGCATCAATTCTTCATCGGAATACTCTTTCCACATCATCATGAATTATTTTTTCATCCTTTGTCTTACAATCTCATAAGCCAAGACACCGGCAGCTACCGACGCATTCAGGGAATCGATATTTCCTTTCATCGGAATCGAGGCTGTAAAATCACAGGTTTCCCGAACCAGACGGCTCACACCCTCGCCCTCATTTCCGATCACCAGACCGATGGGTCCGATCAGATTCAGATCATACATGGTCTCTCCGCCCATATCTGCGCAGACAAACCAGAGTCCCTGCTCCTTCAGCTCCTTAATGGTATTCGTCAGGTTCGTAACTTTTGCTACAGGTGTGTAATTGATAGCGCCTGCAGAGGCTCTTGCAACCACAGCGGTCAGACCTGCTGCCCGTCGCTTCGGAATAATGACTCCATGGGCGCCTGCCAGATTGGCTGTTCGAATGATGGCTCCCAGATTGTGCGGATCCTCGATGTCATCCAGCAAAATCAGAAAGGGATCCTCTCCCTTCTGTCTGGCCAGCTCCAAAATCTCCTCAACCGTACTGTAACTATAGGCAGCAGCCTGAGCAATGACACCCTGATGATGGCCTGTCTCCGACATCTGATCGAGCCGCTCCTTTGTTACAAAGTGCAGGATCGTGTCATGCTTTCTGGCCTCCCGCTTGATCGTATTGATGCTGCCATCCTGGCAACCGTCCTGTACATAAAGCTTGTCAATCGTCTTGCCAGAACGAAATGCCTCCAAAACTGCATTTCTTCCCTCTATCATTAATTCTTCGTAATTCATGTCTCTTCCCCTAATCCTTTCTTGACCAGTTCGAGAATGCGCTCTGTACGACCGGTCAGATAAAGATAGCCCATCAAGGCCTCCAGACCCGTAGCCCGACGGTAATCCGACATCGTGGCATGCTTCGCCATCGTCGCTGAGTTGGCATTTCGTCCCCGTTTAAAGATTTGCCTTTCTTCTTCGGTCAGTGCCTCCTTGATCCGCTCCAGGGCAGCGGACTGTGCTCCGGCATTTACCAGGGCGCTGGCCTTCCTGTGGAGGCGATTTGCCTGTGCATTGCCCCGGCCCACCAGAATGGAACGAATCACAATCTCATAGACTGCATCACCGATATAAGCCAGCACCAGCGGGGAGTAGGTGCGCACATCCACATCCGGAAGTGCAAAGGCCTCCCGGATCTCTGCCATCAGATCCATTACGCTCTTTTCCATTTTACACCCTCGCGTGTATCTTCCAAAACGATTCCTTTTTCCAGAAGCTCTGCGCGGATCTCATCCGCCCGGGCAAAATTCTTCTCTTTTCTTGCCTGCTGCCGCTCTGCAATGAGGGTTTCGATGTCTGCATCCAGAAGCTCTGTCTTTTTGTCCACCACCAGGCCCAAGATATCACAGAGTGTTTTCAGGCGTTCCAGGCATTTTTTCAGATAGGCTCTGCTGTTTTCCGCCGAAGCATGGGTATTCAGATATTTTACCAATTCAAAGATGGCCGCGATGGCATCAGCGGTATTGAAGTCATCATCCATGGCTTCTTCAAATTTCTTTACATATTCCTCTGTCGCATCATAATGAGCTGTCTCGCTCTCTGTCATGCCCTCATCCTTCGCCTTTTCCATCAGGTGCTTCAGGTTCTCTGCCGCTGTCACGATACGCTCTAGGCTGGATTTTGCGGACTGCATCAGGTCCGCACTGAAATTCAAAGGACTTCTGTAATGTGCACTCAGCATAAAGAAGCGGAGCACCTGGGGATCGTACTTCTCCGTAATTTCCCGCACGGTAAAGAAATTGCCGAGTGACTTCGACATCTTGCGGTTATCGATATTCAGGAAGGCATTGTGCAGCCAATAATGTGCAAATTCCTTGCCGTTGCAGGCCTCGCTCTGCGCAATTTCATTCTCATGATGAGGGAAAATCAAATCCTCTCCGCCTGCATGGATATCAATCTGCTCTCCCAGATATTTTTTGGACATCACGGAGCACTCGATATGCCAGCCCGGGCGTCCCTCTCCCCAGGGAGACTCCCATGCAGGCTCCCCTTCCTTTTTAGGCTTCCAGAGAACGAAGTCCAACGGATCCTCTTTTTCGTTTTCACCGGAAACCAGAAGGGAACGATTGCCGCTTCGAAGGTCATCCAGGTTCTTATGAGACAGCTTGCCGTAAGGAGCGAATTTCCGCGTACGGAAATAGACGGTTCCGTTTACCGCATAGGCATAGCCCTTGTCGATCAGGCTCTCGATCATCTCGATCATGCCCGGAATTTCCTCGGTTGCCAAAGGATGCGTCGTCGCAGGCTTTACATTCATATCCGCCATATCTTTCTTGCATTCCGCGATATAACGACCGGATATCTCGCTGGCTTGAACGCCTTCTTCGATGGCTTTTTTGATAATCTTATCGTCGACATCGGTAAAATTGGATACGTAATTGACTTCATAGCCCTTGTATTCCAGATAGCGGCGTGCAGTATCGAAGACAATCATCGGCCGTGCATTTCCGATATGAATAAAATTGTATACCGTCGGACCGCATACATACATTTTTACCTTTCCCTCTTCCAGGGGTACAAATTCTTCCTTGCTTTTCGTCAGTGTATTATACAGCTTCATCTTTTTTTCTCCTTCTTTTCCTTTTTTTCTGCTTTTTTGGCAGCCTTTTGTCTTTCCTTTTCCTCCAGGATCTCCAGCTGGTGATTCAGATCCGCATTTTCATGGCGAAGAGCCAGGAGCTCCTCCATCACCGGATCCGGCAGATTGACCTGATCCATGTCACTTCTCGGAACCTTCACATTATCCTGCTTGACAATCCGGCCAGGCACCCCGACGACGGTACAATTCGGCGGAACCTCCTTTAAAACCACGGAGCCTGCACCGATTTTTGAGTTCTCACCGATAGTAAAGGAGCCCAGAATCTTTGCTCCCGCGCTGACCATCACATTATCCTCCAATGTCGGATGGCGCTTGCCCTGTTCCTTTCCGGTTCCTCCCAGCGTGACTCCCTGGTAAAGAGTCACATTGTCTCCGATAATGGCTGTCTCTCCGATAATGACCCCGGAGCCATGATCGATAAAGAGTCCCTTTCCGATGGTTGCTCCCGGATGAATCTCGATGCCGGTTTTTCGGCGGGCTCTCTGGGAAATCCATCTGGCCCAGAAAAAATGTCCGTTTTGATAGAGCTTATGTGCAACCTTATAATTCAAGATCGCCCAGAAGCAGGGATACAAGAAGACCTCCGCCGACGTTTTAATCGCCGGATCGCGCTCCCGTATTACCTGAATTTCTTCCTGAATATATTTGATCAGTCCCATCATCTTCCCCTTTTTTCGATAAAAAAAGATTCTTTCCTCTCCCTTGAAGAGACGAAAGAATCCGCGGTTCCACTCTTTTTAAAAGGCTCGCTGCCTTTTCCCTTTTGTTCGCCTAACGCGCGACCTGCGTATCCGGCTGAAGACCATCTTTTGATCGCCTCGTCTGTTCACCGAATCAGCTCCCGGATGCACTTCGTCCGCTCCTCCCCGAAAGCTGCTTGCAGCCGATGGCAGCTTCTCTCTGGCGTTTTGGATGCAGTCTACTTTTCCGTTCTAAGCCTTTGCTCCATATTCTTTTACAGCATAAGCAAAAAAACACTTTTTGTCAAGTCATACCCGTTCATTGATATAGATTCCGTTCAGGACATGAACCTGCTCCAGCTTCTGTAAGGTCTGTCCGGTAATCCCCGGAAGCTCCTCCGCTCCCAACATGCCAAAAAGGAAGCTTCCCAAATCCGCAATCGATATCGCAAGCTCCGGCTCAGCCTCACTTCTTTTTAGGGTACTGCCCTGTTCTGTAAAGCTCCAGCAGAAAATTCCGTCATTTCCGGGCAAAATCGGATCCGAGATATGAAGCACCAGCTCCTGGGATTTCTCTGCGCCGATCGCTTCTACAAATCCGGCTGCATCCACCAGCCTCGCCATCATCGGTGTACTCTCCCAGCCGGGCCATACCACATTTCTTCTCTGATAGGCGGCGTCCTTCTCCACAAAGACTTCGTAATTTTCTTCCAGTTCTTCTTTCGTCAGCTCTGCCAGTCCTTCTTCATCATCATTGCCCAGCAACCGAAAATCAAAGGGCGTATAGATCGCCTCGTCCTCCGGCATCAGAAAGGTAAAGGGATGTCTCTCTGCATACATATCCCGCAAAGCTCTGTAAAGCAGGCTGCGCATCAGTCCCCTGTGGCGATAGGTCACCCGGGTTGCCACCGCCACAATATAATCTGCCGGAACGCATTTTCCCCGGAACCACAAGGTATAGGGATTCCGATGCAGCATCGAGACAATTTTCCCGTCATCCTCCGCTACCAAAATCTGATTATCCTTGGCCTTCACACGATAGTAGGCTTCCGAAAAGCCTCCCAGATCTTCTACAAAAACCTCCTCATAAAGGAGTCTGGAACGTTCTCTTTCCCCTTCTCTCAGATAACGTATCTCCATGCTGTCCACCTCATCGTCCTGTCTTTATTTACCGCAGCCTCCGCAGCCCGGGCAACCTCCCTGCGGCTGCATGACATCCTCGTATGCATAATTTGCCACCGGAATCAAGGCGCAGATGGCCTGGGAGGAGATGCCCTCTCCTGTACCGGTAAAGCCTAAACCTTCTTCTGTCGTCGCCTTAATATTGACCCTGTTTTCCTCGATCTGCAGCGCCTTCGCAATATTTTCACGCATTGAAGGAATATACGGAGCCATTTTCGGCCGCTGCGCAATAATGGTCGCATCGATATTGCCTATTACATAATTTTCATCTTCCAGAAGCTTCGCCACATGCTCCAGCAATTTGATGCTGGAGATGCCCTTGTAAGCCGGATCGCTGTCCGGAAAATGCTTTCCGATGTCCCCTAGGGCTGCTGCCCCCAAAAGGGCATCCATAATCGCATGCAGCAATACATCCGCATCGGAATGACCGAGGAGCCCCTTTTCATAAGGAATCTCCACACCGCCCAGGATCAGCTTTCGTTCCTCCACCAATCGATGTACATCATATCCCATGCCTACCCGCATCATTTACCTCTTTCTCCGGAATCTTCTGTCCGGTCTGCTTTTTTTATCTTGGCCCGCCATTCTTCGAGCAGTCTCTCCGGCGAACAGGCCGCATTGGCCGGGCTCGTGGACGGTAAGCGCACCGCTGTCCGCCCTGTCACCGGGAAAATGTACTTCTTATAAAGCTTCTCCGCCGTGCCGCCGTTCACATAGATCTGCTGAATATTCGCCGTCTCCAGTATGGGTCGGATATCATTCGGCACCACATTCCGGATGCTGCTGTCGCTGGAGCCCTCGATCTCGCAGCCGGCAATCACGTCCCAGAGGGCGATGCCGTTTTGCAGTAAAAAAGCCTTCTTTTCCGGGATGGTCACAGGCAGCTCTGCGTCCATTACCGCTGCCAGCACCCGCCAGAAGCGATTCTGAGGGTGATGATAAAAGAAGTGACCCTCTCTCGATTTGACGGACGGGAAGCTTCCAAGGATCAGTATTTTCGAATGCTCGTTATAAATTGGAGGGATTTCATGCTGCACCTGTTCCATATTGTTCACTGTATTCCTGTCTTTTTCCCATAACCCACATTATAATACATCTATATTTCGAAGACAACATTCCTTATTTTGCATTATATCGTTTATTTTATGCAGCAGTTGAATAATCCATGATAAAAATTTTACTAGCGATTTTTTCAACGCTTTCTAAGATTTCTTCAATTCTTGCAGAAACAGACGCAGTATAATAAATTTCCCCGCATTGTCTGCATTTAAAGCACGGTACGTTTTCAATGATTACATAACAATTTTTTAATTGTGCGAAATATGCCGCTTTGTCTGGCTGCATGTCTCCATGCTTACAGCTTAAACATTTCATAATTGACGCTCCTTCCTGGTCTTTAAATCATCAGCAAATTTTTCTGTACTTGGATAATAGACCGTTATAATCCGGCTGGCCGTTCCTTCATCGCTTGCCACTACATGAAGTATTTTATTATTTGCATCCATTCCATATATCAAGCAGCTTGGAAACGGGAAATCATCAGAATACTGTTCTATTATCTCGCCTGACATAATACAGTTTTTTATATCCCTTTGCTTTATTCCTCGTTGCCTGATTCTCTCTAACGCATGATTAGAAAACAAGATCCTATCTGTTTCATAATATCCGCGTATCTTTTCAATATCTATCATGCGTTTAGCTGCTCCCTTTCCAGTTTTTCCGCTATGGCCTGTTTTATGAATCCATTGACGGTTTGCCCAACTCCCTCTGCTGCTGTTTTCAATGTTTTATAGTCTGTTAGCTGCATATCTAGCGGTACGCGTTTTAAGTGATTCTTTGCATACTTAATAC
>CAVFGF010000099.1:0-7656 GCA_963621925.1 Alistipes onderdonkii | reverse complement strand
GCAGCTGGTCGACCAGTTTTTCGATCACCGTCTTTTTTATATAGACATCGAAGCTTAGGAGGCAGATAAAGGAAAATAGCTTCAGAAAATCCTGATCCTCTCCGGCTTGGTCGGAGAAGGTGCCTTGGGCAACTTGGTATTTTTGCTGCAGATCCTGCTTCAGGGCTTCGATCTGTCCCTTTTCAAGACGGAAAACCTCGTCATAAATTCCATCCAGCTGAAACGATTCGTCCGTATGAAAATATTTTTCGGTCAGCGGCGCCAGAAGAGTCTGGATATCGCTGATGGAAAGAAGATTTTTGAAGTAATAAATAAAAATCAAAAGGAGCATATGCTCCTTGGAATACTTCTTTTTCTCCGGCGGGGGAAGAAGATGATTCTTCGCATAATTGTTGATCATAGTTTTGGTCAGAATCTTGTCATCCTCATATCGCTTGGATGTTTTCAGCTGGCTGTCCATAAAGGTTGTGACTTGATCCATATAAAGATCAATATCCGGGATATCCTCCGGATGAATATAATCCATCTGCTCCAGGCTTTTCAGAATGCTCTCCAGCAGATTTTGACTGTCTATTGTCATAGGTATCACCTCTTCATCTATTATATAGTATTAAAAACTATATGACAAGGGATAAATATTTAAAGTTTTGTTAAGACGCGAGAAAAAGAAATGACAGCGGATCAAAAATGTTATATAATTAAAAACACTACAAACTTTTGATGTGGGCAGAAATTTCGTTTCTGCAAAAGGAGGAAAAATGGCTAATATTTTAAAGCGGTTCGGGGATATCATGTCGGCAAATATCAATGCACTTTTGGACAAGGCGGAGGATCCGGAGAAGATGATCGATCAATATCTGCGCGAGGTAGAAAGCGATCTCGGGAAGGTAAAGGCTGAGACAGCAGCTGTGATGGCGGCAGAGACAAAGGCGAAGAGAGAGCTGGATGAGTGCACAGCGGATGTCGAGAAGATGCAGAAGTATGCGGAGAAGGCTCTTCTGGCCGGAAATGAGGCTGATGCACGTCAGTTCCTGGAGAAGAAGGCAGATCTGACAAAGAAGAAGGAGAGCCTTGAAAAGTCCTACGAGGCAGCTGCCGCAAATGCAGCGCAGATGAGGGAGATGCATGATAAGCTGGTAAGGGATATGGAAAGCCTGGAGTCCAAGCGTGATGCGATCAAGACAAAGGTTGCGGTGGCCAAGACTCAGGAGAAGCTCAATCAGATCGGATCCAGCGTGGCCGGTGCCGGAGATGCGATTGCCGCCTTTGAAAAGATGGAAGCAAAGGCAGACAAGATGCTGGACGAGGCCAATGCCATGTCTGAGCTTAATCAGAAAAAGGGCAGCATTGATGAGCTGACCAGAAAGTATGACAGCGCTGCATCAGAGGTGGATGATGAACTGGCTGCGCTGAAGGCGAAGATGGGATTGTAATACAAAATGGACAGTGAAATCTATTACTGTGAAAACTGCGGCGGAGTGATGGAATTTGACGCTGCAAGCCAGAGCCTGAAGTGTCCGAACTGCGGGACGGAGCTTAAGATAAAAAATGATAGGGAGCAGATCGTGGAGCATAGTCTGACGCGTCACGCGATGCAGACGATCCGGGCGACGGAGAAAAAGAGTCAGACGATGATCTGTAAGGGCTGCGGTGCAAAGATTGAGGTCGCAGCAGGCAGCACAGCGACGACTTGCCCTTATTGCGGATCGAAGTACGTATTGGCAGAGAAGCAGGAGGATGCCATCGTGCCGGACGGTGTGCTGCCGTTCCAGGTGGAGCGAAAGCACGTCGGAGAGCTGTTCTATAAGTGGCTGAAGGGGCGGTGGCTGGCTCCCGGTGAGCTGAAACGGCTGTACCAGCAGGAAAAGCTGCAGGGCATTTATCTGCCCTATTGGACCTTTGATGCAAAGGCTGATGCCCATTACACGGCTTTGGGCGGACGCAGACGCACCATTACCAGAAAAACCAGAGACGGCAAGACGGTACGGGAAACAGTGGTAGACTGGTATCCTACCTCCGGAGTAGTTCGTCAGTTTTTTGACGATGTTTTGGTGCCGGCATCGGAAAGCCTGAAAAAGAATCTGCTGGATCGTGTGGGAAGCTTTGGCCTCGGTCAGGTCGTATCCTATTCGCCGGAGTATTTCTCCGGTTACAATGCGGAGGTCTATACGGTGGATCTGGATGACGCACATCGGGATGCGAGACAGAGAATGGAGGCAGAGCTGCAGAATATGGCGAGACAGGATGTCCTGCGTCACTATGACGAGGTGAGGGATGTTCGGGTGCGCAGTAATTTCGAACAGGAAACCTATAAGCATGTGATGCTTCCGATCTATGCGACAGCTTATACCTACAAGGATAAGAAGTATCATGTCCTGATCAACGGACAGAGCGGCAGAGTGGAAGGGGATTATCCGAAGAGCCCGGCGAAGATCCTGGCGATCATTCTGGGGATCCTGGCCATTCTGCTTGCAGTATTTTGGTTCAGCTCAGACAGCCGTGCAGCTTATGAGACGGGATCTGCAACGGAGAGCGCAGAGATGGCAGAAATAGCAGAGAAACCATACGGAAATTTACAGGAAGATAATGAGGAGGCACCGATATGGGATTGTTTGGCGGACAGTTTGCCAATGTAGTTGAATGGCAGGAATACCGGGATGATCTTTTATTCTGGAAATGGAGCAACAAGGAGATCAAGAAGGGAAGCCGCTTGGTCATCCGGCCGGGGCAGGACGCGATTTTCCTTTATAACGGAAAGACAGAAGGAATCTTCCGGGACGAGGGAAGCTACGATATCGAATCTGCTATTATTCCCTTTCTCTCTACCTTAAAAGGTTTTAAATTTGGTTTTAACAGCGGACTTCGTGCAGAGGTTCTCTTTATCAATACGAAGGAGATTCTGGTAAAATGGGGTACGAAAAATCCGGTCCTGATTCCGACGCCCGGACTTCCGGGCGGTATGCCGATCCGGGCTTTCGGGACCTTTGCCTGCAAGATTTCGGATTATGATGCTCTGATTGAGAAGGTAGCCGGGATCAAACAGCAGTATTCCGTCGAGGATGTGCGGGATCGGATCATCGGGATGCTGGATCCGCTTTTGATGAAATGGATTGCAAAAGAGGGCAAGGATATGTTCAATCTCCAGGTCAATGCAGATGCCATCGGACGCGGTATTCGGGAGGATCTGGATATGGAGATGAGCAAGATCGGCATCGCCATCGTAAGCTTTGCGATTTCCAGCTTCAACTATCCGGAGGAAGTACAGAGAATGGCGGAGAAGGCAGCGGCTCAGAGCATGATAGGCGATGTAGGACGCTTCCAGCAGGTAGCGATGGGAGAAGCCTTATCGAGAGGAACCGGCGGCGGAACCGCCTCGGATATGGCCGGTATGGCGATGGGTATGGCCATGGGACAGCAAATGGCAGCGCAGATGACGCAGAATATGCAGGCAGGAGCCGGTACGGCAGCAGGCAGTACAGCGCCGAATTTCTGCCCGAATTGCGGGACAAAGACCGGCGGAGCAAATTTCTGCCCGCATTGCGGACAAAAACTGATATAGATATTTGAGGGAGACAAAAGTGTTATGAGCAGTTATGATCTTTTGAACCCGGAGCAGAAGGAGGCGGTGCTTCATACCGAAGGGCCGCTTCTGATTTTGGCAGGAGCCGGTTCCGGAAAGACCAGAGTACTGACGCATCGGGCGGCATATCTGGTAGAACAGGGGGTTGCACCCTGGAATATCCTGGCGATTACCTTTACCAATAAGGCAGCCGGGGAGATGCGGGAGCGCGTCGATAAGCTGGTGGGGCTCGGCAGCGACAGCATCTGGGTCAGCACCTTCCATTCTGCCTGTGTGCGGATCCTGCGGCGCTATATCGATCGCCTCGGTTATGATACTTCATTTTCGATCTATGATGCGGATGATCAGAAATCCTTGATGAAGGAGGTCTGCAAAAAACTGCAGATCGATACAAAAATATATAAAGAGCGGATGCTTTTAGGTGCTATTTCCCATGCAAAGGATGAGCTGATCAATCCGGCTGAGCTGCAGCTGCAGGCGGGCGATGATTGGAATGGGCAGAAGATTGCGATGGTTTATCGGGAATACCAGGCGCAGCTTCGAAAAAATAATGCGCTGGATTTCGACGATCTGATTATGAAGACCGTGGAGCTGTTCCAAAATTGTCCGGATGTATTGGAGTATTATCAGGAGCGCTTTCATTATATCATGGTAGACGAGTATCAGGATACGAATACGGCCCAGTTTCGGCTGGTAAGTCTTCTGGCAGCGAAGTATCGAAATCTCTGTGTCGTGGGAGATGATGATCAGTCCATTTATCGCTTCCGCGGCGCCAATATTATGAATATCCTGAATTTCGAGCAGATCTTTCCGGATGCCAAGGTCATCAAACTAGAGCAGAACTACCGTTCGACCGGCAATATTCTGCAGGCAGCCAACGAGGTCATTCATCACAATCAGGGTCGAAAGGATAAAAGTCTGTGGACGGCGGAAGAAAGCGGGGCGCCGGTGCGCTTTCGTTTGCTGCAGAATGCCTTTGAGGAGGCGGAGCATGTCATTGGCAATATTATGAGCCATATCCAGAAGGGCGAAGCGGAATATCGGGATCACGCGATTCTCTACCGCACGAATGCCCAGTCACGTCTTTTCGAGGAAAAATTGATCTATGCAAATATTCCCTATAAGATTGTCGGTGGTATTAACTTTTATGCCCGTAAGGAGATCAAGGATCTGCTGGCTTACCTGAAGACGGTGGACAACGGCAGGGATGAGGTGGCTGTACGGCGCATCATCAATGTACCGAAACGGGGCATCGGCGCAACCACCTTAAGCCGGGTCAATGAATTTGCCATTGCACAGGATATGAGCTTTTATGAAGCTCTCTTGCAGGTGGATGAGATCCCAGGCATCGGCCGCGGTGGCTCCAAAGTGCTGCCTTTCACGGTATTGATTCAGACGCTGCGGGCAAAGCAGGAGCATATGAGTATACGGGAGCTGCTGGAAAGTATTCTGGAGGAAACCGGTTATCGCCAGGAGCTGATATTGGAGGGAACCGAGGAGGCAAAGGCGCGTCTGGAGAATATCGATGAATTGGTAAGCAAGGCAAAGGACTATGATGAAAATGCCCAAAATCCCTCTCTCAGCGGCTTTCTGGAGGAGGTAGCCTTAGTCGCCGACATCGACAATCTGAAGGAGGAGAGCAATCACGTCGTTTTGATGACGCTACATAGTGCCAAGGGTCTGGAATTTCCCTATGTCTATATGGTAGGAATGGAGGAGGGCCTCTTTCCGAGCTATCTGTCGATGATGTCGGACACTCCCCAGGAGGATATGGAGGAAGAGCGGCGTCTTTGCTATGTAGGAATCACCCGTGCAAAGAAGGAGCTGACGATGACAGCTGCCAGACAGCGGATGCTGCGAGGAGAAACCCAGTACAACCGTGTCTCTCGCTTTATTCGGGAAATACCGGATGAATATCTGGAAAATAAGACAGAAAGTCCTGCCATGCGGGCAAAGGAAACCAGGGAGCAGAGGCAGAATGAGCGCAAACAGGCGATTTTGGAAGCCAGACGCAGTCTTCGAAGAAAACCGATTCAGCCGAAGGCAATGGCTGAGACAAAGGCCTCGCATCTGGAATACGGTGTCGGTGATCGGGTGAAACACATCCGTTTCGGCGAGGGGACGGTTCTGGAAATTTTAGAGGGCGCAAAGGATTACGAGGTGCGCGTACAATTTGATACGGCGGGGACAAAGAAGCTGTTTGCGTCGTTTGCAAAGCTTAAGAAGGTTTTCTAAGGAAATGCTGATTTAATCAGCGTTTCCCTAGAAATGCTGGAAATTGAATTGGAAATATGATATAATGCAATCAAATTTAGCGGCTGTGCAAAGGACAGGGAAAGGAGTCACGATGAATAATAAGATGGAGGATTTTCTGACTGCAACCAAAATTAACGAATTGCTTCACAAGAAGGAAGCAGAAGAGAAGAATAAAAATACAGTGCTTTGGGTACTGGCCATCATCGGAGCAGTAGCGGCGGTAGCCGGAATCGCTTATGCGGTATATCGATTCTTTACACCGTCTTATCTGGATGAGTTCGACGATGATTTTGAAGATGATGAATTCGATGATGATTTTTTTGACGATGACGAAGAATAATTAGGAAATAAGAAGAGAAGTGTCTCAGGACAGAACCATGTTTTGAGGCACTTTTTGTGTCGATAAGGAGTTTTATGAAAAAAGGCGAGATTTACGACGGAATAGTCGAAAAAACGGAGTTTCCGAACAAAGGAATCGTGACAGTGGAAGGCTGCCGCGTGGCGATCAAAAATGGATTGGCAGGACAGAAGATCCGGTTTCGGCTGAAAAAGATCCGAAAGGGCATCGGGGAAGGACAGCTTTTGGAGGTATTGGAGCCGGCTGCAAATGAGATTTTACCGGCCTGTCCGCATTTTACTGCCTGCGGAGGCTGTACCTGGCAGAATTTATCCTACGAGGAGCAGAGGCTCCTAAAGGAAGAACAGCTGCGCGAAATCCTGGATCGTGCGGTGAAAGCTCCCTATCTCTTTGAAGGGGTTCTGGCAAGCCCCAGACAAGCAGAATATCGAAATAAGATGGAATTTTCCTTCGGAGATGAGGAAAAGGATGGCCCCCTGGCGCTTGGCATGCATAAGCGGGGCAGCTTCTACGATATTGTGACGGCAGATCAGTGTCAGATTGTGGATGAGGATTTCCGGAGAATTCTGAAGTGTGTGCTGGAGCATTTTGAGAAGAAGGGGCTTCCATTCTATCACAGACTGCGTCATACCGGATATCTGAGACATCTTCTGGTGCGAAAGGCGGCCCATACAGGGGAGATTCTGGTGGATCTGATTACTACGACCCAGCATCAGAGAGAGGATAGCAGCGACTACGCGGCTGTGGCGGCAGATGAATCCTGGGCAGAGGAGCTGCGTGCCCTTTCCCTGGATGGTGAGCTCGTGGGTATCCTGCACACCTATAATGACAGTTTGGCGGACGTAGTACAAAATGACCGGACCGAGGTGCTGTACGGCAGAGATTTCTTTTATGAGGAGCTTCTGGGGCTGCGCTTCAAGATTTCCCCATTCTCCTTCTTTCAGACCAATTCTCTGGGGGCAGAGCTGCTCTATGAGACGGCGCGGAGCTATATTGGGGAGACGAAGGATCGTGTCATCTTCGATCTCTACAGCGGTACCGGTACCATCGCCCAGATGCTGGCGCCCGTGGCAAAGAAGGTGGTAGGCGTAGAAATCGTAGAAGAAGCCGTGGAAGCCGCCAGAGCCAATGCTGAGATGAATGGCCTGACGAATTGCTCCTTCCTGGCCGGTGATGTCCTGAAGGTCATCGATGAACTGACGGACAAGCCGGATCTCATTGTCCTCGATCCGCCAAGAGACGGGATTCATCCGAAGGCTTTGCAGAAGATCATTGATTTCGGAGTGGATCGAATCGTTTACATTAGCTGTAAGCCGACCAGCCTTGCAAGAGATCTCGAGCTGCTGCAGGGAAGAGGATATCGGGTGGAACGGTGCGTTGGGGTAGATATGTTTCCTTATACGGGTAATGTTGAGACGGTTGTTCTTTTGTCCCAACAAAAACCAGATGACACGATAGAGAT
>CAVFGF010000098.1:0-7979 GCA_963621925.1 Alistipes onderdonkii | reverse complement strand
CACAGTTACGATGCAAAATCCATGAAAATCGGCTTCGCCGATGGGATTTTGCATTGCTGAATCATTTTCATACGGAGCTAGACATCCGGTGGATGTCTGTTCAGCTCGGACCGAAACGAAGTGTAGAACCTCAGCAGCTAGTGCTTCGGGCTGGTTCTGAATAGTTACAGGAAAGGTACAAATAGCTTTGTACCCGCATGTCAGAGGAGGATTAGGATGACTGCTAAGAAAGCAACACAGACCATCAAAAAGGCTGAAGATGTAAAAATAAACGCTCCGGTTAAGACAGCAGAGCCGGTAAAGACAGAGAAAGCAGTAAAAGAGCCGGTAAAGAAAGAAGAGGCAAAAACGGAGCCTGCAAAGCCGGAAGTAAAAGAAGTACCGAAGACAGAGACAAAGGCAGCAGGAAAGGAAGCACCGAAGGCAAAGCCGAAGAAGACGGAACCGAAAAAGGCCGAGAAGAAGGAAGCCGTACAGAATGTCTATGTACAGTTTGCAGGCAAAGAGATTCTGACCTCCGAGCTGGTTGCTCAGGTGACAGAAAAATGGGTGGCTCTCGGTCACAGAGCTTCCTCCATCAAGACCCTGAATCTCTATGTAAAGCCGGAGGATCAGGCAGCTTATTATGTGATCAACGGCAAGGAAAGCGGAAAGATCGAGTTATAATTACAAACGTAAAAACGAACCGAACCCCGTCTCAGAATTGAGACGGGGTTTTTAAATTTTCTCTTGCCATTCGAATTTAAACGTGTTATACTAAAGCCCATATTAAGAACCGCGCACAAATGTCTTTGCTATGCGAACAAAAAAGAAAGACATGTCGGTGATAACCGAAACCGCGGACAGAGGAGGAAGAAAGTTATGAAAAAGCGTGCATTATCTGTATTACTTGCTGCAGCAATGGTCAGCACCATGTTGGCCGGATGCTCAGGCGGAAGCAGCTCCAGCAGCTCTTCCAGCTCCGATTCGTCTGCTACAGACGGAAACGTAGTCAAGATTGGTGTCTATGAGCCGGCATCCGGAGACAACGGAGCAGGCGGAAAGCAGGAGACCTTAGGTATTCAGTATGCAAACTATGTGACCCCGACCGTGGAGATTGGCGGCACCGAGTATACGGTAGAGCTGGATATCGTAGACAACGAGTCCTCCAACGACAAGGGGCCTTCCGCAGCAGCGACTCTGGTCAGCGATAAGGTATCTGTAGTCCTTGGATCCTATGGTTCCGGTGTATCGATTGCAGCTTCCGACGTATTCAAGGAGGCAGGCATTCCGGCTATCGGCGTCACCTGTACAAACCCGCAGGTAACAGAAGGAAATACCCATTATTTCCGTATCTGCTTCCTGGATCCCTTCCAGGGTACCGTACATGCAAACTTCGCGCATGACCAGTTTGGCGCAAAGAAAGCATATGTCCTGACAAAGCTTGGTGATGACTACTCCACCGGCCTTGGCTATTACTTTACAGAGGCCTTTAAGGCACTTGGCGGAGAGGTTGTAGCAGAGACCTTCCAGGAAGGCAACAGCGATTTCACTTCCTACCTTACATCTGCAAAGAACGCAGGAGCGGAAGTTATCTTTGCTCCGAGTTCTACCGAAGCAGCAGCACTGATTATCGAGCAGGCAGCCGCACAGGGCGTGAATATCCCGATTCTTTCTGCTGATACCTGGGATTCCAACGTTATCCTGAACGCAGCAAAGGGCAAGGATCTGGATATCTATGTAACGACCTTCTATCAGGAGGGTGCAAATGAAGAGTTTGATGCAGGTATCAAGGAGTGGATCAACAGTGACTCCACCGCAAAGGCAAACAATGGCGGAGATGATACCGTATCCGGTCTGACGGCGATGGGCTATGATGCTTACTATACCGCTCTGGAGGCTCTGAAGGCAGCAGGCTCTACTGACCCGGCAGCAGTCAATGAAGCTCTTTGGAATGTAGATTACACCGGCGTTACCGGACACATTACCTTCAATGAGACAGGTGATGCAAACCGTGATACGGCTTATATCAAGAAAGCAAATACCGAGACCGGTGCTTGGGAGTTCGTGGCTGAGCAGAGCGTAAGCAAGTAAGGAAAAGAAAAGCTTAAAAAGCTTTGATGGCGGGAGCGTATACAATACGCACTCCCGCCATACCTGTGTTTTCAGCACAATTTTTTTGGAGGTTATTGTATGGAATGGATCAACCAGAATCTGCCTTATTTGATGGCAGGTATTTCCGTAGGCGGACAGTATGCCTTGATTGCCATCGGGTATACGATGGTCTACGGAATCTTGAGACTGATTAACTTCGCCCATGGCGACATATTTATGGTAGCAGGACTGATCATGGTCTATGCTATGACGGTGATGCCGATCTATGCAGCGATTCCGCTGATGATTGTCCTGACAGTGCTTCTTGGCTTTACCGTGGAGCGTGTGGCTTATAAGCCCCTCCGAAGTGCGCCCAGAATGTCCATCATGATTTCTGCCATCGGTGTATCTTATCTTCTGCAGAATCTGGCTCTTTATGTGACCGGAGGTCTGTCCCAGCAATATCCGTCCATCCCCTGGCTCAGCGATACGATCCAGGTCTTTGGTGCGACGACGAAGAGGGTGACGATCATTACCCCGATTCTGACCATTGCCTTGGTGCTGGCTCTGGTGGCTCTGATCAAATATACAAAGATCGGTATGGCAATGCGCGCAGCTTCCAGAGATTTTGAGACCTCGCAGCTGATGGGAATCAAAATCAACTCTGTTATCAGCATGACCTTTATTATAGGAAGCTTTCTGGCAGCCATCGGCAGCATGCTGTTCTTTACCAATTATACCGGTGTAACGCCGACAGCCGGTGCGATGCCGGGTCTGAAGGCCTTTGTAGCAGCCGTATTCGGAGGAATCGGTTCCATTCCCGGTGCGGTGATCGGAGCCTTTATCATCGGTATCTGTGAAAATATTATCAAAGGATTGGGTTGGACGACATTCTCGGATGCCTTTACCTTCGCACTCCTGATTGTTATCCTCATCGCCAAGCCCACCGGCTTGTTTGGTGAGAAGGTCATTGATAAAGTATAAGGAGGCGTTCAATCATGAAACAGAAAACAAAAATCATGTGGAACGTCGGTCTGATTGTAGGCTTGCTGCTTCTACTCTTTGTGCTGGAGCAGATTCTGCCGTCCAGTTCCATGCTCTTTACCGTATTGAAAAAAGGTGCGATCTACGCACTGGTAGCAGTGTCCATGAACCTCTTAAATGGCTTCACCGGCCTGTTTTCTCTTGGCCAGGCAGGCTTTATGCTGCTGGGGGCTTATGCCTATGGAATTCTGACGATCCCGGTAGAGTCCCGGGCCAGTGTTTATCAGTATTTTAACGGCGGTATTGTTCAGTTTACGATTCCGGTACCGCTGGCACTGATTGCCGGAGGCATCATTGCAGCAGTCTTTGCTTATCTGATCGGTCTTCCGGTTTTGCGCCTGAAGAGTGACTATCTGGCTATTGCGACCCTGGGCTTTGCAGAAATTATCCGTGCAGTCTTCCAGTGGGATAAGCTGGGTCCGCTGACCAATGGCTCGAACCTGCTGCGTAATTTCCCGGCATTTAAGTCAGTTTTATATCCCTTTATCGTATCCGGCATCTGTATTGCCGTGATTGTGATGCTGATCAACTCGACCTACGGCCGAGCCTTCAAGGCTATTCGTGACGATGAGATTGCAGCGGAGGCGATGGGCATCAATCTGGCTCATCACAAAAGATTGGCCTTTGTCATCAGCTCCTTCTTTGCCGGTATTTCCGGAGGTCTTTTGGCGATGTATCAGACGACGATCCAGGCTTCCATGTTTAAGTCTGCGATGACCTATGAGATCCTTCTGATCGTCGTGATCGGCGGCATCGGTTCCGTAACAGGCAGCTGCATCAGCTCCTTCCTGTTTATCGCCTGCTCGGAGTGGTGGCTGCGCTTCCTGGACAATGATAACCTGTATATCGGTGGTTTTCATGTGCCGCTTTTGCGTGCCGGCTTCCGAAAAGTAGTATTTGCCGTGATTATCATGTGTGTAGTTCTTTTCTACCGCAAGGGAATCATGGGCGATAAGGAATTTTCTATAGAAGGAATCGCAAATTTCTTCCGCAATCGATTTGGGAAAAAGAAAGTAACGGAAGGAGGCGCTTCCAAATGAGTACAGAAAATGTGCTGAAGGTAGAAAATGTCACCATGCAGTTTGGCGGTGTCATTGCCGTAGACAATATGAACTTGGAGATCAATAAAGGAGAAATTGTATCTCTGATCGGACCGAACGGAGCCGGAAAAACCACCGCTTTTAATGTCATTACCGGTGTCTATGCGCCGAGTAACGGTGCGATCTATTATAAGGGCAATAAAATCGTTCAGAATCATCCGCAGGGAAAGATGAAGAAGCTGTATCGCGGAGAGAATCCGGTCATGTATGCAAGCCAGCATGTACTGGCTCCGACACCGGATAAGATTACAAGACTTGGCATTGCCAGAACCTTCCAGAACATCCGTTTGTTCAAGAGCCAGACGGTTTTCGATAACATTCTGATTGCCAAGCATATGCTGCGCACCAGCAATATTTTTACAGCCACCCTCCATCTGAATGGCAAGGAAGAGGCCAAGATGCGCGAGGAGACCGAGCGTCTTCTGGAGATCGTAGGTCTGACGGATGTCCGGGATGAGCTGGCGACCTCCCTGCCCTATGGAAAGCAGCGCCATCTGGAGATTGCACGAGCTCTCGCTACTAAACCGGAGCTCCTTCTTCTCGATGAGCCGGCAGCCGGCATGAATCCCCAGGAAACCCAGGAGCTGACGGCATTTATCGATGAGATTCGGAAGAAATTCGATTTGACAGTCTTTATGATCGAGCATCATATGGATCTGGTTATGGAGATTTCCGATCGCATCTATGTGCTGGATTTCGGAAAACCCATCGCAGAGGGTACTCCGGAGGAGATCCGGAACAATCCCAAGGTAATTGAAGCATATCTGGGAGGTGCAGACGATGAGTAATATTCTGGAAGTCAAAGATTTGAATGTATCCTACGGCGGCATCAAGGCTGTGAAGGATATCAGCTTTGCGGTACCGAAGGGAGAGGTCGTGACCCTGATCGGTGCAAACGGAGCAGGAAAGAGCTCTACCCTGCGCTCCATCGTTGGTCTGGTAAAGCCGGAGAGCGGCAGTATTCTTCTGAAGGGAGAAGAGCTGGCAGGGGAAGCGACCGAGCAGATCGTAACGAAGGGAATCACCCTGGTTCCGGAGGGACGCCGGGTCTTTCCGGATATGACGGTGGCAGAGAATCTGAAAATCGGTGCCTATATGCGCAAGGATTCACTGGATGCGGATATGAACTGGGTCTATGATCTTTTCCCACGTCTGAAGGAGCGTTCCTGGCAGCTGGCCGGCACGCTGTCCGGCGGTGAACAGCAGATGCTGGCCATCGGCCGCGCTTTGATGTCCAGACCGGAGATCATCATGATGGATGAACCGTCCCTGGGTCTGGCTCCCATCGTTGTCAAGGGTGTTTTTGATATCATCCGCGAGATCAACAAACAAGGCGTGACGATTCTCCTCGTAGAGCAGAATGCAAATATGGCCTTGAAGGCAGCCAATCTGGGCTACGTCATGGAGACCGGCCGGATTACGATGACCGGAACCGGTGCCGAGCTTCTGGAAAACGAAGCGGTGAAGGCTGCTTATCTGGGCAAGGCAAAAAATAAATCATAAGCCAGGGTTATAAACAATCATAAATAAGATTAAAATAGCATTTACTTTTTGAAAAAAACAAGGTATACTAGACGTCGGTGCAAAGGCATTTTGCACTGACGTTCTTGTGTAATGGAAAATTCTTCCGGAATCGTCTCTTGCACAAAAATCCTAACTTATATGACCTAATGGAGGGATACAAACTATGGTAAAAGCAATCGTAGGCGCCAACTGGGGCGACGAGGGAAAGGGCAAGATTACCGATATGCTTGCTCAGGAGTCTGATATTATCGTTCGCTTTCAGGGCGGTGCCAATGCAGGCCACACAATCGTAAATAATTATGGAAAGTTCGCACTCCACAGTCTGCCGTCCGGTGTTTTTTACAACCATACCACCAGTATCATCGGCAATGGTGTAGCACTGAACATTCCGGTCTTATTTAACGAGATTCAGAGTATCGTGGAGAAGGGTGTCCCGACCCCGAAGATTCTGGTATCGGATCGTGCGCAGATTGTCATGTCTTATCATATTCTGTTTGATCAATGTGAGGAAGAGCGCTTAGGCGGAAAAGCCTTTGGCTCGACAAAGTCCGGTATTGCTCCCTTCTATTCAGATAAATATGCAAAGATTGGCTTCCAGGTCAGCGAGCTCTTCGCGGACGAAGCATATCTTCGCGAAAAGATTGCCAATGTATGTATCAAGAAGAATGTGGTTCTGGAAAATCTTTATCATAAGCCGGCTCTGGATGAGAATAAGCTCTATGAGGAGCTGATGGAATACAAGAAGATGGTAGAGCCCTACGTCTGCGACGTATCCAAGTATCTCTGGGATGCTATTCAGGAAGGAAAACAGATTCTTTTGGAGGGTCAGCTGGGCTCCATGAAGGATCCGGATCACGGCATCTATCCGATGGTTACTTCCTCTTCGACATTGGCCGCTTACGGCGCTATCGGCGCAGGAATTCCGCCTTATGAGATCAAAGAGATCATCGTAGTCAGCAAGGCATATTCCAGCGCAGTAGGTGCAGGCGCATTCGTCAGCGAGATCTTCGGCGATGAGGCAGACGAGCTGAGACGCAGAGGCGGAGACGGCGGAGAATTCGGTGCCACGACAGGACGCCCGAGAAGAATGGGCTGGTACGACTGTGTGGCTTCGAAATATGGCTGCCGGATTCAGGGTGCTACCGGTGTGGCCTTTACCGTACTGGATGTGCTGGGCTATCTGGATGAGATTCCGGTCTGCATAGGCTATGAGATCGACGGTAAGGTAACGACGGACTTCCCGACCACGTATCTTCTGGAGAAGGCAAAGCCGGTCTATGAGGTACTGCCGGGTTGGAAGTGTGATATCCGCGGTATCAAGAAGTATGAGGATCTGCCGGAAAACTGCCGGAAGTATATCGAGTTTATCGAAAAGCATATCGAATGCCCGATTACCATGGTATCCAACGGACCGGGACGCGATGATATCATTTTTCGCAATAAATAAGGGATATCTATGATCGATACAGTGATTTTTGACCTGGGAAAAGTTTTGATGGGTTACGGCTGGGACAAGTATCTGCGCAGCATTGTGGGGAAGGATGAGATTGCCTACAGGATAGTGGAGCAGGCAGTGTTTTTGAGTCCCTGCTGGGAAGAGCATGATAAGGGACTGATGACGGAGGAAGAGGAGATTCTGGATTTCGTCTCCAATGCTCCGGACTACGAGCCGGAAATCCGTGCAGTTTATGAGAATCTGGGACAGTGTACCTGGCCCTATGATTATGCGGATGCCTGGATACGGGAGATGAAGGAAAAGGGTGTGAAGGTATACGCTTTGTCGAACTGGCCGAAGCATATCTACGAGCAGAGAAGAGCGGAGATGACCTTTCTGGAACAGATGGACGGCTATCACCTGTCTTATCGTACCCATGTCAATAAGCCGGATCCGAGAGCCTTTACAGGGCTTTTCGAGGATTATGGTATAGAGCCGGAACATGCGGTCTTCATCGACGACAATGCGGCCAATATCGAGACAGCAAAGAAGCTTGGACTTCATACCATCTGCTTTACGTCTTTTGAGGCAGCGAAAAAAGAATGTGATCATTTACTGGGATAAAAGGAAAGAGCCTGCAGAAACTGCAGGCTCTTTCCTTTTCCCGGTGGAATTATCTACTACACAAAAAAACTGAGGTTTCAAGAACCTCAGTTTTTCTCAGATGAAAAGCTGCTGACGGGAATCGGACCCGTGACCTCCGCACTACCAATGCGACGCTCTACCGACTGAGCCACAGCAGC
>CAVFGF010000097.1:0-8124 GCA_963621925.1 Alistipes onderdonkii | reverse complement strand
GGCATAATAAACTTCGTTTGAGCCGGCATTTACTCCCACTAGGCTAAGGAATCCAAGAGTGTGCGGAATCAGCGGACACCAAGGCGGAATTGTACATCCGGCGAATGTACAGAAACTCAGAGGTCTGGAACGACACCTAACAAATTTACGCAATTCCAGTGAATATCCGCTACAGGAAGCTTCGGGAGCCCTGCACGAGAGTTTCCCACATCGACAAGAGGAAAGCTTGAGTATATAATAAGATTATCCGGATACCCTGGGGCAGAAGTTGCGTAAGCAATATGAGAATGGTAAGATTAAGAATCGAGAAGATTTCGAGGAGGTGCTCCGAAATGTGTTATGTGATTGCGAAGGATATGAATAAGCAAGGGTGTGTTGCATACAAAACCAGACTTGGCAAAGAACTAGCAGAATTGATTCAGAAATTGAATGGGTTAGCGTCCCATCGAGGAATCCAGATCGTAACGATCAGCAGACCGACAGCATATGGGGAATATGCTCCCTATTCTTTTGTAAATACCCGGGAAGAATTGGAAAATGCAGTTCGGACAATGTAAATAACCGTAACTGTAAAGGTATTGAACAGTTCAAAATGACTCGCAAGGAGAGACGTACCGCATGAAACGGAAACTTATCAACCTCCTGCTGGCCCTCCTGTTTCTGGCGGGCTTCGGGATTCTGATTTATCCTACGGTATCGAATCAGTGGAATACCTATCGCCAGAGCCGCCTGATCAGCAATTATGAGGCTGCCCTGGAGCCTATGACGGAGGAGGATTATAGCGCCGAGTGGGAGAAGGCGAAGGCCTTCAATGCCACCTTTACCGAGAATAATATCTACGGCGATGCTTTCGGATCCGAGGATACGGATCTTCAAGATACGGAGTATTGGAATGTCCTGAACGTAGCCGGGGACGGGGTCATGGGTTACCTCTCGATCCCGAAGATCAATATCAAGCTGGCTATCTATCACGGTACCGGCGAGGAGGTTCTCCAGACCGGCGTCGGTCACTTGAACGGCACGAAGCTTCCGATCGGCGGTGAGGGAAATCATACCGTCCTGGCAGCCCACAGAGGCTTGCCCAGCGCCAGACTCTTTACCGATATCGATCAGCTGCAGATCGGAGATAAGTTCTATCTTCATATCCTGGATGAGACCCTGGCTTATCAGGTGGATCAGGTGCTTCCGATGGTCGAAAAGGACGATATGGAGACTCTGGCGGAGGCCTTGAAGAATGACCAGACTGCGGATCAGGTAACCTTATTTACCTGCACCCCCTACGGTGTCAATTCCCACAGACTTCTGGTACGGGGCACCAGGGTCGCTTATACCGGAGAGGAAGACATCCAGGCGACACCGGTAGAGACGATGGTCAAGGCCGTACAGAACTACTATATGCTTTATCTGCTTCTGGGACTTTCCGTCACCGTTCTGATTATTTTGGTGATGAAGTTCTTGTTTGGAAGAAAGAACAGGGAGGAGAAACGCGATGAAAAATAAGAAAGTAAAGATAGGAGGCGCCCTCCTGTTGGTCGGTGTCCTGGGAATCGGAAGCCTGAAGCTTCCAAGCGCCTACGCGGCTCTGCCGGTGGACAAGACCCAGAAGGGTACGATCGAATTTCAGCTCGCGAAGAACGTCTATCAGATCGCTGACAGCGATGCGGATCAAGAGGGCGGGGATCAGCCAGCGACTCCGAATTATGACGAAGAGCTGAAGGCGCAGGAGCTTAATCTCTCTCTCTATCAGGTAGCAGAGATCCAGGAGACCGGCACCTATACGGTGACGTCGAACTTTCAGTCGATGAGCGATTCGATCGCCGGCATTTCCGATCAGACGCCGGCTGCGGACTGGACAAGTATGGCAGAGGCGGCAGAAGAGATCGTAGAGAAGGATTCCGGCATTACCGGTACGCCGGCGACAAAAGATGCGGGAGCTGAGAGCACGACAGTCTCGAATTTGGCTCTCGGTCTTTATCTCGTAACGGTAAAGCCTGTGACCA
The DNA here is from genome assembly GCA_963621925.1 of Alistipes onderdonkii. Lineage (GTDB taxonomy): Bacteria > Bacillota > Clostridia > Lachnospirales > Lachnospiraceae > Laedolimicola. Next base: position 6,124 of record CAVFGF010000097.1, on the reverse strand, counting down.
CCGATACTTATATCTATACCTTCAATCCCTATCTCATCTCGGTGCCGAACAACCTTTACAGCAGCACACAGGATGACAAGTGGATCTATAGTCTGACCGGTACGAATGCTGTCGGTCTGAAGCCGGAGCGTACCACCCGTCTCGGGGATCTGGTCATCGAGAAGAACCTGACCTCTTACAATGCTTCTCTTGGCGGAGCGAATTTTATCTATGATGTCAAGGTGGAGGCCTTAGACGGCACCATTTCTACGAATGTATACAAGCTTTCCTTTGACAGGGCAGGCAGTGATTCCCTGAAAATCACGGATCTTCCGGCGGGAGCGACCGTGACCGTCACCGAGCGTTATACCGGCTCGAGCTACTCCCTGACGACGGAGGCCAGCCAGACGACTACGATTACCGCGAATCCGGCCAGCGACGAAAAAGCGCTCGGAGAGGAGACGTTTCAGGAAGAGGACGAAACCTATATACCGGCCAGCGTCAGCTTTACGAATACCTATGACAAGCGCCAGAACGGCGGCTCCAGTGTCGTAAATACCTTTTACAAGGACGGGAATACCGTCGATTGGAAGAATGATCTGAATTCTGCGGAGGTGAACTAGGATGAGGGGATGGAAGAAAGGAACGGCAGTCCTTACAGCAGCCGGTATCCTGCTTTTAGGTGCCGCTTCGATTGGCAGCGCTTATGCATACTTTACCACCTATACCGAGGCCGCCGGAGGGGTCGTATTTACCCTGGGACAGACGAAGACGGAGATCGACGAGACCGTCGAGGGCGGCAAGAAGATCGTCTCGGTCAAGAATACCGGGGATTATGCCTGCTATGTCCGGGTGACCGCCTTTGCGGGCAGCGAGTATACCCTGACCTATGAGGACGGCGGCAGCGGAAAATGGAGTGACGGCAAGGACGGCTACTGGTATTACAGCGAGCTGCTGGAGCCGGGAGCGAGCACGGAGAAGATGCATGTAGTGATTCCGGAAGAGCTTCTTAAGAAGGTAGAGGAGGAAGGCATCGACCAGAACGTCATCGTCGTGCAGGAATGTGCACCGGAGGCCTATGACGACAGCGGAAGCCTCCTTCCCAACGGCCCGGCGAGATTTGCGGTGCTGACCGGGACTGAAGACTAAGGGAGGGCAGGCAGATGAAGAAAAAAAAGAAAGTCATTTCCAAAAAGACAGGCCTGCTTCTGGGAGCGGCAGCGCTTTTGCTTCTCGGCAGTACCGTCGGCAGCACCCGAGCAGCCCTGACCTATTACAGCGCGAATTATACGGCGGGGGTGGAGATGTCCAGTATCGGCATCACCCTTCTGGAAAATGATGAGATCGTAGGTTCGAGAAATTATGACAAGAACGGCGAATGGGCGGAGACGACGGGAGAGCTCCTGACGGGACTCCTCGGAGAAAAGGAAAAGCTGGTTCCCGGAAAGCCTTATGAAGAGCGGATCGATGTCAAGAACAGTGGCAATATCGATACCTATGTCCGGGTCATTGTGACGAAAAGCTGGACCGATAAGGAAGGGAACGATGTACCGGTGACGACCCTCGACCCGAAGCTCATCGCTCTAAATGCGCCGGAGGGCAGCGGCTGGGTAGAGGATAGCTCGGCAGCTACCGAGGAGCGCTCTATCTGGTATCTGAACGGGATCTTAAAGGCCGGGGAGACGAAGAGCTTCGCGGATTCGCTGCGGATCGATGCTTCGATTCGAAATCAGATGACGGAGAGTGTCGTGACCGAGGACGGGAAGACGACCCATACCTATACCTATGATTATGACGGCTATACCTTCCGGGTGAAGGTATCTGCCGAGGCGGTACAGACCCACAATGCGGCGGATGCCGTCAAGAGTGCCTGGGGCGTCGAGCTCTCGGATGTGATCAAGAATGTGTCAGGAAACTAGAGGGAGGTACAGGAGGATGAAGAAGAACAGATGGTGCCTCGCGATGGCACTGGTGATGCTTTTTAGCACCGGCCTGACCGCCCGGGCGGAGGATCTGGCCGGAAAGGACGGCTGGAAAGCCGAGTTCAACGGCAAAAAGATCGTCAGCAATTTTGATTCCGGCAGCCTGGCCGACGAGGCAGGCAATGTCCAGCCGGGAGACAGCATTACCTTAAAGGTACAGATCAAGAATTCCGACAGCGGACAGACGGATTGGTATATGACCAACGAGGCCATCCAGTCCCTGGAGGATGCCACTCCGGTAGCGGAGGGCGGCGCCTACTCCTATCGCCTGGCCTATACCGGCCCGGACGGGAAGGAGACGGAGATCTACAACAGCGATGACGTCGGCGGCGAGAGTACGACAGGGAAGCTCGAAGGCCTCCATCAGGCAACGAATACCCTGGATGAATATTTCTATCTCGATCGCCTGGAGAGCGGAAAGAGCGGTACCGTAACTCTGAAGGTAACGGTCGAGGGCGAGACACAGAACAACGATTATCAGAAGACCCTGGCTAGATTGCAGATGACCTTTGCGGTAGAAAAGGTGACCGCCAGCGTCGTCAAGCATACACCGGGAAAGGTGCATACCGAGACGAAGATGATCACGGACCGGGTACAGACCGGTGATACCGCGCCGATTCTTCTTCTTTGCCTGCTGGCACTAATAAGCGGTCTGGTATTGCTTATCGTGGCTGTGAAGTCCGCAAAAAAGAAAAAGAACAAAAAGAAGGGGGCGTGAGCCAAATGAAAATCTGGAAAAAACTGGTGATTCTGACGGCAGCGCTGACCTTAAGCCTTGGCATGACGGCGGCAGCGGCGGAGACGAAGGAAGGCTATTCCTATCAGATCACCCTGCATGCCGGAAACCGGGGCACGATAGACGGCAAGGACAGCATTACCCTGACAGCTTCTTACGGCCAGACGGTTTCCTTTGACCTTGGCAGCATCAAGGTCAGTGACGACCGCTATTATGTCAAGGGCGTGCGCTTGAGCGGCCGGGACAACAATACAGTCAATGCGACGGCCTTTCGCGTCGAGGGTGACGCGGACTACGTCGTAGCCTACGGCATCAAGGGCAGCCTGGTAGCCTATACGGTCAAGTATCAGGACGCCTCGGGCAAGCAGCTGGCGGCGGATCAGACCTTTTACGGAAACGTCGGCGACAAGCCCATCGTGGCTTACAAATATATCGAGAATTATGTACCGAGGGCGCTGGCTCTGACGAAGACCTTAAGCGCGAATGCGTCGGAGAATGTCTTTACCTTCGTCTATACGCCGGGCAATTCCGGCAGCATCACCATTCAGGATGCGGATACGACGAATGTCGTGACGGTGGTAACCCCGGGTGTCACGACAGTAAGTAACGGCACCGCGACAGGCGGCACCGGTACCGGCACGACAGGCGGCGGGGTCGATGATGCAGATACCGCCGAGGGCGGTGACGAAGGAACCGATGCAGGAGAAGACGCAGGCGAGATCGAGGTAAGCGAGCCGGATGATCTGGTGGATCTCGATGAAAACGATACCCCTGCAGCGAATATCGACCTGGACGGCCAGGGAGCAAAGGCTCTGCCTATGGCGGCAGCCGTCGTCATCGGTGTAGGCGCACTGGCAGCATTGATTGTGCTGATCGTCTGGATCCGGAAGAGGATGAAGTCGGAGAACTGATCATTTGAGTAATGAATATAACGAGGATAGGAGCCGTAAAATGGAGCCTATCCCCGTTTCGTCTGTGTTAAAGTAGATTGGATTGCTGGAAAGGAAACATAAAAGTGAGAAGTAAAAAAAAGTCTACTCCATGTAATATCCTGGGCTACCTCTGCAGCACCCTCGGCACCCTTGCTCTGGTCGTTCTGATCGCAGCCTGTCTACCTCTTACGGTACCGCGGATGCTGGGCTTTGAGATCTATACCGTCGTCAGCGGCAGCATGGAGCCCGCCATTCCCACCGGCAGCCTGGTTTACGTCGAGCATGTCGATGCTGCGAGCGTAGCGGAGGGTGACGTCATCGCCTTCTACGGGGCGGAGGATACGAGCTCCGTCATCACCCACCGGGTCGTGACGAACAGCACCGTCATGGGGGAATTCATTACCAAGGGCGATGCCAACGAGGAGAATGATATGAATCCCATCCCCTACAGCCACCTGATCGGCCGGGTCGCAAAGTCGATTCCGAAAATCGGCGCCCTGGCCCAGACCTTTACCAGCAAAAGCGGTAAGATTGCGGCGGCAAGCCTGATGGCTCTCGGCATCGTGCTGCATATCATCGGCGGACTGTTAAGGAGACAAAGATGAGGAAGAAGCGTACAAAAAATAGATTTCTTGGAAGATTTGACGGAAAAAAGCGGAGCTGGTTTCACCAGTTCCGCGAATTTCTTATTATGCTGCTGATTTTGGTGCTCTTGTTTCAGCTGGTGGTGGGCTTCTTTTTCGTAAAGGGCGATTCCATGATGCCGACCCTCGAGAATGGGGAGCTGGCCTTCTATATCCGCGTCACGCGAACCTATGAGCGGGAGGATATCGTCTCGGTTCGCCTGCCCTCCGGGGAGAAGTATGTCAAGCGTCTCGTCGGCCTTCCGGGGGATACCATCGATTTTCAGGATGGAAAGCTCGTGATAAACGGTGAAGCCAAGGAGGAGAAGTATGCCGTCGGAGCTAGTGAGGCCATGGGAAATAATCTCACGTATCCCCTGACCTTAGGCGAAAACGAATACTTCGTCCTGGGGGACAACCGGGAAAATTCGATGGATTCCCGGGTCTTCGGGCCGGTGCTGAAAAGTGAGTTAAAGGGCCGGGTGCTGTTTCATGTGGGAACGGAAAGATAAAACCGGCGGATTTTCATAAAAGTGTAAGAAAAGGACGATGTATTTCCACATCGTCCTTTTCTTACACTTTTCTCATTTTTGTAAAGTCTACAGCAGTCCTTCATCTGCTACAATCCCCATTGTTGAACCGCAAATACAAAATACAAAAGGAATCAAAGATAGTATGACAGGAGTGATCAAAGGCACCGGTGCCTGTGTGCCGGAGCGGGTTTTGTCAAATGACGAAATCGCCGGGCTGGTGGAAACCAGTGATACATGGATACAGGAGCGAACCGGGATAAAAAGAAGGCATATCGCTTTAGAGGAGACTTGCGTATCCCTGGCGGCAGAGGCCGCCGGAAGGGCACTTTCGGATGCGGGTCTTATGGCAGAGGAGCTTGACCTGATCGTGGTTTCCACGATGACGCCGACACGCATCATGCCAGGTACCGCCTGTGAGGTGCAAAAAATGCTCGGGGCCTACAAAGCCTTGTGTTTTGACCTCAATGCGGCCTGCAGCGGATTTCTCGTGGCATGGAATACCGTGGGAGCCTATCTGGCGGCGGGTTACGCGAAAAAGGCGCTCATCGTCGGAAGCGAATGCCTGTCGAAGGTGACGGATTGGCGGGATCGCAGTACCTGCATTCTCTTTGGAGACGGGGCAGGGGCCATCGTGGTCGAAGCGAAAGAGGGGAGAGGCTACCTTCCGGTAATGCATTCCGATGGAAGGCTTGGGGAGGCACTGACCCTGGATAGTCCCTTTCAAAGCAGCCCGTTTTCGAAGACGAGGATTCCGGAAGAGGCTTCTTTCCTCAAAATGGAAGGGCAGGCGGTCTTTAAATTTGCAGTTCGAAGGGTGCCGGAGGTCATCGAGGAGGTACTCCTGAAAAATGGGCTGAAAAAGGAAATGATTTCGCATTACATCCTGCATCAGGCCAACAGGCGCATCCTGGAGGCAGTGGCCGGAAGGCTCAAGGAGCCTTTGACGAAATTTCCGATGAACCTGCAGGAATATGGCAATACCTCCTCCGCATCGATTCCGATTTTGCTGGATGAGCTGAAGCGCAGCGGTTCCCTGCAGAAGGGGCAGCGCATCGTGCTGGCCGGCTTCGGCGGAGGCCTGACCTGGGGCGCCGCGCTGCTGGAGTGGAAGTAGCCCGGGCGGGGCCGCACAGCTTCCTGTAGCGGAACAGCACTTCCATTGCGAATTTGTTGGTGTCGCCCGCGGCCTCCGAAAACAGTTCCAGTTCATTCGACAGCTGTAGACTTCCACCCGGGTGTTCGATGTTTCCGGCACACTCGATCATGACGTGCCGTGTGGGAGTTACATGCCGGCGAAAACGTTAGGTTGCCCGGTGCGGAAACCGTCCAAGCCTGCATA
>CAVFGF010000096.1:0-8171 GCA_963621925.1 Alistipes onderdonkii | reverse complement strand
GCCGATTTTCATGGATTTTGCATCGTAACTGTGAAGGTACTGAACAGTTACGAAGGATTATGAAAAATAAACAAAATCATAAGAAGACACTCTGCTGCCGCCGGTCCTTAGAAGGCAGCGTCAGCTGGTTTCTTAGTACCGCTGCAGGCAGCACTGTAGCGAAAGCGTGTCTTCGTTGATTTTATTTATTTTGAATAATCATGAAGAACTATATTTAAAAATGCAGGAAAGCAGAAAAGCAAGAAAGGATCCCAAACATGGCAAACATCATATCCGACGAAACGATGGAATACGTCGGCATTCTGGCAAAGCTGGAGCTGTCCGATGAAGAAAAAGAAGCCGCCAAGAAGGACATGGGGCGGATGCTGGATTATATCGATAAACTGAACGAGCTGGATACCGCCGGCGTCGAGCCGATGTCCCACGTATTTCCGGTCAGCAATGTCTTCCGGGAGGACGAGGTAGAAAACGGCGATGACCACGAAGAAATGCTGGCCAATGCGCCGAAGGTCAAGGACGGTATGTATATGGTACCGAAGACCGTAGAGTAGGAGGCGGAAAATGAAATTTTATGAAATGACAGCGGCTGAGATCGGAAAGAAGATCAAGGCCGGAGAAATGACAGCTGTGGATGCGGTGAAGGCAGCCCTGGCGGAGATCAAGAAGCAGGACGAGGTTCTGAACAGCTTCGTCACCGTAGACGAGGAGGGCGCTCTGAAAAGAGCAGCCGAGGTACAAAAAGCCATCGAGAGCGGTGAGCTGACCGGCCCGCTGGCAGGCGTTCCCATTGCCATCAAGGACAATATGTGCACCAAGGGACTGAAAACCACCTGCTCCTCGAAGATTCTCTATAATTTCGAGCCGACTTATACGGCAGAGGCAGTCCTGAATCTGGAAAAATCTGGAATGATTGTGATCGGCAAGACCAACATGGACGAGTTCGCCATGGGAAGCACCACCGAGACCTCTGCCTTTGGCGTGACCCGCAATCCCTGGAATACGGAGCACGTACCGGGCGGTTCCTCCGGCGGATCCTGTGCAGCCGTAGCCTCCGGTGAGGCACCCTGCGCCCTGGGCTCCGATACCGGCGGCTCGATTCGCCAGCCCAGCTCCTTCTGCGGTGTGACCGGCATCAAGCCGACCTACGGAACCGTATCCCGATACGGCCTGATTGCCTATGGCTCCTCTCTCGATCAGATCGGACCGGTAGCCAAGGATGTGACAGACTGTGCCCTGCTCCTGGAGGCCATTGCTTCCTATGATAAGAAGGACAGCACCTCCGTCTGGCGGGAGTCCTATGACTTTACTTCTGCCTTAAAGGATGATGTAAAGGATCTGCGTATCGGTATTCCGCGGGATTACTTCGGCGAGGGTCTGGATCCGGAGGTGGCAGCGGCTGTAAAGGCGGCGGCAAAGACTCTGGAGGAGAAGGGAGCTGTCGTAGAGGAGTTTGACTTAAGCCTGGTAGATTATGCGATTCCGGCATACTATGTCATCGCTTCTGCCGAGGCCAGTTCGAATCTGGCCCGCTTCGATGGCGTAAAATACGGCTACCGTACCGAGGAGTACGAAGGCCTCCACAATATGTACAAGAAGACCCGGTCCGAGGGCTTCGGAGCAGAGGTAAAGCGCCGGATTATGCTGGGCTCCTTCGTCTTAAGCTCCGGCTACTACGATGCCTATTATCTGAAGGCGCTGCGCACCAAGGCATTGATTCGCAAGGCCTTTGACCGCGCCTTTGAGAAATACGATGTGATTCTCGGACCGGCGGCACCGACGACGGCGCCGAAGCTGGGTGAATCCCTGTCCGATCCGCTGCAGATGTATCTCGGCGATGTCTATACGATTTCCGCAAACCTGGCCGGTCTTCCCGGTATTTGTCTGCCCTGCGGCAAGGATTCCAAGGGATTGCCCATCGGCCTGCAGCTTCTGGGTGACTGTTTCAAGGAAGCGGATATCATTCGGGCAGCTTATGCTTATGAGTGCAGCCGGGGCCGTACAGCGGTGGCAGGCGAGAGAGCCTAGGAAGGAGTGGAGAAAAATGAGCAAACAATATGAGACAGTCATCGGCTTGGAGGTTCATGTCGAGCTGGCGACAAAGACAAAGATTTTCTGCTCCTGCAGCACCGCCTTCGGAGGAGCACCGAATACCCATACCTGTCCGGTCTGCACCGGTATGCCGGGCTCCCTGCCGGTTCTGAATAAGAAGGTAGTGGAGTATGCCATGGCAGTCGGTCTGGCGACGAATTGTGACATCACGCGCCACAGCAAGTTTGACCGGAAGAATTATTTTTATCCGGATAATCCCCAGAACTATCAGATTTCCCAGCTCTATGCGCCGATTTGCCGGAATGGCTATGTGGAGATTGAGACCGAGACCGGAACGAAGAAGATCGGGATCCACGAGATTCATATGGAGGAGGATGCCGGAAAGCTGATTCACGATGAGTGGGAGGACTGCTCGTTAGTGGATTATAACCGAAGCGGTGTGCCGCTGATCGAGATTGTCTCGGAGCCGGATATGCGAAGCGCCGAGGAAGTCATCGCCTATCTGGACAAGCTGCGTCTGATCATCCAGTATCTTGGTGCGTCTGACTGCAAGCTTCAGGAGGGCTCCATGCGTGCCGACGTCAACCTCTCTGTGCGGGAGGTGGGAGCAAAGGAATTCGGTACCCGTACCGAGATGAAGAATCTGAACTCCTTCAAGGCCATCGGCCGCGCCATCGAGGGTGAGAGACAGCGTCAAATCGAGCTTCTCGAGGAGGGCAAGAAGGTTATCCAGGAGACCCGCCGCTGGGATGACAATAAAGAAGCCTCCCATGCGATGCGTTCCAAGGAGGATGCCCAGGATTACCGCTATTTCCCGGAGCCGGATCTGGTACCCATCGACATCAGCGAGGAGTGGCTGGAAGAAATCAAGTCCCGCCAGCCGGAGCTTCGCACCGAGAAACTGAAGCGCTATAAAGAGGAGTTTGAGATTCCGGATTACGATGCAAGAATTCTGACGGAAACGAAGCAGATGGCAGACATGTTCGAGGCAGCGACGGCGATTTGCAAAAAGCCGAAGAAGGTATCGAACTGGCTGATGGTGGAGACGATGCGTCTTCTGAAGGAGGCCGGACAGGAGCCGGAGGACATGAAATTCTCACCGGAGCACCTGGCGAAGCTCATCGAGCTTGCCGATGCCGGAACCATCAACAGCAGCGTGGCGAAGGAGGTCTTCGAGCAGATCTTCCGCGAGGATGTAGATCCGGAGAAATATGTAGAAGAGAAGGGTCTGAAGACAGTCAATGATGAGGGCGCCATCCGAGAGACCATCGAGGCCATCGTGGCAGCGAATCCCCAGTCAGTCGCCGATTATAAGGGCGGCAAGGAGAAGGCTCTCGGCTTCCTGGTAGGCCAGACCATGAAGGCGATGAAGGGCAAGGCAAACCCGGCGAAGGTCAATGAGATTTTAAAAAAACTGTTGTAGTAATAAAGAAGAACCGCTTTCGTGTTGTCCTCGAAAGCGGTTCTTCTTTATGCTTTGTTCTAGTCAGATATACGTCTATATTAGAAGAAGGCACATGCATTTTGGCTGATTACAGCTTCGTTACATTGGTAGCCTGCGGTCCTTTAGCACCGTCTACGACGTCAAACTCGACAGCCTGTCCCTCTTCCAGAGACTTGAATCCGTCGGAGTTGATACCGGAGAAGTGTACGAAGATGTCCTTTCCCTGCTCGTCAGAGATGAAACCATAGCCCTTCTGATTGTTGAACCACTTAACTGTACCCTTGTTCATTATGATACCTCCAAAAATGTTTAAAAATGGTAATTTACCGCGCTTTTTGCGGCTGCGTTTAGAGTAGCACAAAGAGAAAGTAGTGTCAATGAAAATGAGGCCGGCGGATTGACTTTTTTCTTGCCAACGTGTATAAACTACGATATGATATCCACATGAAGAATGAATATAAATAAACCAAAACAACTGTATCGCTACTCAATGTTGCAGACAGTTTATGAATCTTGTCCTAAAATAAAATACTTCATTGCTGAATGCAGATGATATAATAGACGGCATGGCATGAGTCTCCTTTGAGTATCTGTTTTTTGTCGAAACTATTATACCAAAAGCTGAGTCAGTAACAAGAAAATGAAGAAGGTGAGCAGACTTTTGATCCGCTCACCTTCTTTTTCAGATTTCCAGCAAATTTATTATTTATCTACTCCACTGGGAACCGTACTCAGATCATAATCTTTGTTGTCTACCGTATCAATGTACGGATAACGTGTAACTGTTGCACGAACATTCTTGATCTTTCCGCCGAAGTCTCCCCACTGTACATAAACCTCTGCGCCCTCTTTTATCTGATCCACGTCCAGAATGGTCTCACTGATTGTTATATGATACCAGGAACTGTATACCGGCACTGCGGAAATGCCAATTACTTTTCCATCAGCATTGCATACATAATTCTGATGATCACCTGCAAATTCATTTACACCAGATGGCATTTCCATGAATTTGTACGGATCATCTGTAAACTGAGATGCATAGATATCAATGATATCTTCCTTATTCCACTCCAGTGTCACAATCTTACGTTTCGGATTCTCCAGTTCTTTCTGAAGTGCTTCTTTTCCTACAAAATCATGATTCAGATCTGCCATCCAGGCCCATCCGACTTCCACTGCTGAACGACATCTCGCACGGTTATCTGACGGATCAACAGAGCCGTTATTGCGGGGTTTGAACTGGAACATCTTCATACACATTTCCTCATACCAGGGCTCATAGGAATAAGACTGCATAAAGGAGCACGCCATCTGCGGATATCCTCCAAATGTATGATTGACATGGTAATCACGTGCTCCCAGACGTTTCAGACCATCCTGCTGTCCTTTTTCATAAGCCAGCTTATACACGGTCGGTCCCCACTCTGCTGCTCCACGCAGTTCATAAGCCAGTGTACCGGACATACCGATACGACACACTTCAAATTCCCCATCAATTCCGGGAATCGTCACAGGACGTACCTCTAGAAATCTCACATCATGCAGATCTGTCTGTGTCACTCTCTCAATTACGGTCAGACAACGAGGACCGGAGAACTGAAATACAAACTGATTAGCCTGTGTCATCTGTACATCGTATTTCTTCTGCTTCATCAGCATGATCAATGGTGTTACATCGCAGGCAGTAGCACGGAACGTATCCTCTGCATCTCTTGAAAACAGACCATGATTCATAATCAATCCATTCTCATCCAGCTGTACCAGATGCTTGCAGCGTCCGATCTTCCATTTCCATACATTATTGATAGATGCATCTGAAATAAGTTGCTGTGCATCCGGCCCTTTAAAAATAACCGAATTATTTGAAATGCCTGCATGAATATAAGTTCCTTCAAAGTAAGCTCTGGAACTTTCCACCCAGGTCGCATTCTCATCGCCTTCCCATAATACCAGTTTATTAAACCATCTCATGTAAGTCTCATTTCGCGGGAATATCGGCTCATATGCCATGAGATCCTGATTAAATGCTGGTAATTTTTCAATAGTTTCCATAGTAATAACACCTCCATAAATCATGTTGATATGGATAGGTTATCATTCATTCCGCACAAAATCTACGGCTATATATCCAAAAATCTTGCATTTTCTTTAGGCGAAAAGCACAAATCGTTTTTGTAAAAAGGAAGTTTTCCAAGTAAAAGCAATGATAACGTCAATTGGATACAGGTTTCATCATCATATAGATCCAGCCCGGTCAGCTTCATAATGCGTTCCAGCCTGTAATACATAGAATTCTTATGGATCCCTCTCAATTCCGCTGCCCGGGTAACACTCCGTCCACAGCTCAGGTATGCTGCCAGATCCTGGATTTTTTCAGTCTGAGCACTATCTTCCATTTTTAAGAGCACAGATATTTCCGGCAAAATCATTTTCTCCGGAGATATCTGTCCGGCTTCAGCAACCTGCTCCAGTAAATACGATCCTGAAACTTCTGCAAAGCTATGTACTATACCACTATTTTCTGTTTTACTCAGGCGAACAGCTGCATCTGCCTGAACATACGCATCATGCAGGGAAACTGCTGAGTCAAATATATAGCTGATTCCACATCTGTTGTGCTTTGCCTGAACATATTTTTTCATGCGCTCTTCTATTTCATCCTGTGAAAGTTCCGCATCCAGAATCCGGACACAGTCATTTTTATAAATAAGCCCGACAGACAGCGGAAACTGGGAACGCAGTTGTGTATCCAGAAGTACTGGATTCTGCGGATGTTCTGAATGGAATGGTCTCACCACCAGTGCACGCATTTTCTCCGGTAATTTCTGACCAAGTAGTTCAAAATATCTGCGAATCGCTTTATCATCCAGTTTCTCATCTGACCGTCCATCCAGCAGTTCTACTAACAGCTGTGCATAGTTCTGTGTTCCATAATTCGTCTTTCCTTCCTGCTGCAATGTAAAAGCAATCGTCTGACATACCAGCGGAAGTAATTCCTGATATTCCTCTGTAAATGGCATCTGACAGTCCGCTGTCAGAATATTTCCCAGCATTTCATTTTTCAGACGGACACGAGCCGCCAGCCAGTTTACCGAAAATCCGGTAATTTTTCCCGGAACCGGCGTATCACTCGTATAAATTGACTGGAAATATCCAACATCCTCTGCCTCCTGTGCAATACGAAATCCTGCGCTACTGCCATAATCAAACCAGCTGAATAACTCTGCAAATTTGTCACAGGACGAACTCTTACATACCAGTTGTAAAGACCGATTTGCAAAGACAAATGGATTTCCTAATAACTCCGAACAGGTATCTACTACATACTGCAGTCCTTTCCCTGCTATGATCAGTTCGAACAATTTTGCTTTATAATCTGAGCTTTTCATCATCTTCTCCTAATAATCTCCAGGTTCATCTTTTTTCAATATAACATTTTTTCTGGTTCTGTACAACGAATCTACAATTTTTGCAGTATTCATATCTTGACATTTTCCGAACAGATAATTATAATCAAACACAACGGGTGAGCACCTACCGGCGGTCAGGCTAAATAAGTCTGGCTGCCTTTTTGTTTTCAGGAGGAATAAGAATATGACAATGATTTGGCCAATTGCACTTGTAGTATTTGCAAATATCATTTATCAGGTTTGTGCAAAAGAAGTTCTCAAAGATATGGATGCTATGGCATCTATGACCATTACACAGGACAAAGAAAAAGGATAGTGGAAAAAGGAGGTTTTTTCGTGTTTGGAGAATGTCATGCCCATGTGATCATGGACGGAGCAAATTATAAGGCAGCGGTTGCCTTGCATAAGGAGCAGCCGAATGATGCTGCCATCCGGGCACATCTTTTAGCCTGGCAGAAGGCCGGTATCACCTTTGTGCGGGACGGCGGCGACGCCTATGGCGTATCCGCACGGGCGAAGAAGCTGGCCGGAGAATACGGCATCGACTATCGAAGCCCCGTCTATGCTATCCACAAGCGGGGACATTACGGCGGAATCGTCGGCCTGCCTTATGACGATGCGGCAGATTATCAAAGACTTGTGAAAGAAGCAAAGAGACAGGGCGCGGACTTTATCAAGATCATGATCAGCGGAATTTTGGAATTTGATACCTTTGGAAAGCTCAGCGAGGAGGGACTTTCGCCGGAGGAAATCCGCTTTCTGATCGAAGCAGCCCATGAGGAGGGCCTGCGGGTCATGGCTCACGGAAATGGAGATGCGGTCTGCCGGGCAGCGCTGCAGGCAGGTGTCGATACCCTGGAGCATGGCAATTATATGGAAGAGGAGACCCTGGAGGTTTTGGCGGAAAGTAAGACGATCTGGATTCCGACCTTTGCACCCATCGGGAATCTTATAGGCTGCGGCCGTTTTCCGGACGATGTATTGAGGCAGATCCTGGCAAGGCAACAAAAAGCTGTGAGATTTGCCTTCAAAAAAGGCGCCCGAATCGGCCTCGGAAGTGATTCCGGCGCTTATCGGGTGCCTCATGGACAGGGTCTGATGGAGGAATATGCTTTTATGAAAGAAGTCGTCGGTGAGAAGGAAGAGACAGCTTTAAAGGAGCGCCTCACAGCATCAGAAGCCTGGATCCGAAAGGAAATGAAAGCGGAAAGTAACTATTCAGAACCAGCCCGAAGCACTTGCTGCTGAGGGCGTATGAAAGTGAT
>CAVFGF010000095.1:0-8348 GCA_963621925.1 Alistipes onderdonkii | reverse complement strand
CAAGCATTTCACGTCTGATTTATGAAATTTTGCTTGGCTCTGAACAGTTACAAATTTGAATTCATGCGGCCGGCCTTAGGCCTGCGTTATGCCGAACTGTTTCTATCATAATACAGAGCATTTAAAATGTCACGAAAAATTTTCTGTGAGGCTTGACAGCCTCCTTATTGAGTGATATTATCAAAACTGAAATCCGACAAAAATGCTCGGAATTTAGGCGAGGTGACAAGATGAAATTGTCTACAAAAGGAAGATATGGACTTCGCGCACTGATTGATTTGGCTCTGTACAGCGAAAATGAGACAGTATCCATTGCCAGTATTTCCGCCAGACAGAATATCTCGGAAAGCTATCTGGAACAGCTGATTGCGAAGCTTCGAAAGGCCGGACTGGTGACCAGTGTCCGGGGCGCAGGCGGAGGCTATAAGCTGGCAAAGCCGGCATCCGAGATCTCCGTGGGAGATATCCTGCGGGCTCTGGAGGGAAGCCTGGATGCGGTCAAGTGCCCGGGACTCGAGGAGGAAAGCAGCTGTGACGGCTCCGAATTCTGTGTGACGAAATACGTCTGGCAGAAGATCAACGACAGCATCAACCGAACGGTGGATGAGATGAAGCTGGATCAATTGGTGAAAGAGAGTAAAAATATGCAAGAGGAAGCCGGGATGAACGAGAGTACATCCTGCTGTATCTAGAAAGAAGGAGATATCACCATGAAAAAATTAATTTATCTGGATAATGCGGCGACGACGAAGACGGCGCCGGAGGTCGTAGAGGCGATGCTGCCGTATTTTACAGAGCATTATGGCAATCCGTCTACGGTATACAGCCTGGGCGGTGAGAGCAAAAAGGCCATCACCGAGGCGAGAGAGACCATTGCCAATGCCCTGGGCGCCCAGACCGAGGAAATCTATTTTACCGCCGGCGGCAGCGAGTCCGACAACTGGGCTCTGAAGGCTACGGCAGAGGCATATCAGAGCAAGGGAAAGCACATCATTACTTCGAAGATCGAGCATCATGCGATCTTACATACCTGTGAATGGCTCGAGAAGCATGGCTTTGAGATTACTTACCTGCCGGTAGATGAGGACGGTGTTGTAAAACTGGAAGAGCTGAAAAAGGCTATTCGTCCGGATACCATCCTGATTTCCGTCATGTTTGCCAACAATGAGATCGGAACCATTCAGCCGATCAAGGAGATCGGCGAGATTGCCCATGAGCATGGCATCCTGTTCCATACTGATGCAGTACAGGCCTTCGGCCAGGTGCCCATCGATGTAGACGAGTATCATATTGATATGCTCAGTGCCAGCGGCCATAAGCTGAACGGCCCCAAGGGCATCGGCTTCCTGTATATCCGCAAGGGTGTCAAGATTCGTTCCTTCATTCATGGCGGAGCCCAGGAGCGCAAGCGCCGCGCAGGTACGGAGAATGTACCGGGTATCGTCGGACTGGGCAAGGCAGCTGAGCGCGCGATGCGCACCATGAAGGAACGTACGGATAAGGAGAAGGAGCTTCGCGATTATCTGATCGAGCGGGTTCTGAAGGAGATTCCTTATACTAAGCTGAACGGGCACAGAACCAACCGCCTTCCGAACAATGCAAACTTCAGCTTCAGCTTTATCGAGGGCGAGTCCCTGCTGATTATGCTGGATATGGAAGGTATCTGCGGCTCCTCAGGCTCTGCCTGCACTTCTGGCTCCCTGGATCCGTCCCATGTACTGATGGCCATTGGTCTGCCCCATGAGATTGCCCATGGTTCTTTACGTCTGACTCTGAACGAGGAGATTACGAAGGAGGATCTGGACTTCGTTGTGGAGAACCTGAAGCGGATCATCGACAGACTGAGAAGCATGTCACCGTTGTATGAGGACTTCGTTAAGAAAAATAAATAATAGAGGAGAAACAAATTATGTACAGCGAAAAGGTAATGGATCATTTTCAGCATCCCCGTAATGTGGGAGAGATAGAGAACGCCAGCGGCGTAGGAACTGTAGGAAATGCAAAATGCGGTGACATCATGCGAATGTACCTGGATATCGACGACAATGGCGTCATTCAGGATTGCAAGTTCAAAACCTTCGGCTGCGGAGCAGCTGTAGCGACTAGCAGCATGGCTACCGAGCTGGTAAAGGGAAAGACCATCCAGCAGGCTCTGGAAGTAACGAACAAGGCCGTCATGGAGGCACTGGACGGGCTTCCTCCGGTAAAGGTTCACTGTTCCCTGCTGGCAGAGGAAGCGATCCATGCAGCCCTTTGGGATTATGCAGAGAAGCACGGAATCAAGATCGAGGGTCTGAAGAAGCCGAAGTCGGATATCCATGAAGGCGAGGAAGAAGAGGGCGAAGACTACTAAAATATGGCAAAGAAAAAAGTAGTAGTAGGAATGTCCGGCGGTGTAGACTCCTCGGTGGCAGCTTATCTCTTAAAGGAGCAGGGCTACGAGGTCATCGGAGCCACCATGCAGATCTGGCAGGATGAGGACGAGTTTACTCAGGAGGAAAACGGTGGCTGCTGCGGCCTGTCGGCCGTGGATGACGCGAGACGAGTAGCCGCGCAGCTGGATATCCCCTATTATGTCATGAATTTCAAGGCGGATTTCAAAGAGGCCGTCATGGACTACTTTGTGGCCGAATATCTGGCAGGCCGGACGCCGAATCCTTGTATCGCCTGCAACCGCTATGTAAAATGGGAGGCGCTTCTAAAACGCAGTCTGGACATCGGCGCGGACTATATTGCCACCGGTCACTATGCCCGGGTCGAGCAGCTGCCGAACGGCCGCTATGCGATCCGCAACTCCGTCACTGCAGCGAAGGATCAGACCTATGCGCTCTACAATCTGACCCAGGAGCAGCTTGCCCATACGCTGATGCCGGTAGGCGCCTACTCCAAGGACCAAATCCGGGAAATCGCGGAGAAATTGGGCTTTCGCGTAGCGAGAAAGCCGGACAGTCAGGAGATCTGCTTTGTGCCGGATCAGGACTATGCAGGTTTTATCGAGCGAACCACGGGAGAGCCGTCGAAGGAAGGCAATTTTGTCACTGCCGACGGTACGGTGCTGGGTCGCCATAAAGGTATCATTCACTATACCATCGGTCAGCGAAAAGGCCTGGGTCTTGCCATGGGACATCGGGTGGTGGTTACAGAGATACGGCCGGAGACCAATGAGGTGGTCATCGGGGAACAGGAGGATGTCTTCACGACGACCCTCCTGGCAAATCGCCTGAATCATATGTCCGAGCCGGATTTCCCGGAGGATAAGGAGGTTCTGGCGAAGATTCGCTACAATCACAAAGGCTCCCCCTGCAGGATTCACCGGGAGAGCGAGGATTTGGTATGTGTACAGTTTTCAGAGCCTGTCCGTGCCGTTACCCCGGGTCAGGCCGTGGTTTTCTATGACGGAGACTATGTTCTGGGCGGAGGAACGATTATCCGGACACCGGAGCCGTTTTATTCAGAAAATTAAAAGAAACAGGCAGGGATTTGAGCCCTTGCCTGTTTCTTCTGACTTAGGGAAACGCTGATTAAATCAGCATTTCCTTAGGATACGATAAATACTGGAATCTACTTACAGCGACACAAACTCCGCCTTCCGCCTCCGGAAAACTGTAAAATAGTGGAAACCGCAATCACGGAGTACCTGTTTTGCGTCCTCAAATCGGTAAGCCACATACTCGGTCGTATGGGCATCGGATCCCATCGTAATGATTTCCCCGCCCAGCTCTCGGTAGCGCCTGAGTACGTCATGACAGGGGTTTGGCTCGGAGAGACCGGCCTTATAACCGCCGGTATTGATTTCGATGCCCTTGCCCTTTTCGATAAGCAGCTTCAGGATCGCATCTATCTGTTCGGCATGCTTCTTATAAGAAAAGACACGCTCGCCCTCGGGAATGTAGCGAATGATATAATCGATATGGCCATAGACGTCGAAATCGTCAAAGGCGCGAATATTTTCCAAAGTCACATCCAGATAGCGGTCGATCCCGGAGGAAGCGTCCCAAGAGCTCCAAAAATTAGGGAAATAAGGGTCCAGGCCATCTACAAGATGAGTCGACCCAATCAAAAAATCAAAGGACTTACCCGTGAGCCAGTCACGGTAGGCTTCTCCCAGATGAGGCTGGAGTCCAAGCTCTGCACCGACCCGTATTTCCAGGCGTTCCCGATATTTTTTCTGAAGACGGCTCATCTCCTGAAAATAGGCGTCCGTATCCAGGTCAAAGCAGACATCGGTATAGGGATAGTCCAGATCCTGGTGCTCCGTCATGCAGATCAGAGACAGCCCGCGGTTCAAAGCGGTCTGAATCACATCTTCGGTGGGCGTCTCGCTGTCTCCGGAAAAGCAAGAATGTAAATGGTAATCAGCAGTCATATTTTCTACCTCCGTTTCCGAGTATACACCCGATGATGTAAAAAAAATAGACAATGAGAGGAAAAAGATCGACGAGAAATTCGCTGTTCTGACAAAAATTATACAAACCCCGGAAAATCGGGAATTGGGACTTGCTTTTTTGTACAGGATTCGATACAATAATGGCAGGTTGGGCTTGCCCCGCTTCAGGGACGGAGACCACGAAATAATCTAAATTCATATTTAGGAGGAAATTCAAAATGGCAGTAAAAGTAGCGATTAACGGTTTCGGACGTATCGGCAGACTTGCATTCAGACAGATGTTCGGCGCAGAGGGATATGAGGTAGTAGCAATCAACGACCTGACAAGCCCGAAGATGCTGGCTCACCTGTTAAAATATGATTCTTCTCAGGGTAAGTACGCTCTGGCAGATACCGTATCTGCAACAGAAGATTCCATCATCGTTGATGGTAAGGAGATCAAGATCTACGCAAAGGCTAACGCAGCAGAGCTTCCGTGGGGAGAGATCGGCGTAGACGTAGTTCTGGAGTGTACCGGATTCTACACCTCCAAGGAGAAGGCTTCTGCTCATATCACAGCAGGCGCTAAGAAGGTAGTTATCTCCGCTCCGGCTGGAAATGACCTTCCGACCATCGTTTACAATGTAAACCATGAGACACTGACCAAGGAAGATACTGTAATTTCCGCAGCTTCCTGTACAACAAACTGCCTGGCTCCGATGGCAAAGGCTCTGAATGACTATCTGCCGATCGAGTCCGGTATCATGTGCACCATCCACGCTTACACAGGCGACCAGATGATCCTTGACGGACCGCAGAGAAAGGGTGACCTGAGAAGAAGCCGTGCAGGCGCTATCAACATCGTTCCGAACAGCACAGGAGCAGCTAAGGCAATCGGCCTTGTTATTCCGGAGCTGAACGGCAAGCTCATCGGCGCTGCACAGCGTGTACCGACCCCGACCGGTTCTACCACTATCCTGAACGCAGTTGTTAAGGGTGAGGCTACTGTTGATGGTATCAACGCAGCTATGAAGGCAGCAGCTACTGAGTCCTTCGGATATAACACAGATGAGATCGTATCCTCCGATATCGTTGGTATGAGATTCGGTTCTCTGTTCGATGCTACTCAGACCATGGTTGTAAACCTTGGCAACGGCACATCTCAGGTACAGGTAGTTTCTTGGTATGACAACGAGAACTCCTACGTATCTCAGATGGTTCGTACTATTAAGTACTTCGCTGAACTTGCGTAAGCATTGAGCCATGCAGAAGACGGAAAGAGCAGGCGCGTTGTGCTTGCACATAAGCGACTGGGATTTACGACTTCTATAGGGCGATAGCCCGTCAGCGAGATGGAGCGAAGCGAGGATCGAGCGGCATGGCGGACTGGCGTTAGAATAAGACCTATTAAGAGGTCCGGTCTATATGGACCGGACCTCTTTTTATTTATTAAACGATAAGGAGAGATTGAGATGTTGAACAAGAAATCTGTAGATGACATCAACGTAAAAGGACAGCGTGTCCTGGTAAGATGCGACTTCAACGTACCGCTGAAGGATGGCAAGATCACAGACGAGAACCGTCTGGTGGCAGCACTGCCGACCATCAAGAAGCTGATCGCTGACGGCGGTAAGGTAATCCTTTGCTCCCATCTGGGCAAGCCCAAGGGAGAGCCGAAGCCGGAGCTGTCTCTGGCGCCGGTAGCAAAGAGACTTTCCGAGCTCCTGGGTCAGGAAGTAAAGTTTGCTGCAGATCCGGAAGTGGTAGGACCGAACGCAAAGGCGGCCGTAGAGGCTATGAAGGACGGAGAGGTTGTTCTTCTTGAGAACACCCGTTATCGCGCAGAGGAGACCAAGAACGGAGAGGTATTCTCCAAGGAGCTGGCTTCTCTGGCAGACGTATTTGTAAACGACGCATTCGGAACCGCACACCGTGCACATTGCTCCAATGTAGGCGTAACCCAGTATGTAAAGACTTCTGTAGTCGGCTATCTGATGCAGAAGGAGATCAACTTCCTGGGCAATGCAGTTAACAACCCGGAGCGTCCCTTTGTAGCGATCCTGGGCGGCGCAAAGGTAGCTGATAAGCTGAACGTTATCGCAAACCTGCTGGAGAAGTGCGATACTCTGATCATCGGCGGCGGCATGGCTTATACCTTCCTGAAGGCAAAGGGCTATGAAGTAGGAACCTCCCTGGTAGACGATGAGAAGATCGACTACTGCAAGGAAATGATGGAGAAGGCTGAGAAGCTTGGCAAGAAGCTGCTTCTTCCGGTAGATACCACCATCGCCAAAGACTTCCCGAACCCCATCGATGCAGAGATTGAGGTATCTGTTGTACCGTCTAACGAGATCCCGGCTGACATGATGGGTCTGGATATCGGAACCAAGACCGCTGAGCTGTACGCAGAGGCAGTGAAGTCCGCGAAGACCGTCGTATGGAACGGACCGATGGGCGTATTCGAGAACCCGATCTTGGCAAAGGGAACCATCGCAGTAGCGAAGTCCCTGGCTGAGACAGATGCTACCACCATCATCGGCGGCGGCGACTCCGCAGCAGCAGTGAATACTCTTGGCTTCGGTGACAAGATGACCCATATCTCCACCGGCGGCGGAGCATCTCTGGAATTCCTGGAGGGCAAAGAGCTTCCGGGCGTAGCAGCAGCGAACAATAAGTAAACACTTAATGAAGGCGAGCTGTAAGCGAAGCCTGAATTTAGTATGAACTTACTTGTCGACACTTACTGAAGTCAAGCTGAAAGCGCAGACTGAACTTAGTGACGAGAAGCAACCTTAAGTTGTTTTTTATATATAAGATAGAGGAGAAAAGAACAATGGCAAGAAAGAAAATTATCGCTGGTAACTGGAAAATGAATATGACTCCCAGCGAGGCAGTAGAACTGGTAAACACCTTAAAGCCGCTGGTAGCAAACGATGAAGTAGACGTAGTATTCTGCGTACCGGCTATCGACATCATCCCGGTAGTAGAGGCAGCAAAGGGCTCCAACATCCAGGTAGGTGCTGAGAACATGTACTTCGAGGAGAAGGGCGCTTATACCGGCGAGATTTCCCCGAACATGCTGACAGACGCAGGCGTTAAGTACGTTATTCTTGGACATTCCGAGAGACGCGAGTACTTCGCAGAGACCAGCGAGACTGTAAATAAGAAGATGCTGAAGGCATTCGAGCATGGCCTGACCCCGATTATGTGCTGCGGCGAGACTCTGACTCAGAGAGAGCAGGGTGTCACCATGGACTTCATCCGTCAGCAGGTTAAGGTTGGTTTCCAGGGTGTCACCGCAGATCAGGCAAAGGAAGCAGTTATCGCTTACGAGCCGATCTGGGCTATCGGAACCGGCAAGACCGCTACGACCGAGCAGGCTGAGGAGGTTTGCGCAGGTATCCGTGCCTGCATCGCAGAGATCTACGATGAGGCAACTGCAGCAGCCATCCGTATCCAGTACGGCGGATCTGTAAACGCAGCGACTGCCCCGGAGCTTTTCGCACAGGCAGACATCGACGGCGGCCTGGTAGGCGGCGCAGCTCTGAAGCCGGACTTCGGAAAGATCGTAAATTACAAGTAAGATGATTACTTAAGGAAATGCTGATTTAATCAGCATTTCCTTAGAACCTCCGGTGGATCGCACGGATTTGCAGGGGAATTTGCTGCTTTGCAGCGCAAATCCGGCGAAAGAAACGCTTTAATCAGCGTTTCCTTAAAGAAAAGCCATTTTATTCCGCATAGCGCGCGAATAAAATGGCTTTTTTGTAGCATGAAGAAAATGTCAGAAAAAAATGTCAGAAAAAAAGAAAATAAGAATAAATTAATTGACAAAACTAAAAATAATGCGTACTATAAAGCTATAAATATAGTTTTGAAATATACTAAATAAATTATATGAAACGAAGGGAGAGATGCGATTTGATTATATTATGATAAGAATTTAATGGTCTGAAACACTGGTTACTTTCAAACCATATTC
>CAVFGF010000094.1:3105-8371 GCA_963621925.1 Alistipes onderdonkii | reverse complement strand
AATGCTCTATATATTGTGTTTTATTTATCGATGGACTTCATTGTCGGGAACAGCAACACATCCCGAATCGCCGCCGAGTCTGTCAGCAGCATGCACATCCGGTCGATACCGAAGCCGATTCCGCCTGTGGGCGGCATGCCGATCTCCAGAGCATTCAGGAAGTCCTCATCGGTGGTGTTTGCCTCGTCGTCGCCCTGAGCCAGCAGCTCCTCCTGAGCCTTGAAACGTTCGCGCTGGTCGATAGGATCGTTCAGCTCGGAGTAAGCGTTCGCCATCTCCCAACCGTTCATGAAGAACTCGAAACGCTCTACATACTCCGGATTCTCCGGCTTCTTCTTGGTCAGCGGAGAGATCTCAATCGGATGATCCATAACGAAGGTCGGCTGAAGCAGATGCTCCTCTACGAACTCCTCGAAGAACAGGTTCAGGATATCGCCCTTCTTATGACGCTCCTCGAACTCTACGTTATGCTCCTTCGCTACGGCGCGGGCCTCCTCCAGGGTATGAATCTCATTCCAATCTACGCCGGAATATTTTTTGACAGCATCTACCATGGTAATCCGCTCGAAGGGCTTGCCCAGATCCATCTCAATGCCATTGTATACAATCTTTGTGGTTCCCAGTACATCCTGCGCCACAGTGCGGTACAGGTTTTCGGTCAGATCCATCATGCCATGATAATCGGTATATGCCTGATAAAGCTCCATCAAGGTGAACTCCGGGTTATGGCGAGTGTCGCAGCCTTCGTTGCGGAATACACGGCCGATCTCGTATACGCGCTCCAGTCCGCCCACGATCAGGCGCTTCAGGTACAACTCCAAGGAAATACGAAGCTTGAAATCCTCATCCAGCGCGTTGGAATGTGTGATGAAGGGACGTGCTGCCGCGCCGCCTGCATTGGCCACCAGAAGCGGGGTTTCCACCTCCATGAAGCCCTGAGAATCCAGATAACGGCGGATGCTGCTGATAATTCTGGAACGCTTGATAAAGGTATCCTTCACCTCGCTGTTCATGATCAGATCGGTGTAACGCTGACGATAACGTACGTCGGTATTGGTCAGTCCATGGAACTTCTCCGGGAGAATCTGAAGGCTCTTGCTGAGCAGCGTTACAGCCTCTGCATGGATCGAGGTTTCACCGGTCTTGGTACGAAATACCTCACCCTGCACACCGATGATATCGCCGATATCATATTTCTTGAAATCCTTATACTCTTCCTCACCCACGTTGTCTCTAGCCACGTAGCACTGGATATTTCCCTTCAAATCCTGCACGTTGCAGAAGGAAGCCTTCCCCATGACACGCTTGGACATCATACGTCCGGCGATGGTGACCTTCTTTCCCTCCAGGGCATCGAAATCATCCTTGATCTCCTGGCTGTGATGCGTTGTCTCAAATTTTGTAATCTGAAACGGATCCTTGCCGCGCTCCTGCAAATCTGCCAGCTTCTCACGGCGCACCTTTAAGAGCTGATTGATATCCTGCTCCTGTCCGTTCTGCTTCTTCTGTTCTCCCATTCCTGTACTCCTCTCGTATATCGATTACCGGGATCTCTGGATCTCCAATACCTTATATTCAATCTCTCCTGCCTGAGTCTCGACCTTGATGGTATCGCCTACGCGGGCGCCGATCAGAGCCTTTCCTACCGGAGACTCGTTCGAAATCTTTCCGTTCAGGCTGTTTGCCTCGGAAGAACCGACCAGCTTGAACTCCTCTTCCTCATCATACTCCACATCCAGAACCTTCACGACGCAGCCTACGCTGATCTTGTCCAGATCCACCTCGTCCTCTACGACAACCTCTGCGTTCTTCAGGATCTTCTCGATCTGCTCGATTCTTGCCTCGATATCACGCTGCTCATCCTTGGCTGCGTCATACTCAGCGTTCTCTGACAGGTCGCCCTGCTCTCTTGCCTCTTTGATCTTCTGTGCAATCTCTTTTCTCTGCACAACCTTCAGATCCTGGAGCTCATCCTCCAGCTTTTTCAGTCCCTCATAGGTCAATAAGTTCTTCTTCTCGCTCATTTTTTACATCCTTCCTGGTTCTTTTCCATCTATGATTTTAATTCTGATGTCTGTCTTCTTCTGCTCGTTTTTTGAAAATGGATTCCTTCCGGCATTTCCAACCTTCAGAATATCCACGATATTATACCCTTTTGTACTCGCAATGTCAAATATTTCGCGCCTTTTCCTAACTTTGATGCTACTGAACTGTTACTATCTTTTCCAGTAACTGTTCAGTACCTTCACAGTTACTGATGCAAAATCTATGAGAATCGGCTTCGCCGATGGGATTTTGCATTTTTCATCACTTTCATACGCCCTCAGCAGCAAGTGCTTCGGGCTGGTTCTGAATAGTTACCATTTCTACATTTCTGCCAGCAGCTCCTCGATCTCTCTCAGACTTTCCGCGCTGTTTATTTTTCCGCGAAGCTTTGCGGAACCGGGCAGTCCTGTCGTATACCAGGAAATATGTTTTCGCATCTCCCGGATCCCGGTATAGTCTCCCTTCAGCTCCACCTGCATCCTTGCATGGCGCAGCATCATAGACTTTATTTCCTCTTTTGACGGTCTGTCCGGAACTGTTCCCGTTTTCAGATATTCCGTAATCTCATGAAAAATCCATGGATTTCCTCTCGCTGCCCGTCCGACCATGACACCGTCACAGCCGGTCTCCTGCAATATCATCTCCGCCTTTTTCGGACTGTCTACATCCCCATTTCCGATCACCGGAATCGAAACCGCCTCTTTCACCTGACGGATGATCTCCCAATCCGCTTTTCCGGAATAGTATTGTTCCCGTGTTCGGCCGTGTACGGCCACCGCAGCTGCCCCGCTTGCTTCCGCGATTTTCGCGATCTCTACTGCATTTATGCTGCTGTCATCAAAGCCTTTTCGGATTTTGATGGTCAGCGGCTTTTTGATGGCTCTTGATACCTTTGTGACAATCGCCTCGACCAGCTTCGGATTTTTCATCAGAGCTGATCCTTCTCCGTTTCCTACGATCTTTGGCACGGGGCAGCCCATATTGATATCCAGGATATCAAAGGGACGCTCCTCGATCTGCGCTGCGATCTCTGCCATCAAATCCGGCTCGGAGCCGAAAAGCTGCAGGGAAACCGGATGCTCCCGCTCTTCGATCTCCATCAGCTTCTCGGTATTTCGGTTATGGTAGGCAATGGCCTTCGCACTGACCATTTCCATGCATACCAGACCCGCTCCCTGCTCATGGCATAACAGACGAAAAGGCAGGTCACTTACCCCTGCCATCGGTGCCAACAGAATCGGATTCGGAAGGTCCACATTACCTATTTTCAGCTGTCTCATTTCCTATCCTTTTCCTTCTTTTTACTCGAACCAAAAAAGAACAGTGCTCCAAATAGGAACATAAAGATTGCAATAAACTGCGAGGTTGACAGGATGCCTACACTGCCTCTCTCTAGGTCACCCCGGAAATATTCCAGGATAAAGCGGCCTGCACTGTAAAGCATGAAATAAAGTCCCGTCACCTGACCGTCCTTCTTTTTCCATTTTTTTACAAAGTAGAGTAGAATGAAAAAATGCAGGAAATCGAGCCCGCTGGACAGGATCTGTGTCGGAATCAGAGCCACCTCGTTCGGCGCATAGGCGGAATCATGAAAGGTAATAGAAAAGGCACTGTCTGTCTCCCGTCCGTAGCAGCAGCCCGCCAGCAGGCAGCCGATACGCCCAAAGCCCTGGGCCAAAGCTACGGAAGGGAGGGTCAGATCCAGATAGGCAAGGAGCTTCATCTGTCGGATTTTGCAATACAGGACAATGGCCAGGAAGCCTCCGATCAGCGCCCCGTAGATCACATATCCCTCCAGCAAATCCCGGTATAAGAGACTGGGATCGGCAAAAATCTGCGGCAGGATCGTGATGAAATAGAGGATTTTTCCACCCAGGATTCCACCGATGACTGCCCAGATCGTCATACCGAAAATCAGCTCATCCTTCAGACCGATTTTTTTTGCGCGATATTCGGCCAGACAATAGGCTGAAAAAATGCCGATCGCAATCATCAGACCGTAACCATAGACGGTAAACGGCCCGATTTTTAATAGTTCGTTATGCATGCTCGGTCTCCTTATTTAAAAAGAATACTCGATAAAACATTTCCAGAGAAGTCAGCAGCTCCTCTTTATCCCGCTGCAATTTCTTGATCTGCAGGCTGCTGCCGATCTCATCAAAAAAGAAATCATTTTCATGACTCGATACGCGAAATACCAGCGTTCCGTCCGATTCAAACTCCAGCAGGAGAATTCCGCCCACCTGGTTGACAAAGAGAACGCACAGAATCTTTAATTCTTGCTTGATCGCAGTGGGAAGCGCTGAAAACTGCTCATTAAAAAAATACTTTTCCTCATAGGAGTTTGCTCCGCAGAGTACTGTGTTTTCCTGTTCCATAATTTCTCCCTTGTAAGGTCCTTGACCTTTTATCACACGTATCCGTATATGCCGCGCACGGATACTTCTCCGGCATAGACCGCCTCTGTATGACCGTCCTCGCAGCGTACCAGAAGCTCGCCCTCCTTGTTGATCCCAAGAGCCAGACCTGTATATTCATGATTCGGCTCCAGTACCCGTACCTGCTGCCCCCGATTCACCAGAAGTCTGTTATAATCCTCTATCAGAAGACTCAAATCTTCCGTCTGTTCAAACCTGGCATAGTAAATCTCAAAATATTTCATGCACCGCGCGATCACCTCTGCGCGGCGAAAATCGTGTCCGGCCGCCTGACGAAGAGAGATCGCCTGCGTCAGATCCTTCGGAAAGGTTCGGGTATTTACATTTATACCAATGCCGATCACGACATAATGGATCGCATCCATCTCCGCGCTCATCTCAGTCAGGATTCCGGCTGCTTTTCGTCCCTCGATCACCAGGTCATTCGGCCACTTGATGCCTGCCTGTTTTTCTTCAAGAAGCTCATTGACCGCTTCTGCCACAGCCATTCCCATCACCAGAGTTAGCCTTGAAGCGTGCTCCGGACGAATCTTCGGTCGAAGCAGCAAGCTCATATAGATCGCTTCGCCGGGGGGTGAATCCCAGGCTCGCCCCCGCCTCCCCCGGCCCTTCGTCTGCTGATCCGAGCAGACCAATGTTCCGTGGGGAGCACCGTTCTCTGCCTGAAGCTTCGCCTGAATATTCGTGGAATCCGTATCTGCAAAGCAGATCAGGTTCCGTCCCATGACCTTCGTCTCGAGAAAGCCACGTATCTCCGGCTCTGTCATCGCATCCGGCGACCC
>CAVFGF010000094.1:0-3095 GCA_963621925.1 Alistipes onderdonkii | reverse complement strand
CTAAAAGACAGTAGCCGCGGTTTGGCACACTGTCAATCTCGTATCCTTCTTCTTTTAACCTGCTGACCGCCTTCCAGACCGCTGTCCTGGATACCGAAAGCTGCTCACAAAGCTCCTGTCCGGACAGATAGCCGCTACTTTCCTTCAGCGCCCTCAAAATCTCGTCTTTTATCATAGAAACCACATCCAGATAATATCCAGTATCAGTGCCACCGCCATCAGGCCCGCAAAAATCGAGCAGATATAGCCGGTCACCTTTTTATTTTTTGCGAGCTCCATGATGCCTGTCACTGCTGCCATGATTCCTCCCAGAAGAAAAGCGAGGGGACGAAGAAAAGCATCCTTGTCTCCCAGGAAAATCAGCAGTGACAGAATCAAAACTGCGCACGCAAGGATCATGGAAATCATTTTCCAATAATAATAAGGATCCCTGCTGACATGACTTGCTTTTTTCACACTCAGGCCCCCAACGTTGCCGCCATAACTGCCTTGATAGTATGCATCCGGTTCTCCGCTTCATCAAAGACTACCGAACGGTCAGACTCGAATACCTCGTCCGTGCACTCCATCTCTGTAATGCCGAATTTATCCTGAATTTCCTTTCCGATCTTTGTCTTCAAATCATGGAAGGCAGGCAGACAATGGGTAAAGATCGCCTGAGGTCCCGCATTCTCCATCACCTTTTTATTGACCTGATAGGGCATCAGCTCCCGGATACGGCTCTCCCATACCTCGTCCGGCTCTCCCATCGAAACCCAAACGTCGGTATAGATGACGTCTGCCCCCTTCGTTCCGCTCATGACATCCTCCGTCAGAGTGATAGTGGCACCCGTCTCCTTCGCTACATTTTCACAGTATGCTACAAGCTCTGCATTCGGAAAATAATTTTTCGGTGCGCAGGCAGTAAAATGCATACCCATCTTCGCGCAGGCAATCATCAGTGAGTTGCCCATATTATAGCGGGCATCTCCCATATAAACCAGCTTAACGCCCTTCAGATGACCGAGATGCTCCTTTACCGTCAAAAGAGTCGCCAGCATCTGGGTCGGATGATATTCATTCGTCAGTCCGTTCCAAACCGGGACATCCGAGTACTTTGCCAGCTCCTCCACGATCTCCTGACCGAAGCCGCGATATTCGATTCCGTCAAACATTCGGCTTAAAACCCGTGCTGTATCCGCGATGCTCTCCTTCTTGCCAATCTGGGATCCTGACGGATCCAGGTAGGTCGTTCCCATTCCCATATCATGGGCTGCCACCTCAAAGGCACAGCGGGTACGTGTGCTGGTCTTTTCAAAAATCAGAGCCACATTTTTGCCCCGCATATCACGCTCTACGATGCCCGCCTTCTTTCTCGCCTTCAGGCTTGCCGCCAGCTCCACCAGATATTCAATCTCCTCCGGTGAAAAATCCTTTAATGTCAGAAAATCTCGTCCTTTTAAATTCATTTTTTCGTCTCCTTATGTCAACTCTTTGCCGTCATTCAGTCTTCCTTAGCTACCTCAGCCACTGCCTTCACCATACCGGCGAGGCCCTGAATATCAGACGGAATAATAATCTTCGTCGCCTGTCCGTCCGCTGCCTTTGCAAAGGCCTCCAAGCTTTTCAGCTGCAGGACTGCACTGTCTGCGGCTGCTTCCTTCAGCATCTTCAGGCCGTCCGCATTGGCCTGCTGCACCTTCAGGATGGCCTGGGACTGGCCTTCCGCCTCTCGGATCGTCGCTTCCTTCTTTGCCTCTGCGCGAAGAATCGCTGCCTGCTTTTCTGCCTCGGCATCCAGAATCGCGGATTCCTTCTTACCCTCTGCCACCAGAATTGTAGACTTCTTCTCACCCTCTGCACGAAGAATCGCTTCACGGCGCTCCCGCTCTGCCTTCATCTGCTTCTCCATTGCATCCTGAATCGCTGCCGGAGGAATGATATTTTTCAGCTCGACACGATTGACCTTGATTCCCCAGGGATCGGTAGCGATGTCCAGGGAAGCGCGCATCTTTGTATTGATGACCTCGCGGGAGGTCAGGGTCTGGTCGAGCTCCAGGTCTCCGATGATATTTCGAAGGGTCGTCGCAGTCAGGTTCTCGATGGCCATGATCGGGTTCTCTACACCATAAGCAAAAAGCTTCGGATCCGTAATCTGGAAAAATACGACCGTATCGATCCGCATGGTTACATTATCCTTCGTAATCACAGGCTGCGGTGCGAAATCCACCACCTGCTCCTTCAGTGTCACGCGCTTCGCCACCCGGTCGATAAACGGTGCGATAAAATGGATTCCCACACCCAGGGTTCCCAGATAGGCACCCAGCCGCTCCACTACCAATGCCTGCGCCTGGGGAACGATCTTGATACAGGAAGCAAGAATCAGCAGAATAAATACAACAAGAATCAACAGTACGATAAAGCCGGCCATCACAAGCCCTCCTTTTTCTCTCTTACAATCAGTTTTACACCCTCTACAGCCAGGATTTCCACCTGTGCATCCTTCCCGATCCGCTCGTCATCACTCTGTGTCCGAGCCATCCAGGTCAGACCGCCAGCAAAAACCTCACCCTGTCCCTTCAGATTGCAAATCTCAGCTGTAACGACGGCTGTCTTTCCAATCAGGCTGTCTACATTGGTTTTTTCCCGCTTCTGGCTGTTAAAGAAACGCAGTGCCCAAGGTCTGGTTCCGAAGAGCAGGAGGAAGGATACGATACAGAATGCTGTCCATTGCAAGAGCGGGGATAGATCCAGCATAGAAAGAATAAATGCCGCTAGGGCACCTCCGGCAAACCAGATCGTCGTAAGACCCTGCGTAATGATTTCGATCACCACCAGCACAATCAATAAAATCAGCCAATACATCGCTTCCATTGCCTCATTTCTCTCCTTTCCTCACGAACTGCAGAACTTATTCCTATGATACTATAAATCCCTTTTTTATACAAGGATTGAATGTAACTATTCAGAACCAGCCCGAAGCACCTGCTGCTGAGGGCGTATGAAAGTGATGAAAATGCAAAATCCCATCGGCGAAGCCGATTCTCATGGATTTTGCATCCGTAACTGTTGCGAAGCATCCGTGAGGAGTTGCCAGTGGCAAGTCCTTAGGTGAA
>CAVFGF010000093.1:0-8556 GCA_963621925.1 Alistipes onderdonkii | reverse complement strand
AAGATGGCATTGAACGGCTACATGATTCAGATGGACCTCAGCGATGTGAAGGAGATGATCCGGCTTCTCCGCATCAATGCCAACAACCTGAATCAGTATGCCCGGAAGGCCAATGAATGCGGCTCTGTCTATGCGGAGGACATCCGGGAGCTGCAGGAACAGCAGAAGGGACTCTGGATCGAAATGCGTAAAATTCTGGAGATGCTGAGCAAGCTGCAGGAATAAGGAAGGGAGGTGATGTCCGATGGCGGCGACCAGACTCATTGCCATGCATCAGAACAAGGGCCGGTCGGTCGCCCAATGCCTGAAGGACAGAACCGACTATGCCAAGAACGGTGAGAAGACGGAAAACGGCGAACTGATTTCTTCCTACGCCTGTGATAAGGAGACGGCAGACGAGGAGTTCCTGTTGGCCAAGCAGGAATATCTTCGCATCACCGGACGCAGACCCCAGGGAGACATCATCGCCTACCAGATCAGGCAGTCCTTCAAGCCCGGTGAGATCACGCCGCAGGAGGCCAACGACATTGGCTATGAAACGGCCATGCGATTCACGAAGGGAAACCATG
The DNA here is from genome assembly GCA_963621925.1 of Alistipes onderdonkii. Classification (GTDB taxonomy): domain Bacteria; phylum Bacillota; class Clostridia; order Lachnospirales; family Lachnospiraceae; genus Laedolimicola. The sequence continues at coordinate 7,987 of CAVFGF010000093.1, read as the reverse complement.
CCTTCATTGTGGCGACCCATACCGACCGGGCGCATATCCATAACCACATCATCTTTAATTCAACGAACCTAAGCTGTGATCGGAAGTTTCGGGATTCCTGGCTTATTGCCCTGGCCCTGCAGCGGGTCAGTGACACCATTTGTCTTGAGCATGCGCTGTCTGTTATCGAACCGCGGAAGCCCTCCGAACGGGACAATCGGAATCCACACATTGACGATGCGGAGGGAAGGCCGTCTTTTCGGAAAGCACTTCGCGAAAAGATCGATCAGCTGCTCCAGACGCAGCCGAAGGATTTGAACGACCTTTTGGAGAAGCTGCGGGCCTCCGGCTATGAAATCAAGAAGGGCAAGCACATCGCGATTCGCGGTCCGGGACAGAAGCGATTTATCCGCTTGCGCTCACTTGGGGAAGGGTATAGCGAGGAGGATATCCGGAAACGCATTGCCGGGGAAATGAAGTTGGATGAAGAACCGGGGAAAGCAAACCGACAGAATTTCGGCCAGCGAAGCAGCGGACGGAGTGGAGCAGAAAAGCAAAGCGCATCCAGAAAACACGCTGGATCCGACCGGGGCTTCGATTTGCTCATCGACATCAATCGGAAGATGCAGGAGGGAACGAGCAAGGGCTATGAACGCTGGGCGAAGATCTATAACGTCAAGCAGATCTCGAAGGCTCTGCTGTTTCTGCAGGAGCACGGGATCCGGGATTACGCGGAGCTGGAGCAGAAGGCAACAGCAAGTGCAGCGAGATTCCATGAGCTTAGCGATGCGATTAAGGAAAAGGAAGCGCGTCTGGAAAGCCTCAAGGATCTGAAAACTAATATCATCAACTATGCAAAGACCAGAGAGGTTTACGATGCCTACCGGAAGTCCGGCTACAGCAGGAAGTATCTGGAAAATCATCGGGAGGAGATCCTGCTTCATAAGGCGGCGAAGGAAGCCTTTAACAAGCGGGAGCTGGCCAAGCTTCCGAAAGTAAAGGATCTGTCTGCAGAGTACAGCCGGATCTTGTCAGAAAAGCGGAAGCTCTATGAGGAGTATCGCGCGGTGAAGAAGGAAATGATGAACTACCAGATCGCCAAACAGGACATCGACCGCTTCCTGAAAATCGACGAGGAGCAGCATCAGAAGGAAAAAACAAAAGATCAGACCAGATGAGAAACGGGTGGATGGCATTCGAAGGAGTGCTGTTCACCCGCATTTTTTATTGCGAAAAAGCCGGATTGCAGATACTTGCGTCAGCTGCAGGAACACTGGGGCACAAAGCAGTTGATTTTACAGAAAGACAGATGCGAAACGAATGCAGCATCGGCTTTGCCGATGCGCAGCCTGCCCGCCCTGCGGACAGTTCTGGGGGATTGGGGGGGGCTACCCCTCAACAAGCGTTTTGCGCTTTCTGGTACCGGAAAGCACTGCTTGCCGCTAGCGAAAAACGCCCAGGTGCGTCTTTGAAAATCAGGAGTTTCCTGCAGAAGATGGATGAGAAACCAGTGAAAGACTTGACTTAAATTCTGAATAAACAGTCTCTGATTTAATCTTTGAGAAATCAAAGAATTTGTCGGAAAAGATTGAAAAAATCCAAAATAAGTGTATAATTTCAATTATCATGGCATAATTATAATTTTTTAGACTGAAGAGAGTGGACAGATATCGATAACGAGGTGAAATCATGGCAGTGTCTTATAACGGATTATGGAAATTGTTGATCGACAAGAATATGAATAAGACAGATCTGGTGGACAAGGTAGGGATCAGCAGCAGCACCATTGCCAAGATGGGCAAGGGGGAGCTGGTTTCGATGGCGATTTTGGAAAAAATCTGCATGAAGCTGGATTGTGACCTCGGGGATATCGCCAGCTTTGAGAGGAAGAAATGATGGAATACAGTGCGAGTAGTGTTAAGTATCTGCTCTGGTTTATGGAAACAAAAGAGACCGTCAGACTGCTGCAGAATCATAGCATGACCGAACTGCGTGAAATTATTTTGCAGGAGAATGTTTACCAGCAGAAGTCGAAAGACAGGATTATCAATGAATTTGGCTGCATAAAAAGACGGATCGAAGCAGTCCCGGAGGAATTGATGCAGCTGCTTCTTGCGACTGATGTTGGGACGGCGAAGCTGATTACGCTAATATCGGCTATGGCTTCCGACCGGATGCTTTTTGAATTTGTCTATGAGGTGATCCGGGAAAAGATGCGTCTCGGTGAGGATGTGCTGAGTGAAGCAGATCTTAATATCTTCTTTGGGAGAAAGCAGGAGCAGGACGAGAAGGTAGCTGGCTGGACAGAGGTCACCGTAAAGAGATTGAAAACCAGCTATACAAAATTTTTGCTGGAAGCAGGACTTCTTACGTTGGATGAGAAGAAAGAAAAGCGTATTGCAAAACCCTACATAGAGGATGAACTGCGCACCATGCTTTTGAGAAATAATATGCAGGATTATTTATATGCATTGACAGGAGAGCAGTGATGGAATTTAAGGACAAGCTGGATGCCATCTGGCCCAGAATTTCAGATAAGACCTTTCAGGAAAATAAAGGAACAGGTGGTGAGGTCAGATATTTTATTTTTGATTATGAGGCCTGTGATGAATTGATCATGCGCAGAAAAATCCGTGATCTGAAGAAGAAAAACAATCCGGAGATAGACGGATTTACGATTATGGAATTTGATCTTTTTAACATGATGGTAGATATCCTGCGGGAGCGCGGCTATCTGGAAAAATGCGCCAAGTATGAAAAAGAGAAGGGCAGAGAATATCTCTACAAGGCTATCTCAAAAATGCTGCGTCTGACCACAGATCAGAACCTGATTGTGAATCGAATCATGGAGCAGACACCGGAGAACAGCGTGGTATTTCTGACCGGAGTTGGCAAGGTGTTTCCCTTTGTGCGGGCGCATAACGTCCTCAACAACCTGCATCAGGTATTTGACCAAGTTCCGGTGATCATGTTCTATCCGGGGAATTGGAATACGCAGACACTGAGCCTGTTTGGAACCATACATGATGGAAATTATTACCGGGCATTCCCATTGATACAGTAACGAGAGAGGGGCAAATGATATGAAAATCCAGGATATGTTTTATAAACAAATCGATCGTGACATCAAGGGTGTCATTAAGGTCGGCCAGAAGGATCAGGAAAATGTGTATCAGGAGCTGGACGAGTATGTTGTGACCGACGAGCTTGATAAATACATGAATAAATTCTTTGATGCCTATGAGAGAGGTCTGACCGGAAGAACGGACAAAATGGGTGTCTGGATTTCAGGTTTCTTTGGAAGTGGTAAATCTCATTTCCTAAAAATCCTTTCTTATATCTTGTCAGATAAGAAGGTGCGGAATCCGGAGAAACCGGAGGATAAGACAGAATATGCTGCGTCAAGTTTTTTCCTGGATGATGCAAAGGTGCCGGACAAGAAACTGCAGGAGAAAATCAGAAGAGCAGCTTCCTATGCGGCGGATACAGATGTGATTTTGTTTAATGTAGATTCCAAGAGCTCGACGGATTCTAAGGTGAACAAAGAAGCCATCAAGGATGTATTCATGAAGGTCTTCAATGAGCATCTGGGATACTGTGGTTCTATCCCGTTTTTGGCGGAGTTCGAGAGAAAGTTGGATGACGATGGTCGGTATCAGCAGTTCAAGGATAAGTTTGAAGAAATCAATGGCGATGACTGGGAGACCGCACGTGAAGATTTCTATTTCATTCAGGACGAGATCGTAGAGACCATCGTGGCGCTCGGAATCATGAGCGAAGATGCAGCTAAGAACTGGGCGAATAATGCAGAGAACAGCTATCGTCTGTCCATCGAGCAGTTCGCCGGTTATGTGAAGAAATATTGCGCGAAAAAAGGAGAGAACCATCATGTGATCTTTCTGGTGGATGAGATTGGCCAGTACATTGCCGACGACAGTAAGCTCATGGTGAATCTGCAGACCGTAGCGGAGGATCTGGGCACGGCCTGCCAGGGAAAGGTTTGGATTGCCGTGACCAGCCAGCAGGACATCGACTCTATTACCAAAACGCTGGGCGATGATTTCTCAAAGATCCAGGGCCGTTTTGATACGCGGATTTCTCTTTCTTCTGCAGATGTAGCAGAGGTTATCCGTAAGAGAATTCTTCAGAAGAATGATCAGGCAACGGCTATCCTGAAGCCAATTTATGAAAAGGAAAAGGATGCAATAAGCAATGAAATTATCTTCAGTGAGGGGACGCCGCATATGCCGCTTTACGAGAATGCGGAAGATTTTGCCGAGGTATATCCCTTCATCCCGTATCAGTTCAAACTGTTGGGAGAGGTTTTGACTTCGATTCGTCAGTACAGCTCCAGCGGAAAGAACATGGCGGACGGTGAGCGTTCCATGCTGGCACTTTTTAAAGAGGCGGCACAGAAGTATGCAGATGATAAGGAAGGAATCCTTGTGCCCTTCAACGCCTTTTACAGTGCAGTGGATGACTTTATTGATCATCAGCACCGTATCGTCATTACGGCAGCATCCAGAAATCCGCGTCTCAATGCCTTTGATGTGGAACTCTTGAAAGTGCTTTTTATGATCAAGCATGTCAATGATTTCAAGGGCGATGTGGAGAATCTGACTACACTGATGATCTCCGAGATTGATCAGGATATTCTGGAGCTTCGCAAGAAAGTGGAGGCATCTCTGCGTAAGCTCTGCGATGAGCTTCTGGTGCAGAAAAACGGCGATCGATATGTGTTCCTGACCAATGAGGAGCAGGAAGCAGAGAATAAAATCCGCAGCATCAATATTGATTCCAAGGAAACGCAGAACCATATTGCTGCGGTGGCCTTTGAGGAGGTGATTGCACTTCCCAACAATAAATATAAATACAGCAATCGGTATTCCTTCTCGTTCAATACCCAGATCGATGACCGCTTCTATCGAAACAACAGCAGCAATGGCATTACGTTGAAAATTATGACTGCCTACAGTGGTGACCAGAGTGAGGCACAGCTGATGATGCTGTCTACGACAGAACGCAGCGTCATTGTTCGCCTGGATGATTCTTATCCGTATATTGCGGAGACGGAAATGATGAAAAAAATCGAGTCCTTCCTCAATTCACCGGATTTGACCACCATGACGGACTATGAGGTGATTCAGGCCAATAAGCGGAAGGAACGAAAGGAAACATCGGAACGTGCCAAGGATTACATCCGCATGGCACTGGAATCTGCGCAGATTTATGTTAATGGAGCAAGGATCACAACCAAGTCCAAGGATGTGACGGCGCGGATTAACGAAGCCTTTGAAAAGCTGATCGGCAGCGTATACAGCAAGCTGAAAAATATGGAGACGGAGCCGACTCTGGCGGACATTCAGGACCTGTTGAAGCAGAGCAGGACGCAGGTGCAGCTGTCACTGGATCTGGCGGGAACGAAGGAGCCTAATGAAGAAGCCTTCAAGGATCTTACATCAGCCATCGCCTATGCCGGACGTACCGGTGTGAAGCTGTCCCTGAAGCAAGTGCTGGATGATTTTCAGGCAGCGCCCTATGGCTATATCGAAGAAGATATCGAATACTTGCTTGCGTCACTGTACAAAAAGGGAAAGATTTCATTCAAGATCAACAGCGTAATCCATAGCCCTGCAACTACGTCGTCGGATGATGCTTATAAATTCCTGACCAAGAGAGAATTCCGTGACAAGGTGCTCCTAGAGTTGAAGGAGGTTCCGAAGAGCGCCTGGATCAAGTCGGTAAAGGAAATCATCCATGACTTCTTTGGACATACACCGATGACGGATGATTCGGATTCTCTGATGCGGGATTTCAAGAGCTATTGCATCACCAAGCGGAATTTCATTGAGGAGACCTTGAAGGATGATTATTCAAAGGAATCACCGCTGCCCGGCAAGGATGTGCTGACAAAATCGGAACGACTGATTGACGACATGGATAAGATCAGTGATCCGATAGCGTTCTATCGCAGAGCAGATGAGCTCTATGACGATTTCAAGGACGTATCTGATGAGCTGGTAGACCTGCTGGGATTCCTGGGCGGCAAACAGAAGGAGAAATATCTCCATGCCTGCCGTTCTCTGGAGGTATTCAACAAGTCAAAGAACTTTATTACAGATCAGGCAATTATCGACTATGCAAGCCAGATCAAAAAGATTCTATCCATCAAGGAGCCCTACAGCTTTATCAAGAAATTGGAGGAATACGACAACCAGCTCATGGATGCCATCATTGAGCTGCTGGAAAAGGATGCTCAGAGAATCCGTCCGGAGGTGGAGGCAGACCGCAAGCTGGTGCTGGATGAGCTGGATCCGGAGCGGCCATATGCAGCGAGAATCCGGGAAAAGGTGCTGGATAAATTTGAAGAGCTTCTGAAGAAGGTGGATGAGACCCATGACATGGCCACCATGAACGGTATTCCGGCAGAGAGCAATGCCCTGGTGCAGAACTGTCTCCGGGAGATATTGCAGGCGGAAGAATCGTATCAGCAAAGCCTCGCACCGGTGACACCTGCACCTTCGACCAGCACAGAAGATTCCGGCAGCACAAAGATCGCGGCAGCAGAACAGACAAAGCCTGTGAAGCCTGTTGTGCGGACGGTGCCGGTTACCATGCGCAGTCTTACAAAAAACAAGACCTACAGCATCCGCTCCAAGGATGATGTAGAGGTATTTTTAAATGAAATGAGAAAGAACCTATTAGAGCAGCTTAAGGATGATACCATCATTCGGCTGAGCTGACAGATATAGGAGCAGGAGGACGGTATGAGCGGTGAAACAAAGCAGATCAGCAAGAGCGCGATCAAAAACTTTGCGATCGAAGCCAGAAAGATATTGATGAAATCTGCCGAGACAGAGGCCGGATTGTACGGCATCTCTGCCGATGAAATTCGGAAACCCATACAGGTGGGCGCAGATTTCGAAGTATATGAGACCCTGGCCGGAACGGAGAAAAGAATCTTTCGTGCAGATATGCGGCGCAGAAAGAATCTCGTGACTGCCATTCAGGAAAAGGGCTTTCAGGAAGTGATCGAGGAGACTGCTTATACCTGGTTTAACCGTCTCATTGCCATTCGTTTCATGGAGGTCAATGATTACCTGCCCACTCGTACACGCGTGCTGTCCTCTGAAACCGGCAACAACACGCCGGATCTGATCAACGAATTCCTGGATGTGGATCTGGGCATGACCGAGGAGGAAATGCAGGCTGTTCAGACGGCAAAGAATGAGAATCGTTATGACGATGCCTTCCGCCTGCTTTTTGTGAAGGAATGCAATGCGCTGCATGATGTCCTGCCGGGCCTCTTTAAGAAAACCGATGACTATATGGAATTGCTTCTGAATTTGCCGTATACAAGTGATGGTGTGGTTCGCATGCTCATCGATACGATTCCGGAAGAGAATTTTGATGTAGAGAAGGAAGGTCAGATCGAGATCATCGGCTGGCTGTACCAGTATTACAACACAGAACCGAAGGCCAAGGCCTTCAGCAAAAAGAAAGAAAAGATCACGAAGGAAGAGATTCCGGCGGTGACGCAGCTCTTTACGCCGGACTGGATTGTTCGCTATATGGTGGAGAACAGTCTGGGAAGGCTCTGGATCGAGGGCCATCCGGATGAGGACTTGAAGAGCAACTGGAAATATTATCTGGACGAAGCACAGCAGGAACCGGCAGTAGAGCAGCAACTGGCGGAGATCCGAAAGGAATATCGGAAGCTGACACCGGAGGATATTAAGGTCATCGAAATAACCATTAGCTATAAAATACAATTAAATTTGATGCACCCAGCAGAGGGAAAACGAGTAAGTCAAAGATGTGCATAAGAAAATGACCAGAGCCGCAAGCCGGAAGAGGGAGTTCGAGAACGAGAAACGAACAAAAAGAGAGGAGATTTTGTACTAATCTCGTAAAGTACAGAAATAAAAACCATGAGATTGATAAAACCAAGAGGTATGCACCCACAACAGAATATCCGCAGAACCGCTTGATATAAGGCTTTTTGGAA
>CAVFGF010000092.1:0-8868 GCA_963621925.1 Alistipes onderdonkii | reverse complement strand
GTTCGAGTCCGTCATTCCTTCTTTCATATCGATTCCCTTGCAGGAAAAAGTCGCCATATCCACATGATAGCCGTTCAAAACCTTCTGGGCCGCATTTCCAACCAACGAAAGAGAACTTTCATTCAGATTTCCTCCCGTAGAAATCACCTGAATTCCCTCATGTCCCGCCAGCTCGATCAGCACCTCTACCGAGTTTGTGATGACGGTCAGTTTACTCATCTCCTTGAGCTCCTTGGCAATCATCAGCGAGGTGGACGAGGCATCCAGCATAATCCGGTCTCCCTCCTCTACCAGGCCGGCCACCAGACCTGCGATAATCTGCTTTTCATCCCGGTTGGTTTTTTCCCGAATCCGCAGGGGCATATCCACATTTTTATTTTTGTTCAGGACAGCTCCTCCGTAGGTTCTTTTGACATAACCTTCGCTCTCCAGCTTTTCCAGATCCCGACGAATCGTCTCATCGGTCACATCATACCGTTTGCTCAACTCGGAAACGAGAACCCTCTGTTCCTTCTGCAATATGGCAAGGATTTCGTTTTTCCGTTCTATGGCAAGCATCCTCTCTCCTCCTTTTCTTCCTACTCTCCCAATAGTAATTTTATTATATCATTTTTTATGAGTTTTTGTAGTAGTTTTTCTTTGTTTTTCGTTGAAAATATTACAAAATCCACATTATTCCTATTACATAAAAAAAGCAACGGGCTTCTCTGCCCGTCGCTTTTTTTCGTTTTAACTTTTTTTACATCCCAGGATCTCTTCCGCCTGCGCGATTCGTTCCGCGCTCGGAGGCTGAATGCCCTCCAACGGATATTGGATTCCCAGATTTTCCCATTTAAATATACCTAAGGTATGATAAGGCAAGACCTCGACACGCTCAACATTTTGCAAGCCGTCGATAAAAAGCCGAAGCTTTCTCAGATCTTCCTCGAAATCGCTCCGTTCCGGCACCAGCACATGACGTATCCAGACCGATTTTCCTATCTCGGAGAGATAACGGGCAAAGTCCAATATATTGGCATTGTCATGCCCTGTCAGCCTCCGGTGCTTCTCGGGATCGATCTCCTTGATATCAAGAAGCAATAGATCTGTCACGTTCATCAGCTTTTCCAGCTTTTCGAAAAAGGGATTCTCTCTGGTAAATGGCTGTCCCGCCGTATCAAGGACGGTATGCACGCCCATTTTCTTTGCCAGGGTGAAAAATTCCAGCAGGAAGTCCATTTGGAGCAGAGGCTCACCGCCGCTGACGGTGATGCCTCCTTTGTCTCCCCAATAATTTCGAAAGCGAAGAGCCTTCGACAACAGTTCCTCTGCCGTATAAGCTGTCCCGCCATCCTCCTTCCAAGTATCCGGATTGTGGCAGAATTGGCAGCGCATCCGGCAGCCCTGAAGAAAGATGACATATCTGACGCCCGGGCCGTCGGCTGCTCCGAAGCTTTCTAAGGAATGTACTTTACATGTGATCATGACAAGTTCTCGCAATAACATCCAGCTGCTGCTCACGAGTCAGGTCAATGAATTTTACAGCATAACCGGATACACGAATGGTAAAGTTTGCATATTCTTCCTTCTCCGGATGCTCCATGGCGTCAACCAACTTTTCACGGCCAAAGACATTGACATTCAGATGGTGTGCACCCTGATCGAAGTAGCCGTCCATTACGGATACCAGGTTCTTCTTCTGCTCCTCCTCGCTGTGTCCCAGGGCACCCGGGTTGATCGTCTGGGTGTTGGAAATACCGTCCAGGGCATATTCATAGGGCAGCTTTGCCACAGAATTCAAGGAAGCCAGAAGGCCGTTCTGCTCTGCACCATAGCTCGGATTTGCTCCCGGTGACAGGGGCTCGCCGGCACGGCGTCCGTCCGGCATCGCTCCGGTAGCCTTTCCGTATACGACGTTCGAGGTAATCGTCAGGATCGACGTGGTAGCCTCGGAATTCCGGTAGGTATGCCGTTTCTTGATCTTCTCCAGGAAGGTCTTCAGAAGCCATACAGCGATATCGTCTGCACGGTCATCGTCATTTCCGTAGCGCGGGAAGTCTCCTTCGATCTCGTAGTCTGCAATCAGGCCGTCTTCATTCCGGATCGCCTTCACCTTTGCGTAGCGAATCGCGCTCAGGGAATCGACAACATGGGAGAAGCCTGCGATACCGGTAGCGAAGGTTCTGCGCACATCGGTATCGATGAGAGCCATCTCGGCTGCCTCATAATAATACTTGTCATGCATATACTGGATCGCATTCAGGGTATTGACATACAGGCCTGCCAGCCAATCCATCATCTTATCATATTTGCGAACCACCTCATCGTACTCGAGATATTCTCCCTGATACGGTGTATACTCGGGTCCGACCTGCTCGCCGGTCTTGAGATCGCGGCCACCGTTCAAAGCATAAAGCAGGCACTTTGCCAGGTTTGCACGGGCTCCGAAGAACTGCATCTCTTTTCCGGTCTGGGTGGCAGATACACAGCAGCAGATGGAATAATCATCGCCCCATACCGGCATCATGACATCATCATTCTCATACTGAATGGAGCTGGTACGTACAGAAATCGCTGCCGCATATTCTTTAAAATTCTTGGGCAGACGAGAGGAATAGAGCACCGTCAGGTTCGGCTCCGGGCTCGGTCCCATATTTTCCAGGGTATGCAGGAACCGGTAATCGCTCTTGGTTACCATCGAACGGCCATCCATGCCCATGCCGCCGACCTCAAGGGTCGCCCAAACCGGGTCGCCGGAGAAGAGCTGATTGTAGGACGGGATTCTGGCAAATTTTACCATTCTGCACTTCATAACAAAATGGTCTACCAGCTCCTGAGCCTCTGCCTCTGTCAGAGTTCCGTTTTCAAGGTCACGCTCCAGATAGATATCCAAGAAGGTGGAGATACGACCAACGCTCATCGCCGCACCGTTCTGGGTACGGATCGCTGCCAGATAACCGAAGTACAGCCACTGTATTGCTTCCCGCGCATTGGTCGCCGGAGCAGAGATATCAAAGCCGTAGGAGGCTGCCATCTCTTTCATTTCCTTCAGCGCGCGAATCTGCTCTGCCAGCTCTTCTCTCTGGCGGATGACATCGTCAAACATATTGCCGTCGCCGCAGTTTGCGAAATCCTCCTGCTTCTTCTCGATCAGGAAATCGATACCGTAGAGGGCTACTCTTCGATAGTCGCCCACGATGCGGCCGCGGCCGTAGGTATCCGGAAGTCCGGTAATAATCTTATTGTGACGAGCCTTCTTCATCTCCGGCGTATAAACATCGAAGACTGCCTGGTTGTGCGTTTTGTGATATTTAGTAAAAATCTCGTGAAGCTTCTCAGAGGGCTCATAGCCATAGGTCGTGCAGGCCTGCTCCGCCATCTTGATTCCGCCGTAAGGCATAAATGCACGCTTCAGCGGCTTGTCGGTCTGAAGACCTACGACCTTCTCCAGCTCCTTTTTTCCTTCTACGATATAAGCGGCCGGATAAGCTGTAATGCCGGAGACTACCTCGGTCTCCATATCCAGGACGCCTCCCTTGGCACGCTCCTCCTTCTGGAGCTTCTGCAGTTCGCCCCAGAGTTCTTCCGTGGCTGCTGTCGGTCCTGCCAGGAATGCCTCATCTCCCTCATAAGGCGTGTAGTTGTTCTGAATGAAGTCCCTTACATTCACGTCTTCCTGCCAAAGTCTTCCTTTGAAGCCCTTCCATGCTGTCTTTTCTGTCATTGTTTTCCTCCTTGTATATCAATGGGTCACCATTATCCCTCAATGGTTAGCTTTCGTTAACCAATACGGATCTTAACAGATATCCCAGTAAAATACAAGGAATTACAGGCAGGTTCTTTGTTCTTTATAAGGTACATAGAAGGCTGCATATATTATTTAAAAATCTCTCTATGGAAATGCTGATTAAATCTGCATTTCCATAGTACCTCCGGTGGATCGCACGGATTTGCAAGGGAATTTGCTGCTTCGCAGCGCAAATCCGGCGAGGGAAACGCTTTAATCAGCGTTTCCCTATAATTTGCTGTAACCAAAGGTATTGACAATGGCATCTACCTTTTCCTGTTTCTGACACAGAGGGCAGTCTCGGAATTTCCAGGTCTGGTAATCCGGAATATCCTTCTGGGTAAAGATGGAATTGACCGGAACCCCATGGGCTTTATCCACCGCACTGAAAATAGCATTGATGGCGCTGATCTTTCCTCCGTAATATTCGATGCACTCGATGCTCTGGCTCAGGGTTTTTCCGGTGGTGGCTGTCGCCAATAAAAGAAGGATATTCTTATCCTTGACCATCAGCTGCATATTGTCACGAAAGATCAGCTGACCGCCGGTATGGTATTCCGGAGTGGCGATATAGATCGTCTGATGCTGGTTGATGGACATGACCCCGGCTTTCGTCAGCTCCTGTGCCAGATAGGCGCCGATCACCTCGCAGCCGTCCAGGCAGACAATCGTATCTACAATGGTATAATTGGAATAGTAAGCCAGAAGCTTTGCCGCAGCCTGCGCCTCATTCTGACGCGCCTTCAAGGTCGTCAAATCAATATAATAATTGATATGGGAATGATTCGTGGCAAAATGCCCCGGAATGACCTTTAAAGCTACCCCCGGATCTGCCTTTGCATGTACCTTAAACATTCTTGACTCCATAGTAAATCCCCCTTTAATTTCTCCTTATTTTCCTGTTTTTTATTGTATCACAGTTTTCTTGATATTTATACTGTTTTCACAATTTTTCGATAAAAAAACAACGATTTACGCAGCAAATCACCAAATTTCGAATATTTATGAATTGTGGGAGCTGCTTTGCAGCGAAGCCATTTGTAGATATCTTAGAGGGACAAAAATCCGGCAGACATACGGTTTCCCGTATCTCTGCCGGATCGTTTATCGCATTTTTACCTGTGCCTTTTAGGGAAATGCTGATTAAATCCGCATTTCCTTAGATGCCCGTAAAAGGATTACTCCTCGGACTTCTTCGGAGCATACAGCTCGCCCAGTTTCTTCAGATACTCATATCTAGCCTTTGCATTTTCCTCAGATACTGCGAAGAGCTTCTCTGCTCTCTCCGGATTTGCACGCATCAGGGAGTTGTAACGAACCTCTCCGTTCAGGAACTCCTTGTAGTCGCCTGTCGGCTCCTTGCTGTCCAGAGTGAATGCGCTCTTGCCCTCAGCCGGAGCTGCCGGGTTGAAGCGGAAGCAATGCCAGTAACCAGCCTTAACAGCCAGCTCTTCCTCTGTCTGAGCCTTGCTCATACCCTTCTTGATACCATGGTTGATACACGGAGCGTAAGCAATGATCAGGGACGGTCCCGGATAAGCCTCAGCCTCTGCGATAGCCTTTACGCACTGGTTGTAATCAGCACCCATAGCGATGGAAGCTACATATACATAACCGTAGCTCATAGCGATGGAAGCCATATCCTTCTTCTTAACTTCCTTGCCGGCTGCAGCGAACTGTGCGATAGCACCGGTCTGCGTAGACTTGGATGCCTGTCCGCCGGTATTGGAGTAAACCTCGGTATCGAATACCATGATGTTGATATCCTTACCACTTGCAAGTACGTGGTCAACACCGCCGAAGCCGATATCGTATGCCCAGCCGTCGCCGCCGAAGATCCACTGAGACTTCTTAGCCAGGAAGTCCTTATCCTTCAGAATCTCCTTTGCTGCGTCGCATCCGCAAGCTTCCAGAGCTGCTACCAGCTTGTCTGTAGCTGCACCGTTGGTTGCGCCTACGGTATAGGTATCCAGCCACTCCTGTGCTGCTGCCTTGACATCGTCGTTTGCCTTCTCCATCAGGGCTTCTACCTTTGCCTTCAGTCCGCCTCTGACAGCATTCTGAGCCAGGCTCATACCATAACCGAACTCAGCCGCATCCTCGAACAGAGAGTTGGACCATGCAGGACCCTGTCCCTTCTGGTTTACGGTATACGGTGTAGACGGTGAGGAGTTACCCCAGATAGAGGAGCATCCTGTTGCGTTTGCGATATACATTCTGTCACCGAACAGCTGCGTGATCAGCTTCGCGTACGGTGTCTCGCCGCAGCCGCCGCATGCGCCCGAGAACTCAAGCAGCGGAGTCTTGAACTGGCTTCCCTTTACGGTAGCCGGCTTGAACTTCTCGATGACATCTGCCTTCTCCGGCAGAGTTACTGCATAATCGAAGCCCTTCTGCTCTGCGATATTTGCTTCCATATTCTCCATTGCCAGTGCCTTTGCACCCTTCTTGCCCGGGCAGACATTGACACAGGAGCCGCATCCGGTACAGTCAAGTGCAGATACAACCATAGAGAACTTGTAATCTGCCATACCGGTCATCGGAACGGTCTTCAAGGTCTCCGGAGCTGCAGCTGCCTCAGCCTCTGTCAGAGCTACCGGACGGATAACTGCATGCGGGCAGACATAAGCACAACGGTTACACTGGATACAGTTTTCCGGATTCCATACCGGGATATCTACTGCAATACCGCGCTTCTCATAAGCAGAGGAACCGCTCGGTGTAGTACCGTCTACATAATCCTTGAATGCGGATACAGGCAGGCTGTTTCCTTCCTGTGCATTTACCTTTGCCTGGATGTCATTTACGAAGTTTACAACATCGCCGCGGCCATTCTCTGCATGTGTTACATCCAGTCCCTCGTCAGCTGCGTTCTTCCAGCTCTCCGGAACCGTAATCTCAACAACCTGCTTAGCGCCGGCGTCGATCGCATCGTAGTTCATCTGAACGATGGCATCACCCTTTCTGCCGTAGGTAGCCTTTGCAGCAGCCTTCATCAGCTCGATCGCCTGCTCCTCCGGGATGATGTTCGCCAGCTTGAAGAATGCAGACTGCAGAACGGTGTTGATACGTCCGCCCAGTCCGATCTCCTTACCAATCTTGATACCGTCGATCACATAGAACTTGATGTTGTGGTTTGCGATAAAGCTCTTTACCTGACCCGGCAGATGCTGCTCGATGGCTTCCATATCCCACGGGCAGTTCAGCAGGAAGGTACCGCCGTCTACCAGCTCCTGTACCATGTTGTACTTGCGTACGTAGGACGGATTGTGGCAGGCTACGAAGTTTGCCTTGTGAATCAGGTAGGTAGACTTGATCGGGCTCTTACCGAAACGAAGGTGAGACATGGTCACACCACCGGACTTCTTGGAGTCATAATCGAAGTAAGCCTGCGCATACATGTCGGTGTTGTCACCGATGATCTTGATGGAGTTCTTATTTGCACCTACCGTACCGTCAGCGCCCAGTCCCCAGAACTTGCAGTTGATGGTTCCTGCCGGAGTGGTTACCAGCGGAGCGCCTGTCTCAAGAGAAAGTCCGGTTACATCATCAACGATGCCGATGGTGAACTTCTGCTTGGTATCATTCTTGTATACAGCAACGATCTGCGCCGGTGTGGTATCCTTGGATCCCAGTCCGTAACGGCCTGTGAATACCGGTGTGTCGTTGAACTTGGTTCCCTTCAGAGCTGCTACTACATCCAGGTACAGCGGCTCGCCGAGAGCTCCCGGCTCCTTGGTTCTGTCAAGAACGGTAATCTTCTTTACGCTCTCCGGAATCGCTGCTACCAGAGCTTCTGCGCAGAACGGACGATACAGGCGTACCTTTACAACGCCGACCTTCTCGCCAGCTGCTACCAGATAGTCGATGGTCTCTTCGATGGTATCGCATACAGAACCCATAGCTACGATCACGTGCTCTGCGTCTGCTGCACCATAGTAGTTGAACAGCTTGTAGTCTGTTCCGATCTTCTCATTTACTTTGTCCATGTACTCCTGTACGATAGCCGGCATAGCATCGTAGTACGGGTTACATGCCTCTCTTGCCTGGAAGAAGATATCCGGGTTCTGAGCAGAACCTCTCTGGCAGGGATGGTTCGGGTTCAGAGCATTCTTTCTGAACGCATCGATGGCATCCATGTCGACCATATCCTTCAGATCCTCATAATCCCAGGTCTCGATCTTCTGAATCTCGTGAGATGTACGGAATCCGTCGAAGAAGTTGATGAACGGAATCTTACCCTTGATCGCTGCGCAATGTGCAACCGGAGTCAGATCCATAACTTCCTGTACGCTGGACTCGCAAAGCATCGCAACACCGGTCTGACGACAGGCATAAACGTCGGAATGATCACCGAAGATAGACAGTGCGTGGCTTGCAAGCGCACGAGCGGATACGTTGAAGACGCCCGGAAGCTGCTCACCTGCTACCTTATAAAGGTTCGGGATCATCAGAAGAAGTCCCTGAGATGCGGTGAAGGTAGTGGTCAGAGCACCTGCTGCCAGAGATCCGTGAACAGCACCTGCTGCTCCTGCCTCAGACTGCATCTCGGTAACCTGTACGGTCTGTCCGAAGATATTCGTTCTTCCCTGAGTCGCCCACTCATCCGTAGCTTCTGCCATAACAGATGACGGTGTAATCGGATAGATAGCTGCAACATCAGAATATGCATAAGATACATGAGCTGCTGCATGGTTTCCATCCATGGTCTTCATTTTTCTAGCCATGATATTTCCTCCTTATTTTTTCAGCCCTGGCAAGGCATTTTTATATTTTTCATACATAGTTGATTGTAACATAAGAGCCTTCAATTGTCTATTTCATTGTTGTATTTTTTGATGTACATTTGTTTCATTTCGGGTTTTTTTCTTGTACATTGTCACGATTTTTTAAAGCTCCAGTTTTTCTGTTTTTGTATTTTGAATTTTCCATTTTTTTCCATATATTCCTTGTATTTTCCATTTGCCTATGATATGATGATATAGCTAAGAAAATCATAAAAATCCCTAAAAGGAGAATTTCATGTCTGACCTTTACTATGAACTACTTTACGATAAAGCCTATTCTTACGGAGCTGCCGATGCCAAAGCCGAATGCATTCT
>CAVFGF010000091.1:0-8932 GCA_963621925.1 Alistipes onderdonkii | reverse complement strand
GTCAGAACACCCTCTACCATGCCGAGTCCGGCACGCAGAATCGGAATGACCGCCAGCTTCTTTCCCGCCAGCTCCTTGACGGTCGTCTTGCAGATCGGTGTCTCGATCTCTACATCCTGAAGCTTCAGATTCTTCGTGGCCTCATAGGTAATCAGGGCTCCGATCTCACTGATCATATCGCGGAACTCTCTGGTTCCGGTCTCTTTTCTTCGGATGATACCGATCTTGTGCGCAATCAACGGGTGATCCATTACTACGACTTTTGACATTTTCTTATCTCCCTTGTCTTTGAACTCAATTTTCGTAACTGTTCCGTACCTTCAAAGTACATTTTTCCTACTCGTGTTCGATTTTGGAAATTCTTCTTGCGTGGCGCTCTGCCCCGGAGAATGGGGTATTTAAGAAGGTATCTACGATCTTCAGCGCCAGTCCCGGTCCTACCACACGGCCGCCCATAGCCAGAATATTCGCGTCATTGTGCTGTCTGGTGGCCTCTGCGCAGAAGCAATCGGTACAAAGCGCTGCACGGATGCCCTTATAACGGTTTGCCGTAATCGAGATGCCGATGCCCGTACCGCAGATAAGGATTCCCTTGTCGCAATCTCCGCTTAAAATGGACTCTGCCACTACCTTTGCGTAGTCTGGATAGTCTACGGCATCCTTATTATTCTCGCAGCCGAAGTTCTTGTATTCCAGACCCTTTTCCTCCAGATAGGCAATGACTTCCTGCATCAGATCATAGCCGCCGTGATCACAGCCTAATGCTATCATTTGTTTGTCCTCCTATGACTTTTACAAATATCATAGCATTTTTTCACAGGAATAGCAACGCAAAAACCGCAGGGAACTGTTTCGTTCCATGCGGTTTTTTAACAGTTTAAAACAATTTGGTGCTCTCCAGCTTTTCCTCGAAATACTCGTTCAAACGAATGATCGGCATCCGAAGAACCAGCCCCAGAAGCAGCGACGGAAGCAGATAGAGAAGCAGAATTCCCAGCTGGTTCCAGTAATAATTTCCATAAAAGCCTGCGACGCATTCCCGCATTGCATTCATGCTGTATACAAAGGGCAGGGCATTGTAAAGCTTCTGGAAGAAGGCCGGCGCCAGCTCGATGGGGAAGTTTCCGCCGGTACCTGCTACCTGCAGAACCATCAGGATAACGCTGACCGCCTTTCCGATATCACCGAAGGATACACAAAGGGTATAGATCAGGTTGACATAAACCAAACTCGTCACCCAGCCTGCCAGCAGGAAAAGCAGCGGGTTCTTGCACTGAATTCCCAGAAAATACAGGTCACCCAAGCAAATCAGGGTTGCCTGCAGAAGTCCCAGAATCAGGAACAAAAGATATCTTCCCAGGTATTTCTGGTAATTTTTTACATTCGTCAGACCGATGAGCTCTTTCTCCTTGACTCCGGCCTTCAGCATCGCCGCCATGACGACACCGCCAACCCAGATCGCCAGGGTCGTATAGAAGGGAGCCATGGCAGAGCCGTAATTCTCTACCTCATAGACATGCTCCGTCGTCAGCTCCACCGGAGTCGAGATAAAGGTTCCGACGACATCCAGATCCTCGTCCAAGAGGGAATCAATGGTATCCAGGCTGTCCCGTTCTTTCTCATTTTGCAGACGGGTGGCCAGATCGGTCAGATCGGTAGCTCCCTTTTCCAGAAGACTTTTCGAGGTCTTCAGGGTGCTCTGCAGCTTGCCCAAATCAGAACCTGTCGAATCGGAAAGGCTGTAGATGCCGTCCAGACCCTCGTCCATGGAATCTAAGAGGGTAGAAACCTTGGAATCCGCTGCCGAGACAGAGGAAGCCAAATCCTCCAGGTCCTTCTTGACATTGTCCTCGTAATCCTTCTGCATGGAGTTTCCGTTTGCTACCAGCTTTGCCACCAGCTCGTCCAGCTCCTTCTGGGCTGTAGCTGCGTCGGTGGTCATACTTCCCACGGAGGAGCTGACCTGGGCAATCGCGGATTTCACACTATTCATCAGAATGATTGTATCGTTCAGATCCTTTGCTACATCATTTAATCCTGCATCGGTTCCCATGGCTGCCGTCAGACTGTTCGCTGCCGCTGTCAGCTGCGTCACCGAATCGCTGTAGGAGCTAATCGACGCATCCAACTGGGAATTCAGCTCAGAAATGGTATTTTTCAGGGCTGTCATGTCGTCCGAAGATGCTGCTGCCTGAATACCCTGCTGCACGGCTGTCGCCATCTGCTGATACAGGGCCGCACTGGATTTCAGGGCATCATTTAGCTGATCCGTCGTGCCATCCATGGCATCCTTCACATTATTGATGCTGCCCTCGATCTCGCCTAAGCTGTCCAGATCCCCGTCACTGCGATTCTGGGTATCCTTTAAAAAGGTAGATGTCGTGCTCAGCATGGTCTGGGTCGCAGAAGCCATGCTTTCAAAGGCCTCCACGGTTCCGCCTGCTGCCACCAGATCCGCGGAAATATCATTCAGATTATCGATGAGGTTGTCCACCAGGTCGGACTGATCCGCCTCGTCTGCCACATTGACGACGGTTTGCATCGCCTCCAGAGCTGCCTTGGAGATCGCCTTGACGAACTTCTCGCTGACCTCACCCTGCACGGCATCCGCCTTCTTCTCCGTCACGATGGAGGCAATGGCATTCTTCTTGCCGTTGGCATAGTATTGCAGCTCAGGATTTTTCAACTCCTTATTGACCGAGAAGAGAGTCATCATATCCTCGCTGAAGCTCTCCGGCACGACGATGGCCGCATAATATTTGCCGGACTTCACGCCCTCGATGGCTTCCTGGCTGTCGGTAAATACCCAGTCCATGGAATCGTTTTCATGGAAATAGGTCAGGATCCG
The DNA here is from genome assembly GCA_963621925.1 of Alistipes onderdonkii. Classification (GTDB taxonomy): domain Bacteria; phylum Bacillota; class Clostridia; order Lachnospirales; family Lachnospiraceae; genus Laedolimicola. The sequence goes on along the minus strand of CAVFGF010000091.1, from coordinate 6,084 downwards.
GTCACCCAGGTTAATATCGATAGCCAGAAGCTCTCCCTTGTAACCGACGTCGTCGCTGGCTACCGCGATCTGAATATCGGAGGTATTCTCGTAGGGATCCCAGCTTCCGCCGATATTGAACCAGGCGTAGAGGGTCGGAACCACCAGGATACCGATCATGATGATCAGAGCAATCGTATTGCTCTTGATTTTTCGTATATCTCTTAAAAATATCTGCAGGATGTTTTTCATGCCCGCTCCTCCTTTAATGCTGCCAGAAGCTCCGTATCCGAATAACCCAGAAGCTTTGTCTGCTTCTGCAGACGCTCATGATGATACTCCAGCCAGATCAGATACATCGACAGTCCAATCAGCGTACAGATCCAAAGCACCAGGAATACCAGCTTCGATGTCACGCTGAACATCAGAATCAGGAAAATCAGCGGCACGATGCCCATAGCCAGGAAGCCAAGGCGCTTCCGCTTCCGATAGCTTTTCTCAAAGCGAGCTGCCCGCTCGGCAAAGGCCTCCTTCGCCTCGCTGTCGCTGCGAAGCGCCCGCGCCACAAGCTCCGGTGTCAGATCCGTCGTCTTATCATTTTCCTCATAGATGATCAGATCCGCCTCCGCCAGCTTCCGGTCAAAGAGGGCATTCAGGTTCAAGAGCAGCGGCCGCAGCACCAGACCGATAAACAGAGCCAAAAGTACATAAACCAGCAGAATCCCGATATCCTTCAGCCAGGTGTTGTAATACATACCGCCGATGCATTCCCGCATCGCGCCGTTGCTGTAGGTAAAGGGCATCAGCCGATAGATCGCCTGGTAGAAGCTGCCCATCATCTCCACCGGGAAGGTTCCCGTGGATCCCGGAATCTGGATGATGACCAGGAAAACGAAGATGGCACGGCCGATATGCTTGAAGGCCGCTGTAATCGCATAAATTAGGCTTAGGTATACCAATCCCGCAATCACGCCGGTCAGGATAAAGAGACCCGGATGGACGCACTGTACCTTCAAAAGATAGAGGTCGCCCAGACAGATGATCAGGGACTGTGCGACAGACAGAATAATAAATAGGAGCTGCCGTCCGAAATAAGCCTGGTTCAGCGTAAATTTCTTAACCTTCTCATCCTCGTCCACCTCCTGCTTCAGTAGGGCAATCAGAACCATGCCGCCTACCCAGAGAGCCAGGTTGCTATAGAACGGAGTCATGCCGGAGCCATAATCCTCCACCTCGTAGAAGGTGGTCGTATTCAGCTCGATGGGGTTGGTCATAAAGGTGGAAACTGCATCTGCATCTACATCCTGAAGCTCCAGGATATCCTTGTAAGCCTCGGAGGAGCGCAGAGTCTCCAGATCGTTCTGGATACCGGCCAGCCGTTCATCCAGGTTCGTCAGGGTCTCGCCTGTCTTGCCCAGAGCCTCAGAGCCTTCCGTCAGGCTCTTGCTCAGCTGATCCATGACGCCCTGCATCTGGGATGCCGTCGCGGAGGCATCCTCCAGCGTCGACTTCAGATCGCTGCTGACACCGGAAATGGTATCCAGAGAGGTAGACAGATTCGGAATCAGGTTGTTGTTCAGACTGCTGCGCAGATCCCGAAGAGTCTTCTTCCCATTTGTTAAAATCGTGTCCATCTGGGTCTTGGAGGTACTGATGGTCGACATGATGGTCTGCAGCTTCCCGGTCTTGGAATCCAGCTCGGTAAGCTTGGATGCCATCGCATCACTCTTCGGAATCAGCTCGTTTTGGAGGGTCGGGATCAGGACGCCGGAGATCATGGCCTTGCTCTGCTGGGCAGTTGTAAGGTTTGCTTCACCATCCTCAATGGCTGCCTGATACTGTGCAACTGCACCTTCCAGCTTTGCCTTCTTTTGTTCATATTCCTGTTTACCTTCTTCTGAAAGTTGTCCAGAATTTAATGCAGCATTTACCTGTTCCAGTTTCGTCTGATAGTCTGCTTGTGTTGTCTTTGCTGTCTCAAGATTTGCCTGTCCGGCTGCAATTAGCTGATCCAGCTGGCTTACTACCGCCTGCAGCTTCGTCACCGCACTCTGGCCGTCCTTGCTCATATTCTCTGCCAGGCTCTTCCCGCTGCTTACCGCCGTCACTGCTGTATTGGCAGTGCCTTCCAGCCCGGACAGCTTTTTAGAAGCCTCCGAATAGACATTGTTCAGATAGGTCTCCCCATCGCTTAAGCTCTGGTCAAAAGCAGAGCCAAAGGAGCGCACGCTCTTTCGGCTGCTCTTCAAAGCATTCTTCGCATCCTGAAAGGCTGTGCTGCCTGCATCTGCTGCCTCGACAGCCTTCGTAAGAGTCGTCTTGCCATGCTGAATCTGCGTGGTTCCCTGACTGATGGTAGCCTGGAAATCCGACAAAACCTGCTGGTAGGACTGGAAATTCTCCCGCGCATCCGCGATGAGGCTCAGGATATTGTCATTGGTCGTCTCCAGATCATCTCCCACAGAGATCCCCAGATCCTGCAGCTCCTCTGCAATGGTCTCGGAGGCTACCTTATAAAACTCCTCCTCGATCTTATCCTGAATCGTGGTGGAGCCGGTATTTGTGATCTTCGGAGCGACCGCATTTCGTTTTTCATTTACATAATATTTGATCTCCGGGGTGCCCAAGGTGCCGTCCTCGATCTGCAGAAGATCCGCACTGAAGGTCTCCGGAATCACGATGGCCGCATAGTATTTTCCCGATTTGACGCCGTCGATGGCATCCTCCTCATCAGTAAATACCCAGCCCAGATCATCATTTTCCTCCATCTGATCCAGGATCTGCTGCCCTGCGTCCAGTGTACGCTTCTTGTTCTCCGCTCCCACGTCATTGTTGGCTACAGCCACCTTGATATTGACAGTATTACCGTAGGGATCCCGGTTTGCTGCGATATTGAACCACGCATACAGCGCCGGGATGATACACATACCTACTGCCACAATGAGCGCTGCCGGGGATTTTGCCAGTCTCGAGATATCTCTTTTGAAAATCTCTATTACTTTCCTCATTGAAATTCAATTCCTCCTCTGAATCTATCTCTCCATTCATGATTATGGATTGATCTTTCCCTAAAAAATATATTATAATAGAAAAAAAACAAAGAGCAATAACCAGTATGTCACATTTCGTAACATACTACACATTCGAGAATAAAGTGAGTACAGAGTCATGGACAAGAGAATCACCAAAACAAGAGACGCGATCATCGATGCTTACCTGGAGCTTGTTTTTGAGAAAAAGAATCAGAAAATTACGATTTCCGAGCTGGCGCACCGTGCCAACATTGCCCGCAAAACTTTTTATCTTCACTATGAATCCCTTGAGGATATCATGCGGGATGCCACCCAGCGAAAGATCGATGAGCTGATTCATATCCTCGACCAGAAGCGATTCTTCTCCAATCCCTTTGAGACCCAGGTTCTCTTTCAATGTCTGAATCAGCTGATGGAGCCGGATATCGAATTTTACCGCTTTATCTCCAGGGAGAATCCGAATTCCTTTTTCTGGAGCGAGGTCAAGCGGCTGATCATCCGCACCACTGTCGAAGTCTACCGCGACAAGGTTGATTTTTCTGCCCAGGAGCTGCGGCTCTATGCCGAATATTTTGTATCCGGCGTTATCGCCGTCTACGTATCCTGGCTGCGGGAGGAGCTGACGCTTCCCCTCGACGAGCTGGCTCGCATTTCCGAAAAGGCCACCTCCCACGGCATCTGGAAGCCCGAGAAGCTGAGAGAACAATAAACCAGAATCCTGCAGTGCGATAAAAGGAGCTGACGTAAATGCGTCAGCTCCTTTTTTTAATTCACATACTTCAATATAATATCCCAGATATCCTGCCGCTCGAAGCCCAGCTTCCATGCCGAGATGCCCGCCAGATTATATTCCTTGATCAGGGCTGCCTTTAACGCAATAGACTCCTCTTCCTCCAGCCATACCTTATAGGTACTGCCGTCAGCGGTATATTCCGCATAATATTGCCCTGTCGTCTCATCCCAGGTCTTCTCTGCCCCGTTCGCCTCCAGGATCTTGTCAATGGCATCCATGCCATAGGCCTTGCTGGTAACGACATTGGGCACATATTCATCGGTATCTGATTCCTGTGCCAGCTCCTCCTCCGTCTTCGGGCGCTCCTCCCAGAGTCTCGTATAGAAGGGAACCGCGTTGATCACCCGCTCCGCCGGAACATCCTTCAGCGTCGCCTCGATGCCTTCCTTCACCCAATCGATGCTCGCGACACTGCCGGCCTCCTGGGAGCTCGCATAATGCTCGTCATAGCCCATGATAACCACATAATCTGCCACGGTACCCTGCTCCGCCCGGTTGTAGTAGAGGTTGTGATCCGCCGGACGATAATTGTCTACCGAGAGAATGATGCCATTCAGCCGGCACATGATGGATAGCTCCCGAATGAACTCAATATAGCCCTTCGCGGAATCCTCATTGATATATTCGAAGTCCACATTGATGCCGTCCAGTTTGAACTCGATGGCCTTGGCGATCAGATTGCTGACCAGCCGCTGCCTCGACGAGGTCCGGGACAGGATCTCATAATCGGTAATGGTATCCTTGTGGGTGATATCCTCCACCAGAGCCCATACCTCGATGTTGTTCTGATGACAATAGTTTACATAAGTCTGGCTTGCCAGAGAATCAATATTGCCGTCATTATCATTCAGGAAGAACCAGGTCGGAGAGATCGTTGTCAATCCCTTGGTATTTGCGATGGTCTCCAATACCTTGCTGTTCGCATCTGCATTCGTTACCTGATGCCATGCCATGTTGATGGTATAATCCTTGGAAAGATGGCTGTACTCCGGCTCGGTATAGTTAGACTCGATGGTCTCCTCGCCCTGCTGGCCGAGATATTTATTCCGGATATATCCGATAAAGCCGTCCGCGGTCCGAACCTTCGTCCAGTCTCCGACATCCTCCGTCTCCTCCAGCACATACAGGGTATCTCCCTTGGCGACATCCGTCAGAATCGGGCTCTTGATGCCTGCCCGGTAGCGTACCTGCGCATTTTTCTTCGCCGTCACCGTCTTTACGGTACCGAAATTCGTCCGGATGATGACACGATTGACCTCATCTGTCAGAAGCTCATACTCCAGACCGGTATATTTCTGGATATATTTCAAGGCGACATAAGCGGTATCGCCGTCGACCTTCACCGGCGTGTAATCCTCGGTATAAGACTGCTTCGCGACGGTATAGGTATTGCTGCCTACCGGCGCGGTAATCAGCTCCGTCGGGGTCGTATACAGCAGCAGATTCTCCTTGGAATCCCAATAAAAACGGGGATTCAGCTCATCATACAGCATATCCGTCGTCACATAGACTTCCCCGTCGATGACCCGAGCCTTCGTCTCCATCATCTGATCGTTCAGAATCACAGCAGCCTCATCCGTTGCTGTCACCTCGTAGTATGTATTCCAGCTCATGCGTTCCTTCGACGGACTATATTTTTCATACAGGAAGGCAAGCATCACGCCTGCCAGAATCAGCACGACCAATGCAAATACTGCCAGCATCGGCCCTGCTGTTCTTCTTCCCTGCGGTCTTCTTCGTCTTCTTTGTCTCGTTCTTGCCATTGCAGAAACCTCCTATCGGCTCTATCATAGCAGAAAACTTTCCCCGCGTCACTTCTTTTTGATCCTTTTTCTGAGATTCGCGGATGGACTCGCGGCCCGATCTGGCTCGGAGGGGACCTCGCCGTTTCTGGTTTTCCGGGACCGCAGCCCTCCGCCCTCCAAAAGGAGTTCGTGATATATTATTCCGAAAGAGACCCTCTTCTCTCTTATTGATGCCTCTTTATCCTTCTATCGTGGAACGTTTTCTTTCAAAGCCTGGCTTACACTGCTCCTTCCCTCCTCTCCTGCGATGTCTCTTTCTTCATTATTCTATGCAGGTGCTTTCCAAAATATGTCAGGCAGACGTATGTTTACCGTTTTTTTAGAAAGTTCCTTAATTTTTTCCTATTTTCTGCTTTGATTCATTCTTGTATATCCGGTCAAATACGGGTATAATAGATCGTAACTGTTCAGTACCTTCACAGTTACTGATGCAAAATCCATGAGAATCGGCTTCGCCGATGGGATTTTGCATTTT
>CAVFGF010000090.1:0-9169 GCA_963621925.1 Alistipes onderdonkii | reverse complement strand
CATCGGCGAAGCCGATTTTCATGGATTTTGCATCGTAACTGTGAAGGTACTGAATAGTTACGAGGAGAGAGAATAAAATGAGCAGCACGAAAACCGAGTGAGAGAACGGGAGGCAGACATCATGGTAAGTCAAAAAGTAACAATAACCAATGAAACAGGATTACATTTACGCCCGGCAGGGATTCTTTGCAAGACAGCGATGCAATTTCGCTCAGCGATCACCTTTCTTTACGGGAATACGACAGCGAATGCAAAGAGTGTATTGAGTGTTCTGGGAGCATGTGTGAAAGCCGGCGACGAGATCGAGCTTCACTGCGAGGGTGCAGATGAAAAAGAGGCACTGGCAGCGATGGTAGAAGCTGTGGAGAGCGGACTTGGAGAATAGGAAAAAGTGGGCAGTAGGGTATGCAGTGCTCTGCATACTCTACTTTGCCGTGTCTGTCGCTTTACCCCATGACAGACTGGAATCCAGGGGACTGGAAGGAATTGGAAAACCTTCGCTAAAACTGAAAACAGAAGAAATTACAGATGATACAGAGCTGAGATTTGAATACCTGACGGATGCCCAGGCGTTAAGCCAGCTTTCTTTTTATTTTACGGCAGACGGCAGTGTGCTGACCCAGGGCGAGATTGCAATTGCGGCCTATGACTCCGATACGCAGGAGCTGCTGGCGGACAAGGTTTATGAACTGAAGGATCTGGGAGCCGAGGGCTTCTGGGGCGTGGATTTCGAAAATGAGCCGGTCAGTCAGCCGATTACGGTGGTGATTACCGGAAAAAATATAGAGGAAGGTCCCTATATCTGGCTCAATACAGAGACTGAGACCACAGGAACCTCCTACGCGGACGGACAGGCGTTGGAGAAGAATCTGATTTTCAATGCGGTATACCGGACGCAGGTACATTATGTGAAAAAGCCGCTTCTGACCACGCTGATGCTGGCGCTTTTGGGAGCCATGTTCTTCCTGGTGGCAGGCGGTACAAAGAAGGGAGAGAGCGCCGAGCGGGCTCCTGCCCGCAGGGAGAAGCTGGCGAAGCTTTCGGAGAGCATAAAGGGATTCTTTCAGCGATTTAAGAAGCTTTTGGGCCTTGGTTTGCTGCTTTTTATCACGGCACTCCTGTTCCTGTACGTGTACGACGTACAGATTCGGAAGGCCATGAACAGCACCCACCGGGAAGTGGTCATGAAGGACAACAACGAGCTGCTGCCTGTCACTGCTGATACCCAGGATCTGATCCAGTATTACACCACGGAAGAGAACCAGCTGGTAGGGCTCGGCGTCCGGATGGATCTGGGAGAAGATTTCACGGGCGAGGGCACGATTCATGCGGAGGTCTATGAGGTGACAGAGGCGGCCGTGTCCGGCGAAGACGCTGATTTATCGGCCGGTGGAACGCTGCTCTGTGCGGCGGATATCGATGGGGCGGGGCTGTTGGACGGCCAGTATATGGGACTGATTTTCGAGGATTCTCAGACCGGCATCCAGGGACATACTTACGAGATCAAGCTTCATTTTTCGGAGGAGATTTTGGACAGTGGCCTCTCCGTATTTGTGACGCCGGAGGGCTACTATGAGGACAATGCGCTGTACGTGAACGGTGTGGAAAGCACGAGACGCCTCAGCATGAATGCGCATACCTATTTTAACCTGTTCCTAAAGAAATATTTCTTCGGCATGTTTCTGTTTGCGGAAATGATGTGTGCAGGCTTTTACTATCTGGTCTTTATCCGGAAGACGAGGATCGAGCGTGTCTTTCTTTTTACGATTCTCTGCCTGGGCGTACTGTATAACTTCCTGATTACGCCCTATATGACGCCGGACGAGTCCTACCATATCGATATGACCTACCGGCAGTCGAATACGCTGCTGGGGATTGAATCTGCCGGGGAGAATAAGTGCTATAAACGGGCGGACGACGCGGAGCTGACCTTTACCTCCGAGCCCAGTCTGGAGAATTATAAGAATATCTATGATGGCCTGTTTACCATGGTACAGGATGATCGCCTGGTAGAGACCCAGGCCACCTCAGTGACGGACGCACCGATGATCGTCTACCTGCCTGCCATCCTCGGGATGACCCTGGCGAGACTTTTACATCTGGGAACCGTACCGATGCTGCTTTTGGCGAGGTGGTGCAGCCTGCTGTTCTTTGCGCTGATGACCTATTTTGGCATGAAGAGGCTGCCCTTTGGGAAGATGACGCTGTTTCTTCTGGCGATTTTGCCGATGAATCTGCAGCAGTGTACTTCTTTTTCCTACGATGCGGTGATCAGCGGTGTAATTTTCCTGTATACTTGCTATTGCATCTCCCTGTCTTACCGGGAGGAGCCGATAAGACCCGGAGAGCTGCTGGTCATGGGAATCCTAAGCATCATTATGGTCTATGGAAAGAGCGGGGTCTATCTGCCGCTGATCCTGTTTGTATTCCTGATTCCGGCAAAGCAGTTCGGAGGAAGGGGCAAACGCATCTTTTGTATCCTGTGCCTGTGTCTGCTGCCGGTGTTGGCGTTTCTGAATAAGAATGCCGTGGCGGTCAATTACATCGCGACCACGACAGAGGCCACAGCCACCGTAGGTTCCTCCACGACATCCGCTTATACACTGGGCTATTTTCTGTCTCAGCCGTTGGAGTTTCTTCGCATCATGGCCAATACCGTGGCGGATAAGACCTCCTTTTACCTGATGTCCCTGGTAGGACAGAAGATGGGCTGGGTGGAAATTGAGATATCGGAAGTGATTCCTATGCTGTTCTGGCTGCTTCTGGTGCTGTCGGCCATGCGGCAGAAGGACGAGCCCCAGTATGTGCGGACGGGTCAGAAATGGTGGATTGCTTTTGTCTGTGCGGCCTGCGCTAGTGTAATTCTGGCAGGCATGCTGCTGACCTGGACGCCTAGAGATCACATCTCTATCGAAGGCGTGCAGGGACGCTATTTCATTCCCTTTATGCCGGCTCTGATGCTGCTGCTTCGGAACGGCCGCCTGACCTGGAACCGGTCTGCGGAGAAGGGTCTGATGTACGCGGGTCTGGTGGGACAGCTTTTGACGGTCATCTACCTGATTAAAGCGGTGTTGATCCTGTAGGGAACAGCACGGCACTCTGGAGAAAAGTATGAATAAAAAACGAGTAGCGATCAATATGACAGCCCAGCTGCTGGCCTTCGGAGTCAATATGCTCCTGGGCTTCGTGCTGGTGCCGATCATCGAGGCGATGATCCCCAATGCCTACGGGTTTACGGACATTGCCAATAAGTTTGTATCGGCGGCGCAGATCGTGGTGTCAGCCCTGAATACCATGGCCAGCCGCTTCATCACGATCCGGATTCACCGGGATGAACAGCAGGAGGCGGAGGAGTATTTCTCCTCGGTCTTCTTTGCCAATGTGCTGATGGCGGTGGTCTTCATGCTCCCGGCCCTCTTCGTGGTATTGTATATCGGAAGAATTTTCCAGATACCGGAGACGGCCAGCGTGACGGATATTCAGATGCTGTTTTTCTTTATCTTCCTGAATTTCCTGATCAGCATTGTGACCAGTGTATTCAGCGTGGCCTCCTACAGTAAGGATCGACTGGAGCTAAGCTCTGTTTCCACGATCTTAGGTGAGCTGACGCGCCTGGCGGTGCTGTCGGTCTGCTATCTGTGCTTTAAGCCCTATCTGTTTTATGTGGGCTGCGCGTCGGTCTGCTCTACCATCATTCAGGCCATCGCAAACCTGACCTTTACGAGAAAGCTGTTGCCGGAAATGAAGATCCGACTCAGGGATTTCCGCTGGAGTAAGATATGGGAGCTGGTCTCCCTGGGAGCCTGGAATTCGGTGACGCGGCTGGGGCAACTCCTTCTGGACGGCCTGAATACATCCATTGCCAATATTATGGTAAGCTCCGCGGCCATGACGACGATTTCTATCTCCACCCAGATTCCGGAGGTGATTTCGAACCTGATGGGAACCATTGCGGGCGTCTTCAACCCGCAGATGACCATTGCCTATGCGAAGGATGATAAGAAACAGTTGCTGGAAATTATTTCCAGTGCCGATCGAATCATGATCTTTATCATTAGTATTCCCATCGCCTTCCTGACGGTTTTCGGCCGCAGCTTTTTTGCGCTCTGGGTGGGGAAAACGCAGAACGCAAACCAACTCTATATTCTGGCGATGCTGAATGTGGGTACTCTGTTTGTAAGTGCCAGCATTCAGGTGCTCTACCATGTATTTCTGATCACCAAGCGGGTGAAGCTGAATTCCTTGGTAATCGTGGGAAGCGGCGTCCTGACAGTGGCCACGGTGTTTGTGCTGCTGGAGACGACAGAACTTGGAATGTATGCCATCGTGGGCGTGAGCATGGTATACGGCATCCTGCGGAATCTGATTTTTACACCTCTTTACGCGGCGTGCTGTCTGCAGGTAAAATGGTATACCTTTTACGGAGATATTTTCATGGGACTGGTGTCCATTGGCCTGATCTGTCTGGTAGCGCTGCCCTTTGAGTTATTTTTTACCATCGACGGCTGGGTGAAGCTGTTCGCGGTGGGAATCGTGGCCGGTATGCTGGCGCTGGTGGTAAATTTCTTTGTGGTTTTGCGCGCTTCCGAGCGGCAGATGGTCCGGAACCTGATTCGCAGGAAACTGGTACGGAAATAACCGAGTTGTGTGAGGGGATTGCAATGGTAAGTATAATTGTACCGGTATACAAAAGTAAGAATACGCTGGCGCGCTGTGTGGAGAGCCTGCAAAATCAGACCGCAGCGGAGCTGGAGATTCTGCTGGTGGATGACGGTTCACCGGACGGATCCGGGGATCTCTGCAGGGAGCTGGCCGGGCATGACGCGCGGATTCGGGTGATTTACAAGGAGAACGGGGGCGTGTCCTCCGCCCGGAACGCAGGCATCCGGGAGGCGAAGGGAGAATACCTGATTTTCACGGACAGCGACGATTATGTGGAGCCGGATATGGTGGAGAAGCTGCTGGACGGAATCGGGGAGAGCGACATTGCCATCTGCGGCTTCCATCATCACTATCAGGGACGAGACGTGATTCGGATTCCGGAGGTGCCGGGGCAAAACGGCGAGGAGAATTTTCTGGCTCTCTACGGGCAAGGTTTCCTAAATATGCCCTGGAACAAGCTTTATAAGCGGGAGCTGGCGGGACAGTTTGACGAGTCCTTGAGTCTGGGCGAGGATTTGCTGTTTAACCTGGATTATCTGCGGAGGACGGACGGCATCGCACTGATCAAGGCTCCGCTCTGCCATTATATGCAGGATGAGACCGGGGAGAGCCTGTCCTCACAGAAGCGGGAGAACCGGCTGGCTCTGGCCAAGCACATCTGGCGGGAGACCAGTGATTTTTACCGGGATCTGGCGGGTCACGAGGATGAGAGCGGCGTCATCAACGCCCGCCTGATTCAGGATGTGCTGGACGACGTGGAGGGGTTACCCTTCGACGAAGAACGGACAAAAAAAGAGAAGCTGGAAGTGATCGGTCGGTATTGCCGGGATGCGGAGCTTCACAGCGCGGGTGCGGACGCGGCGCTGAAGGCCCTGGATTACCAAGTAATTCATTTCTGTATGCGCCGGGGCTGGAAACGGCTGACCTATGAGCTCTGCGAGCTGCGCGCCATGCTGGTGCGGGCGAAACGGGCTTCGGCGGAGGAAGAGAAGGAAGCGGAACATGCATGATTTGATATCAGTAATTATTCCTGTTTACAAAGTGGAGGACTACCTGTGCCGCTGTGTAGATTCCGTGCTGGCGCAGACCTATCAGAAGTTGGAAATTATTCTGGTGGATGACGGATCGCCGGACGGCTGCCCGGCCATGTGCGACGCCTATGCGGAGCAGGACGGACGGGTTCGGGTGATTCATCAGGAAAATGCAGGCCTCTCCGGGGCGCGCAATGCCGGAATCGACGCGGCTTTGGGACAGTGGCTGGCTTTCGTGGATTCCGACGATTATCTGGCGCCGGATTTTTTGGAATGTCTGTACCTGGCCTGCGAGGATACGGGAAGCGAGCTGAGTGTCTGCCGTTGGATCTATGTGCGCGGGGAAGCTGTCTCGGAGCTTGGAACCGGGAAGGTGGAGACCTGTACAGGCCGGGAAATGCTGCACAGGATGTACGGACCCGACGGCTCCCGTTTTGTAGTGGCCTGGAACAAGCTGTACCGGAGGGAGCTGTTTCAGGGGATTCGCTATCCGGTAGGGCGGATTCATGAGGATGAGGCGACGACCTACCGGATCTACGATCGGGTCGAGAAGGCCGCTGTGGTGGATTCTACACGGTACGGGTATTTTATCAATGCGGACAGTATCACCAGAAGCTTCACTCCCAGAAGGCTGGACTGGATCCGGGCGGTCTCGGAGCGGATGGAATTCTTTGAGCAGAAGGGCTATGCGGATCTGATGGAACCGGGACTTCGTGACCTGGCGGACGGCAGTATCCATATTTATTTTGAAATGCAGGATCAGAAGGCGGCGACGCCGGAGGAAGAGCGCCGGATCCGGGAGCTGGTGCGGCAGGGGCTGAAGCGGGTCAGACGCTACGGAAATTTTCCGCTGCGGACACGGATAGGCTATCGGCTGTTTCTGATTTGCCCGGGACTTTATCGGAAATTATTGAATCAGGTGATGAGTGAAAGTGAAAAACAGTAAGAAATTGAGCGTGATCGTGCCGGTTTACAATGTGGAGCGGTACCTGGAGCGCTGTGTGGACAGTATTATAAATCAGACCGCAGAGAACCTGGAGATCATTCTGGTGGACGACGGATCGACGGATGACTCCGGGGCCATGTGCGAAGCTTATGCGAAGAAATATGAGAATATCCGGGTGCATCATAGGGCCAACGGCGGCCTGACCTCGGCTTGGAAAGCGGGACTTGCGCTGGCGACCGGGGATTATACGGGCTTTGTGGACAGCGACGACTGGATTGATCCGGATATGTATGAGCGGATGCTGAACCTTGCGGAGCAGGAGAACGCGGATGTGACGGTCTGCGGGCTGGTCTTTGACTTCGAGGATCCGAAGATCCCGAAACGGAATGAGATTTCGAATTTCAAGAAAGCAGTTTACGACAGGAAGGATCTGGAAGAACTCTTTCCGACGCTCATCAATGACGGCTATTTCTTCGGTCGGACGCTGCAGCCGGCCCGGGTGACGAAAATCTTCCGGACGGAGCTTCTGCGGGCGAATGTAGAGTTTTGCGACGACCGGGTGGCGGTTGGGGAGGATCTGCAGATTACGTTCCCGGTGCTTCTTGATACCCGGAAGCTCTGCGTGATACAGGATTTTTATCCCTATCATTACTGGATTAATAACAAGTCGATTACGGGTCAGTATGACAGCGCGTATATCGAGAAGGTGAAGCTTCTGAGTGCGCGGCTTAAGAATATCAGCGAAGCCAAGGGTGTCTATGATTTTACGGCGCAGATTCGGAATGATTTTCTGAGCATGGCGGTGCTGGCGGTGAAAAATGAGATTTACCGGAATTATAAGTCCGGGCGTCAGACGGTGGTGGCGAATGTGCGGCGAATCTGCGAGGATCCGGAGGTTCGGGAGGCCATCGAGAAGCATACGATGGATAAGCTGTCGGTGTCGATCAGGCTCTATCTGTGGCTGATGCGGACGGGGCATTATAACCTCTGTTACTGGCTGGTGCTGGTGTTCTTTAGGGTGAATTATTATCTCGGACGGGAGTATAAGAGACAATAAAGTCATGGGAGGGTCAAAAGGTCATCCACCCACTTATAAGCAAACTCATGAGGGCTCAGACAGCGCTCGCATAGTTTACCGAGTTTCCGGTAAGCGTTATCTCGGTCTTGGATAAGACGATAAGTCCCTCTCTCGACATCCGTCCCAGCTCTCTTGAGACAGCACTGCGGTCACAGAACAGATAATTGGCAAGCTTATCACGTCCAAATGGGAGTGCAATCGTATCGGAATGCTGTTCCTTAGCCAATATAGACAGGTAGAGCATGATTTTCTTACGCAGTGAGCCCTGCGTAAGTATGCGAATCTTTTTCATAAGCTCCATATTATTTTTCGCTATAAGCTGCATCAGGTTCTCCATAACCTTGAAGCGATAGGTGCAATTTGAATATCGCAAAGAAGTGAACTCAGGTACATGTAGGAAGAGTATCTCCGCCTGAGCGGATGTAGTTATCTCAAATATATTGGTTTCAGCCTGTGCTACAGCCAGTGCATGTCCAAACAGCTCTCCCTCTGAAGCCTGAGTTATAAGTATACGGCTGCCGTCGGCATCTGTCAGGAATATCTCAACATATCCTTTCAGAACCATTCCTAAGCAGGATATAGGATTACCTGCAGAAAACAGCATGGTTCTGTCCTCAAAAGTCTTTTTCTGCGCCTTAAGGCATCTCAATACAGTTTCTAATCTGTCCTCAGGTATCCCCTTAAACAGCGGATTGTTCATAATCAGTGAATGATAATTTTTCAAAATATTTCCCCCGTTTGTTGCTATGGCAACTGAAAATCTATCCTTATCGATGTTATCTTGAGTTAGTGAATACTAACAACATAATAACAAATTGAAGGGAGGAATACAATGAGCAAGTTTAAATTAGCTGCCGCATTGATGGCAGCAGCAATGCTGACTCTGACAGCTTGCGGAAGCACCACTGAAACAGAGACAGTCACCGAGAGTGAAACGGAGATGGCAGCAGAATCCGCGGAAAGCGAGGCTGCAGAGCAAAAGGAAGCTGAGGCAAGCACAGATGAAGCTGAGGCAGTAACGCTCAAGCTGGGCGTACCAAAGGCACCGCCGACGCTGCCTGTACTGCATATGATTGAAGAAGGAATGCTCGGTGACAAGGTAAGTATCGAACTTGATGTATGGGATGCACCGGAGCAACTCATAGCCATGGTTCAGGACGGTGAGCACGATATGTTCGCATTTCCGTTGACAGTGGTAGCTAAGCTCTATAACAAGGGACTTCCGGTTCGTCTCACCAATGTCAACACCTGGGGAGTAACTTATTTTGTAACCACAGATTCTGAGCTTACCGAGTGGTCACAGCTTAAGGGCAAGACCGTATATGTTCCGCTTCAGTCATCACCGCCGGATGCACTTACACAGTTCTTCTTAAGCAATGCCGGACTCAAGGTTGGCGAGGATGTTGAGATTGTATACTCAACCACAGCTGAGATCTCACAGATGCTTGCTGC
>CAVFGF010000089.1:0-9227 GCA_963621925.1 Alistipes onderdonkii | reverse complement strand
CTTCGCAGCGCAAATCCGGCGAGGGAAACGCTTTAATCAGCGTTTCCCTAAATTTGGTTCAGGTGTCAAAATTGTGATGCGAATCGGACATTTTAAAAGGAGGATAAAGCTATGGCAATTTCGTATGGGAAAATGGTAATCATCGGCGCCGGAAATGTGGGAAGCGCGATCCTGAATTCGGTTCTGCGGATGAATATCCTGGATGAGATCGTGGTCGTGAACCGGAATCAGAAAAAGGCCCTGGGCGAGGTTCTTGATGCCAGCCATACTACCGCATTCGCCTACAGTGCCAACGCGAATATCCACGTGGGCGGCTACGAGGAGTGCGCGGATGCCCAGATCATCGTCGTGACTGCAGGTCCCAGCATTCAGCCTGGTAATTCTCGTGACCGCATGGTGCTTCTGGAGAAAAATGTCAGCGTCATGAATGATATCATGGAGCAAATTACCCGGTATACCAGAGAGGCCATCATCATCGTGGTATCGAATCCTCTGGACATCCTGACTTATATCGCCCAGAAGAAATTCGACTATCCGGCGGGGAAGATCTTCGGCACCGGCACTTTGCTTGACACCGCCCGTTTCAATAAGATGCTGGGCGATTTCTGCGGCGTGGATGCGAAAAACGTGACCGGCTTCGTACTGGGCGAGCACGGCTCCACATCCTTCATTCCCTGGAATACGGTCAATATCGTAGGTGTGCCATTTTCAGAATTTGAGAAACAGTTTGAATTAAAAGAAAAACTTGATAAGGAAAAATTACTCCACGACACGAAGGTTATCGGCCTGGATATCGTAGAACTGAAGGGTTATACTAGCTCCGGCGTGGCCTTAAGCGCCTGCCGCCTGATCGGCAGCATCGTCCGCAACGAGAAATCCGTCGTGCCCGTCTCCACGGTCCTGTCAGGCCAGTACGGCCTCACCGGAGCGGCCATGAGCCTGCCCTGCATCATTTCCAAGAACGGCATCGACCGGGTACTGGAGCTGCCCCTGGACGAGCAGGGAAAGAGTGATCTGCAGAAATGCTATGAGCATCTGCGGGGCGCGATCGAGAGCGTGTATAACGAATAATATTTCGTAACTGTTCAGTACCTTCACCGTGAGGACTTGCCACTGGCAACTCCTCACGGATGCTTCGCAACAGTTACGATGCAAAATCATTTTCATACGCCCTCAGCAGCAGGTGCTTCGGGCTGGTTCTGAATAATTACAATATTCCAATATTTAGAACTTTCAAAATCTCTTTATTTACAGAAGTTTCGAGTCTTTCTGGATTGGAAAGATTCTTTCCAATCTGCCCCCAAATCTCTGCTATCATTGGCTCATAACAAATCTACTGCTGCTGAACACAGCACTCAAATGAAAGGAGTTATGAGCTATGAAAATGACTTACCCTGTACCTGTATCTGGAAAACCCGGTGATTTTGCACGCACCATTCGCATCTTTGTATACGGCACACTGATGAAAGGAGAAGCAGCCCATCACCTGTTAAGCTCCGCGAAGTGCCTCGGAACCTATTGCCTGCCAAACTATGCCCTGTATGACCTAGGCTCTTTTCCCGGCATACGCCCTTGTCGGGATTATCAAATTTTAGGAGAGGTTTATGAGGTTTCAAGGGAGACGCTGAAACAGCTGGATCGCTATGAATCGGAAGGCAGCTTATACGATCGGAAGCGTGTCAGCGTATACTACGACGACGAAACTCTGGAGGTAGATACCTATGTTTATCATTCCTATATAAACGGTACTGCCTTTTCCGGAAAATGGAATCAGAAGGCTTCCGATCCGGTTTGGTATGCCTGCTATGGCTCCAATCTCGATGCGGAACGCTTTGCCTGCTATATAGAAGGCGGAACCTGCGAGGCAAATGGACGGTATTACAGCGGCTGCACCGACAAGACCTTGTGGACAGAGAGTATGCACAGTATGTTCGGCGGTGGGATGTATTATGGCAATTCCAGCAGTGCATGGAATGGAAAGGGAGTATCCTTCTACGATATCAAGGCACCGGGATTTACCTTTATGCGATTATATAAGATTACGATGGGACAGCTATTGGAAATTCAGGTGCAGGAGGGTGCCTCCGATAACTGGTACGGAAATCTGCTTTGCCTGGGAGTAAATTCAGATCATTGCCCGATCTATACACTGACATCAGCAGAGCGGCGACCGGAAAATGAGCCGGATCCGGCTTATCTGGAATTGATGAAAAAAGCCATGGTTGAGCAATGCGGCTATTCTGAAAAAATGGCAGACGCCTACCTGCGCAGCAGGATGTAACCCGGAGCAGGACTCCCGCATCCATGCAACCACGGGAGTCCCACCCTGGGCTACATCTGCAATTTGCGCTCTAATTCATCCATCTCATAAGGAGAGAGATCCTCCTCCTTTAATTGTTCGCATTCTGCATGATAGCTATGCAGCTGTGTGGATGAAACCTCCGCATCCGCCATCTCGATAAATTCTTTGAATTTCGGTTCCTTAGGAAAATAAACGAGCCGGATGCGATCCTGTGTATAGGGAGACAGCTGGGACCATATCTCTACAGCGATGCTAAGAGACATATTTCGCCCTTCCTCATAATAACTGCATTTCAGACCATTCAGGAGAGCGTGAATCTGAGCGATATTGAAGGTAAGAAAGACGGGATTGACGGTAGCGGATGCGGAGAATTTGCGGCGGGTCACCTGATCGCGCCGGTCATAATCATAGATTTCCCGGATGGGGAAAGAGACCTTCTGTCCGGCTATGCGCAGTTCGCCGGATTTTTCGGAATTCAGCCGGTCGATGGTATTCTTGACGGTGCGCTCACTAACCTTGTACTTTGCGGCCAATTCGGATTTTGTGATACCGTCGCGAGAGTAATGGAGATCCTTGATGAGGTCGATGGCAAAATCGTGCCCCAGAGGGCGGGGAAGCTCCCGGTTCAGCGCTTCATCCGAGAATGGGAGACTAAGCTCCTGAGCAAGCCTTCGAAGCCAGGGGTAAAATATATTCCATAGCTTTTGCTTATAGACAGAGGTGCCCGGATAATCATTCAGATAATCATCCATGGCATTCACGATACCGGCCCAGACCTTTTCGGCGTCCGAGCTCTCAAGGGAGCCCAACTCCTGCAAAAGCAGCTCTTGCAGAGAAGGAACACCCTTGCTTGCATCTCCACAGATCAAAAAGAGATAATCCTCGGAACTGCCGGGATAGGTTTTCTTTAATAAAGCGGAAATATCAATCATGAGAGTTTCGAGCCTCCTTCCGATAACAAAAAAAGATCCTGCCTCGCAGGATCTTTTTTCACGGAGGAGGAGGGATTTGAACCCTCGCGCCGGTGTTACCGACCTACTGGTGTTCGAAGCCAGACCCTTCAGCCGCTTGGGTACTCCTCCATTGCTGTGAATCAGCGCTTAAAATTATACTATAGGTTAACAGAATTTGCAAGTGGGAAGTTTGAGGTAACCATTACTATAGCAGAACGCGAAGAAAAATTCCATCCCCCTTGAGGGAAACGGGAAAATATGCTACACTGATTCTAAAAACGGGTAACTATTCAGAACGGAGGCGCGGAAGATGAAGAGAATCGGAATGTTGACCAGCGGCGGAGACTGCCAGGCACTGAATGCGACGATGCGAGGGATCGTAAAGGGTGTCTGCAATGCCCTGGACGAGGTAGAACTCTATGGCTTTGAGGAAGGTTATAAGGGACTGATTTACGGCAATTACCGGATGCTGACGCCGAAGGATTTCTCCGGCATCCTGACCAAGGGCGGCACGATCTTAGGCAGCTCCCGCCAGCCGTTCAAGATGATGCGTGTGCCGGATGAAAACGGCCTGGACAAGGTAGAGGCCATGAAGCATACCTATCACAAGCTGCGCCTCGACTGCCTGGTGATCCTGGGCGGCAACGGTACCCAGAAGACCGCGAACCTCCTGCGGGAGGAGGGTCTGAATATCCTCCATATGCCGAAGACTATTGACAATGATATCTTCGGTACGGATATGACCTTCGGCTTCCAGAGCGCGGTGAATATCGCGACGGACTGCATCGACTGCATCCATACGACGGCAGCCTCCCACGGCCGTGTCTTCATTATCGAGGTCATGGGTCATAAGGTAGGACAGCTGACGCTGCATGCCGGCATTGCCGGAGGCGCGGATATTATCCTGATTCCGGAGATCCCCTACAGCATCGACAGCATCTGCAATGCCATCGAGACCCGCAACAAGCAGAAGAAGGGCTTTACGATCCTGGCCGTAGCGGAGGGCGCGATTCCGAAGGAGCGTGCCGAGATGAGCAAGAAGGAACTGAAGAAATTCATGGAGAGCTATCCGTATCCGACGGTATCCTACGAGATCGCAGACCAGCTGACGAAGCGGCTCGGCACTGAGGTACGCGTCACAGTCCCGGGTCATACCCAGCGCGGCGGCAGCCCCTGCCCCTATGACCGTGTATTGTCGACGAGACTGGGAGCGGCAGCAGCCCAGGCAATTGTCGAGGATGCTTACGGATACATGATCGGTATCGTCAATGATGAATGCGTCCGCATTCCGCTGGAGGAGTCTGCAGGAAAATTGAAGTTTGTAGATCCGAACTCCTCCATTATATCCGAAGCAAAGATGATCGGCATCAGCTTCGGCGATTAGAAGTTTAAAAAGAGGAATTATCCATGTCATATATGGCCCTTTACCGGAAGTTTCGTCCGACCGAGTTCGGGGATGTCCGGGGACAGGATCACATCGTAACCACACTGAAAAATCAAATCAACGCAGACAGAATCGGCCATGCTTACCTGTTTTGCGGGACCAGAGGTACCGGCAAGACCACCGTCGCGAAGATCTTCGCCCGGGCGGTAAACTGTGAGCATCCGGTCGATGGCAATCCCTGCGGAACCTGTGCAGCCTGCCGCTCCATCGCGGCAGGCACTTCCATGAATGTGATCGAGATCGATGCCGCTTCGAATAACGGCGTCGACAACATCCGTGAGATTCGTGATGAAGTGGCCTACTCGCCGACGGAGGGACGCTACAAGGTCTATATCATCGACGAGGTGCATATGCTCTCCATCGGAGCCTTCAATGCCCTTTTGAAAACATTGGAGGAGCCGCCGGCCTACGTCATCTTTATTCTGGCGACCACCGAGGCCCACAAGATTCCGGTGACGATTCTGTCCCGGTGTCAGCGCTATGATTTCCGGCGCATTACGGCGGATACGATTACGGAGAGGCTTCGGGAGCTGACCGAAAAAGAAGGCGTTGAGACAGAAGAGAAGGCTCTGCGCTATATCGCGAAGGCGGCGGACGGCTCGATGCGTGACGCCTTAAGCCTCCTCGACCAGTGCATTGCCTTTTACCTGAATCAGAAGCTGACCTATGACCATGTCCTGGATGTCCTGGGAGCCGTGGATACGGAGGTTTACAGTAAGCTTTTGCGTCAGACTCTGAACCGGGATCTGCCCGGGGTCATGGAGGGCATCGAGGAGCTGGTCATACAGGGACGGGAGCTGGGCCAGTTCGTCACGGATTTTACCTGGTATCTTCGGAATCTGCTTCTATTAAAGAGCAATGATCAGATGGAGGATATTCTGGATGTCTCCAGTGAAAATCTGGCGCGTCTGAAGGAAGAGGCGCTGCAGATCGAGGATGATACCCTGATGCGCTATATCCGGATATTTTCGGAGCTTGGCGGGCAGATTCGCTATGCTTCCCAGAAGCGGGTGCTGGTGGAGGTGGCCTTTATCAAGCTTTGCCGTCCGGCCATGGAGACAAATACCGATGTGATCCTGGATCGCATCCGGGTGCTGGAGGAGGAATTCGAGGCGAAGCTCACAGAGCTTTCCTCCGGAGTCATTTCCTATGGAGGGGGCAGGCCGGAAGCCGAGGGACGGCAGGAAACCCGGTCAGAGGTGAAAAAGCCGACACCCGAGGCGCCGGCACCGAAATCCCTGCCGGAGGATGTCCGAAAGGTAGTGGAAAACTGGCCGAAGCTTTTGAATCATTTACATCCGCTGCTTCGGACGTATCTGAAGGATGCAAGCCTGAAGGCAGTGGAGGGCAGAAAGCTTGGCATCATTGCGGCGACGCCGACCGGAGAGGCCTTTCTGAAGGAGACGAGACACCTTCAGGAGATAAAAAATGTGATCTTACAGGATACCGGAAAGGATATGGAGATTCTGGTAGCCTGTATGGAGAATGACCCCCACGCAGAGGTGGGTGCGATCGATATCGGACAGGTCATTCATACAGAAATAGAGATAGAAGAGGAGTAAAAAACATGGCAAAAAGAGGTGGATTTCCGGGAGGCATGGGCATGCCCGGCAACATGAACAACCTGATGAAGCAGGCGCAGAAGATGCAGCGTCAGATGGAGGAGAGCCAGAAGGCTTTGGATGAGAAGGAATATACCGCGGCAGCAGGCGGCGGAGCCGTAGAGGTCAAGATGACCGGCAAGAAAGAGATCACCAAGGTGACCATCGACCCGGATGCCATCGACCCGGAGGATGTAGAGACACTGGAGGAAATGATTCAGATCGCGGTGAACCAGGTGCTTAGGCAGCAGGAGCAGGATTCCGCAGCCATGATGTCCGGCCTGACCGGCGGCCTTGGCGGAGGCTTTCCGTTCTGATGGATTATTACAGCAGCCAAATCAGCAAATTGATCGAGCAGCTTTCTTCGCTGCCCGGTATCGGCGGCAAGACGGCCCAGCGGCTGGCCTTTCATATCATCAATATGCCGGTGGAAAAGGTACAGGCTCTGTCGGATTCCATCATCAGTGCCCGCAAAAATGTCCGCTATTGCAAGGAATGCTTTACCTTGACAGATCAGGAGCTCTGTCCGATCTGCGGGAATCCCAAGCGCAATCACAAGGTGATCATGGTGGTGGAGAATACGAGAGATCTGGCGGCCTATGAAAAGACGGGCAAATACGACGGCGTCTACCATGTGCTCCACGGAGCGATTTCCCCGATGCTGGGGATCGGACCCTCCGACATCCGCTTAAAGGAGCTGATGACCCGACTTCAGGGAGATGTGGAGGAGGTCATCATTGCGACAAATTCCAGCCTCGAGGGCGAGACGACGGCGATGTATATCAGTAAGCTTATCAAACCGACGGGTGTCCGCGTGACGCGGATCGCCAGCGGTGTGCCGGTAGGCGGTGACCTGGAATATATCGATGAGGTGACGCTGCTTCGAGCTTTGGAGGGCCGCGTCGAACTGTAAATAAATGGAAGCAGAATTTCAAAGAACCGCTTGACCGAACGAATAAGTCTCGGTATACTGTAAGAAGAAATGCACTCAAATAAAAACAATAAAAGGTGGGACAAACATGACGAATTTAGAACTCCAGAAGACGGCAAATGAAGTCCGCAAGGATATCGTTACCGCCGTTCACAGCGCAAAGTCCGGACATCCGGGCGGATCTCTTTCGGCAGCAGATATGTTTACATACCTGTATTTTGAAGAGATGAATATCGATCCGAAGGATCCGAAGAAGGCAGACAGAGACCGTTTCGTGCTTTCCAAGGGTCATACCGCTCCGGGTCTGTACTCTGTTCTGGCTGAGAGAGGCTTCTTCCCGAAGGAGGATCTGGTTACCTTAAGACATATCGGCTCACATCTTCAGGGACATCCCTGTATGCAGCATACACCGGGTCTTGATATGTCCAGCGGATCCTTAGGACAGGGCATCTCCGCTGCAGTCGGCATGGCGCTTTCCGCAAAGGTATCCGGCGACAGCTATCGTGTATATACATTGCTTGGCGACGGCGAGATCCAGGAGGGTCAGGTTTGGGAGGCTTCCATGTTCGCAGGCGCAAAGCATCTGGACAATCTGTGCGTCATCGTAGACAATAACAACCTTCAGATCGACGGACCCATCGGCGAGGTAAACTCTCCGTATCCGATCGATGATAAATTCAAAGCATTTAACTTCCATGTTATCAATATCGACGGCCACAACTTCGACGAGATCCGTATGGCTCTGAACGAAGCAAAGACCATCAAGGGTCAGCCCACCGCTATCATCATGAAGACAGTAAAGGGCAAGGGCGTATCCTTCATGGAGAACAACGCAGGATGGCATGGCTCTGCTCCGAACGATGAGCAGTATGCAGTCGCAATGGCAGATTTGGAGAAGGTAGGTGAAGCATTATGTCAGAAGTAAAGAAGATCGCAACAAGAGAAAGCTATGGCAACGCGCTGAAGGAGCTTGGCGCTGAGAATCCGAACGTTCTGGTACTGGATGCTGACCTGGCCGGCGCTACGAAGACAGGCGTATTCAAGAAAGCATATCCGGATCGTTTCTTCGACTGCGGTATCGCAGAGAGCAATATGGTAGGCATCGCAGCAGGCCTTGCGACGACAGGCAAGATTCCGTTCTGCAGCACCTTCGCTATGTTCGCAGCCGGACGTGCCTTCGAGCAGGTTCGCAACTCCGTAGGCTATCCGCATCTGAATGTAAAGATCGCCGCTACGCATGCAGGAATCTCTGTAGGCGAGGACGGAGCGACGCATCAGTGCAACGAGGATCTCGCCCTGATGCGTACCATCCCGGGCATGGTTGTGATCAACCCGGCCGACGACGTAGAGGCAAGAGCAGCTGTAAAGGCAGCAGCAGAGTATGAGGGACCGGTTTACCTGCGTTTCGGCAGACTGGCCGTACCGGTATTCAATGACGAGGCAAACTATAAGTTTGAGCTGGGCAAGGGTATCCTTTTAAGAGAAGGTACCGACCTGACCATCGTCGCTACAGGTCTTTGCGTAAACAGCGCTCTGGAGGCAGCTGAGAAGCTGGCAGCCGAGGGTGTATCCGCAGAGGTTATTAACATCCACACCATTAAGCCGCTGGACGAGGAGATCATCCTGAAGTCCGCAAAGAAGACCGGCAAGGTCGTAACCGCAGAGGAGCATTCCGTCATCGGCGGCCTCGGCAGCGCCGTTTGCGACGTACTTAGCGAGAAGCTTCCGACTCCGGTTAAGAAGATCGGTGTCTATGACGTATTCGGTGAGTCCGGCCCGGCAGTGAAGCTGCTGGAGAAGTACAAGCTGGATGGCGCCGGTGTATACGAGCAGATCAAAGAGTGGCTGAAATAAAATCAGCAAGAATATAGGAAAGAAAAAGGCATCGCTGTCAGGGACGGCGATGCCTTTTTCACGCACTGCAGCGGGTCGCACGAGCAGAGTAACTGTTCAGTACCTTCACAGTTACTGATGCAAAATCCATGAGAATCGGCTT
>CAVFGF010000088.1:0-9276 GCA_963621925.1 Alistipes onderdonkii | reverse complement strand
CATTTTCATACGCCCTCAGCAGCAAGTGCTTCGGGCTGGTTCTGAATAGTTACCTTATTTATACATGTTCCGTAAAAGCCGGACACGGACGTCTTTACAAAACATACTCACTTATTTTAGAACAGGAAGGCCTGTCTGTCAATATGTT
Organism: Alistipes onderdonkii; assembly: GCA_963621925.1. Lineage (GTDB taxonomy): Bacteria > Bacillota > Clostridia > Lachnospirales > Lachnospiraceae > Laedolimicola. Next base: position 9,128 of record CAVFGF010000088.1, on the reverse strand, counting down.
TTTAAAAATTATCAATAAGAACGGTTAGTCTTGCCTTTCATATTTAAAATGCTATAATAATCAAAATATGGAACAAATGGTTCAGCCAATAAAGGAGGAAATAAAAATGTTGAAATTAAAGAACGTAGATTGGAAGAAGAGTGGAATTTTTGCAGCAGGTGTACTTTTTGGTACCGCAGGTATCAAGGCTCTGTCCAGCGATGACGCAAAGAAGCTTTATACCAACTGTACCGCTGCCGTACTTCGTGCGAAGAGCTGCGTCCTGAAGACCGCTGCAGTCATTCAGGAGAATGCAGAGGATATCTATGCCGGCGCAAAGGAAATCAATGAGGAGCGCGAGGCAGCGGCAGAGGCAGCTGTCGTAGCAGACGCAGAGGTAGAAGAGACGGCAGATACCGCAGAGGAAACCGAGGCTTAAAGCTATGAAATTTAGAATCAAACATGAAATCAGAGGCAGAATCCGTGTGCAGGCCATCGTGCGGCGCATGTCCATCGAGGAGGCGGATACCCTGCAATATTATCTGGACAGGCAGGATTTTATTACTTCTGCAAAGATACAGAGAAAGACTCTGAGTATCGTGGTTTGCTATACGGGAGAGCGTGAGCAGGTGCTCTCTCTCCTTCGCAGCTTTCATCCGGAGAAGGTGAATGTACCCCAGGCGGTTTTTCAGAGCTCCGGCAGAGCCCTTGGCGAGGAATACTGGGAGAAGCTGGTAGGCAGTGTCGCCTGGCGGGCAGGCAGTAAGCTTTTCCTGCCCTATCCGGTGCGTGCCGGCATGGCATTTGTAAAATCCTGGAAATATCTCTGGAAGGGTGTAAAGACGCTGGCGAAAGGGAAGATGGAGGTACCGGTTCTGGATGCAGCGGCCATCGGCTTCTCCGTATTTCGCGGAGACTTTGACACTGCCGGATCGGTCATGTTTTTACTGGGCATCGGCGAGATTCTGGAGGAGTGGACCCACAAAAAGTCCGTCGGTGATTTGGCACGCAGCATGTCCCTGCATATCGAAAAGGTATGGCTCCTTCGGGACGGGCAGGAGATTCTGGTGGATGCGTCGCTGATTCAGGAAAAAGATCTGGTTGTCATCCATATGGGAAATGTGGTACCATTTGACGGAACGGTGGAAGCCGGCGAGGGAATGGTAAACCAGTCCTCCCTGACCGGAGAGGCTGTGCCGGTGGCGAAGGCGCCGGGTGCGTCGGTCTATGCCGGTACGGTGCTGGAGGAAGGCGAACTGACAATTCGCGTGAAGGTAGGCAGCGGTGCCAGCAAGTTCGATCGCATTGCAGCGATGATCGAGGAGTCTGAAAAGCTGAAATCCTCGGTAGAGGGAAAGGCAGAGCATCTGGCTGACAAGCTGGTGCCCTATACGCTGGCGGGTGCGGCAGCTACCTGGTTCCTGACGAGAAATGTGACGAAGACCCTGGCGGTTTTGATGGTAGATTTCTCCTGTGCGTTAAAGCTTGCCATTCCGATTTCCGTATTGTCTGCGATCCGCGAGGCGGGTGCGGAGCATGTGACGGTAAAGGGCGGCAAGTATCTGGAGGCCGTCGCGGAGGCGGATACCATTGTCTTTGACAAGACGGGTACGCTGACCCGTGCCTGTCCGACCGTGGCTCGGGTCGTGCCGTTTAACGGGGAGAGCGAGGACGAGCTTCTTCGCCTGGCAGCCTGCCTGGAGGAGCACTTCCCCCATTCGATGGCAAAGGCCGTGGTGGATGCGGCAAAAGCCCGCAGCCTGAATCATGAGGAGAAACATTCAAAGGTAGAATATATCGTCGCCCATGGCATTTCGACGACGGTAGAAGGCAAAAAGGCGATCATCGGAAGCTATCATTTCGTCTTTGATGATGAAAAATGCGTTCTTCCGGAGGGAAGCGCGGCGAAGTTCGAAGCTCTTCCGGCAGAGTATTCCCATCTCTATCTGGCAGTGGAAGGGGAGCTGGCTGCCGTGATCTGTATCGAGGATCCGATCCGCCCCGAGGCGCCGGAGGTCATCCGTGCCCTGAAGGAAGCCGGTATCTCCAAGGTCGTCATGATGACCGGAGACAGCGAGCGGACTGCGAGGGCCGTGGCAGCGAAGGTAGGCGTGGATGAGTTTTACGCCGAAGTCCTGCCGGAGGATAAGGCACGTTTCGTCGAGGAAGAAAAGGCAAAGGGCAGAAAGGTCATGATGATCGGCGACGGAATCAATGATTCCCCGGCTCTGTCAGCGGCAGATGTCGGCATCGCCATCAGCGACGGTGCGGAGATTGCCCGGGAGATCGCGGATGTAACGGTGGGCGCAGAGGATCTGTGGCAGCTGGTGGCTTTGAAGTATATCGGCAATGGCCTGATGAAACGGATTCATAAGAATTACCGCAATATCGTAGGCTTCAATACCGGCCTCATTATACTTGGCGTAGCCGGAATTTTGCAGCCGACGACCTCCGCCCTGCTTCACAATACATCCACCTTAGTAATCAGTTTAAACAGCATGAAGCCCTTGCAGAAATAGGCACCATGCAAAGAATATAAACCAAAAAGCGGGCGCAAAAAGCGCACCCGCTTTTTGGTTATCTAGTTAGATAATACGAACCGAAGAGGTTATGCAAACGGAGGATTTACGGAATGACAACATATGACCAGAGCAAAATCCGCAATTTCTGTATCATTGCCCATATCGATCACGGAAAATCGACCCTGGCGGATCGCATCATCGAGATGACGGGACTTTTGACCAGCCGGGAGATGCAGGCGCAGGTATTGGACAATATGGATCTGGAGCGGGAGCGCGGTATTACCATCAAGGCGCAGGCAGTCCGCACGGTATATAAGGCCAAGGACGGGGAAGAATATATCTTCAATCTGATCGATACTCCGGGTCATGTGGACTTCAATTATGAGGTATCCAGAAGCCTGGCAGCCTGTGACGGCGCGGTTCTGGTGGTGGATGCAGCCCAGGGTATCGAAGCCCAGACGCTGGCCAATGTCTATCTGGCACTGGATCATGATCTTGATGTCATTCCGGTCATCAATAAGATCGATCTGCCCAGCGCCGAGCCCCAGCGGGTCATTGACGAGATCGAGGACGTCATCGGTCTGGAGGCTCAGGATGCACCGCAGATTTCCGCAAAGACGGGACTCCATGTGGAGGATGTCCTGGAAGCCATTGTTCACAAGATTCCGGCTCCTGTGGGAGATGCGGGAGCGCCTCTGAAGGCGTTGATTTTTGACTCGGTATATGACTCCTACAAGGGTGTCATCATTTTCTGCCGGGTCAAGGAGGGAACGGTGAAAAAGGGCACCACCATCCGAATGATGGCTACCGGAGCCGAGGAGGAGGTCGTGGAGGTAGGCTACTTCGGAGCGGGACAGTTCATTCCCTGTGAGGAGCTCTCGGCCGGTATGGTAGGCTATATCACCGCCAGCATCAAGAATGTCCGGGATACCCGGGTGGGCGATACGATTACCGAGCGGGACAATCCCTGCGCCGAGCCGCTGCCCGGCTACAAGAAGGTTCTTCCGATGGTCTATTGCGGCCTCTATCCGGCAGACGGAGCCAAATATCCGGATCTGCGGGATGCGCTGGAAAAGCTGCAGCTCAACGATGCATCCCTGCAATTTGAGCCGGAGACCTCGATTGCGCTGGGCTTTGGTTTCCGCTGCGGCTTCTTAGGTCTTCTGCATCTGGAAATCATCCAGGAGCGTCTCGAGCGGGAGTATAACCTCGATCTGGTGACAACGGCTCCGGGAGTTATCTATAAGGTCTACAAGACCAACGGAGAAGTCATTGACCTGACCAACCCCTCCAATCTTCCGGATCCTTCCGAGATCGAGCATATGGAAGAGCCATTTGTCAGCGCCGAAATCATGGTAACGACGGAGTTTATCGGCTCCATCATGGAGCTCTGCCAGGAGCGGCGCGGTGTCTATCTCGGCATGGAATATATGGAGGAGACCAGAGCCCTCTTGAAATATGACCTGCCTCTGAATGAGATCATCTATGACTTCTTTGACGCATTGAAGTCCAGATCCCGAGGCTATGCGTCCTTTGATTATGAAATGAAGGGTTACGTACAGGCAGATCTGGTGAAGCTCGATATCCTGATCAATAAGGAGGAGGTAGATGCCCTCTCCTTCATTGTACACAGCAGCACCGCCTATGAGCGCGGAAGGAAGATGTGCGAGAAGCTGAAGGAGGAGATCCCGAGACATCTCTTCGAGATTCCGATCCAGGCAGCTGTAGGAAGCAAAATCATCGCCCGGGAGACTGTCAAGGCCATGCGAAAGGATGTCCTGGCAAAGTGCTACGGCGGTGACATTACCCGAAAGAAGAAGCTTCTGGAAAAGCAGAAGGAAGGAAAGAAGCGAATGCGCCAGATAGGCAATGTGGAGATTCCGCAAAAGGCCTTCATGAGTGTCCTGAAGCTGGACGACAAATAGGAGTAAGATGAAGAAAAAACTGGGCATCTATATCCATATTCCCTTCTGCAAGCGCAAATGTGCTTATTGCGATTTCCTCTCGGCTCCGGCAGGAGAGGAGAGCCGGGCAGCCTATGTGGAGGCTTTGAGGAAGGAGATTCGCTCTGCTTCGGGGCTTAGGGAACGATATGAGGGAGCGACCGTCTTTTTCGGAGGCGGGACGCCCTCTCTTTTAAAAGGAGAAGAGCTGGCAGGAATCCTCGAGGAGGTTTCCGGGCAGCTTTCTTTGCGTTCAGATGCGGAAATTACCGTAGAGTGCAATCCTGGAACCTTGGATAGGGAAAAACTGGAAATTTATAAAAGCGCAGGCATCAACCGCCTGAGCATCGGCCTGCAATCGGCGGACAATCGGGAGCTGCAGCTTCTTGGCCGCATCCATACCTGGGAAGAATTTCTGAAAACCTATGAAGAAGTGCGCACCCTGGGATTTGACAATGTGAATATCGATCTGATGTCCGCCCTGCCCGGACAGACCCGGGAGGGCTGGCTTGGAACGCTTCGGCAGGTGACGAAGCTCGATCCGGAGCATATCTCCGCGTACAGTCTGATCATCGAGGAGGGAACCCCTTTTTATGAACGCTACCGGGAAGGAGCGCCCGGGGAGCAGGAGCTGCCGGGCGAGGATCTCGACCGGCAGATGTATGAGGATACAAAGGCTTTTTTGCATACGAAGGGGTACGAGCGCTACGAGATTTCGAACTATGCGAAGCCCGGATATGCCTGCCGCCATAATCTGTCTTATTGGGAACGGACGGATTACAAGGGCTTTGGTCTGGGGGCAGCCTCCCTGCTGGAGGAGGTACGTTATCAGAATCAAACGGATTTGCAGGCATATGTAAAGGGAGACTTTGCACCGGCATCGCGGGCGGTCTTAAGTAAAAAGGAGATTCTGGAGGAAAGGATGTTTTTGGGCCTTCGGAAAATGAGCGGTGTCCCGGTGACCGAGGAATTGCAAGGAGTCTATGGTTCCGTCTTTCAGAAGCTGATGCGGGAAGGGCTTCTCGAGCAGGCGGGAGACTTTGTGCGCTTGACGGATCGGGGCATCGATGTCAGCAACTATGCATTGGCGGAATTCCTTCTGGAATAAAGCAGGGAAATAGGCTATAATGAGAAAAAGAAGCGGCAAAAGGGAGAAAGGAAATGATAAAGGAAGTAATCTTCGATATTGATGATACTCTCTATGACTATGAAAAGGGACATGCGGAGGGTGTGCGCCGGATGCAGGCTTATGCAGAAAGAGAGCTTGGGATCGCAGGCGCAGACTATATGGCGGAGTACAACCGGATGAATGAGGTTATCAAAAAGCGGATGGGAAGCGATGATGCCGCGATCCATAGCCGCAGCATTCGGATCCAGAATATGCTGGAGCATTGGGAAAAACCTATTTTCCCGCATCTTCGAAACCTCTATCATGCTTACTGGGATGGGCTTCTCGAGTCGACAAAGGCGGAGCCAGGCAGCCTGGAGGCGATGAGAATCCTTCGGGAGATGGGAATCAAAATCGGCATCGGCACTGACATGACTCTTCGGATGCAATACGAAAAACTGGAAAAATATGGATTTGCCCCGTATATCAATCATATCGTGACCAGCCAGGAGGCAGGCCATGAGAAGCCGCATCCGGGGCTTATGGGACTTCTTATCGAGAAGGCCGGCTGCCGTCCGGAGGAGATCGTATTTGTGGGCGATAATTTCAAAAAGGACGTGGCAGGCTCTGCGGCAGCAGGGATGCATCCGGTCTGGTACCGCGCCAAGGAGAAGAAGCTGCCGGAAAATCCGGCTTTGAAGCCGGAGGAATATAAGATAATTCGGCATTTTGACGAGCTGGTACCTTATATAAAATCTCTGGGATAAAAAAGGAAAGAAAACAAATGAACGAATTGCATGTTTTGGAAGAACAGCAGGTAAATCCCCTGCTTGTTCGTGAGGTTGAGAAATTTCGAACCAAGTATCCGGTGGAGGAAGCAGTGAAAAACCGTGTCGTGGAGCCGCCGGTTCCCTTCTACGGAAAAGAGATTCTCGAGATGGCCATTGCAGCCCTCTTAGAGGGGGAGAATGTGCTGATCTCCGGCCCGAAGGCTACGGGAAAAAATATCCTGGCAGAGAATCTGGCCTGGATTTTCGGAAGGCCTTCTTATAATATCTCCTTTAATGTAAATACCGACAGCAGCTCTCTCATCGGAACCGATACGTTTGTGGACAATGAGGTACGGCTGAGGAAGGGACCTGTATGCCAGTGCGCGGAAAACGGCGGCTTCGGCGTGTTCGACGAGATCAATATGGCGAAAAATGACGCGGTTTCGGTACTCCATGCGACGCTGGATTATCGGCGGATCATCGATGTGCCGGGCTACGACAAGATCGAGCTGCATCCGGCCACACGATTTATCGGAACGATGAATTACGGCTATGCGGGAACCAGGGAGCTGAACGAGGCCTTGGTATCCCGGTTTCTGGTTATCGATATGCCGGCGCTGACGCAAACGACTTTGATGCGTATCCTCCGGGCGAATTTTCCGGATGCAAAGGAGGAGGGCTTACGTGCCTTTGCCGGTCTGTTTCTGGATCTGCAGGTTAAGGCTGAGAATAGTGAGATTTCGACAAAAGCGCTGGATCTGCGCGGCATGATCGGCGCAATGAAAACGGTGCGCTGCGGCCTGACACCCCGAACGGCCGTGACCATGGGAATCATCAATAAGAGTTTTGACAGCTTTGAAAAAGAGATCATCGGTGATATCGTCATGACCCGGATTCCGGAGGAGTGGACCGGCAGCGAGTTATTTTAAAAGGGTTGGAAGCGAGGTAGCATGCAGGAACAGGAAGCACTGGAACAGGAATATTTTGATGAAAATCAATATGAGATAGAGAATCGAATCCGGAATCTCTACTGGACCGTCAGCGGCAACTACGGTGAAAATATCAAGCTGGATACGGTATCCTTCTCCCGCTCGCCCTGGGTATCTCTTTATGATGCGGTGAAACAGGGAGCCTTTTCCAGATATTTTGACCGAAATGCCTTCGGACTTTATCTGGTAAAAAAGTTATACTACGGGGCAGATGAGCAGGCTTTGACAAATGTTGCCCAGCTTTGTGTGGACAGCGCGGTCTATCGGAAAATCAGCGCAGAGCGAAAGGGTGTGGCAGAGATTCGAAAAAAAGCCTTTTCGGATCTCTTGGATTATGATTTTACAAGACTTGCCTCCTACTATCTGGGGCAGGTCAAGATTTGCATGATGCAGCAGGCGGTAAGGGGCAAGGCCGGCATCGAACAGGCCAGGATGCAGCAGGTTTTAGACATGCTGGAGACGCTTACGGATACCCGGGATACGATGGAGATCATTCGGGTGACGGATGCCCTCTACAACTGGTTGGTGGATCCTTATTTCGAACGAAAGCACGGGGATCTGAGTACCGTGCTGGCTGTCACCATGGAGGATTTGAAGGAATTCAACTGGAAGGATTATCTGGAGGAGGAAGCGGCCGAGGAGGATCTGACCCAGGTACTAAGTAAGGTGAATCAGGCTGTAACCCAGACCGCAGAGGTTCCGTCGGAAGCCGAGGAAAAACGGGAGCAGCGCATGAAGCGGGTACTGGTGGACGCGGAGGCTGCGTCGAAGATGTATTCCTACATCGAGCTCAACTACGGCCGCTCTTACTTAAGCGAGGGAGAGCAAAAGCGTATCAATCGCAGCCTTTGCCGCGGCGCCCATGCGGACTGCAGTCTCTATTTTACCGATGGAATCCTGTCCAATATGGTAAAGAAAAACTATCAGTCCGAGTATGCCAGACGCTCGAAGAGTGAGAATCTTCGGGTCTACGGCCATCATACCCGGGTCGCGAAGCGCAATATCGAGATGCTGGCAGATACCCTGCGGAGGGCTCTGGTGGTCAGAAGCGAGCGGGAAACGGTGCGAAGTGAGTATGGCAATATTCTCCCGAAGGAGCTCTGGAAGCTGGGCCGCAGCCACGATAAGAAGCTCTTTGAGCGGGTGCTGAAAAAGGACAGCTCAGAATTTGTCGTGCATGTCCTGATCGATGCCAGCGGTTCCCAGAGAAGCCGTCAGAGTCTGGTAGCCCTGCAGGGCTATATCATCAGCGAGGCCTTAAGCAAGGTACAGCTTCCCCACCGGGTGAGTGGATTTTGTACCTTCTGGGATTATACGGTCATGCAGCGATACCGGGATTATGATGACCCGAGGGAGGCGAATATGCGGATTTTCGAATTCTATGCCTCCTCGAACAACCGGGACGGCCTGGCTATCCGGGCGGCTGCAGCGAGTCTTCGGGAGCGGCCGGAAGAAAATAAGGTTCTGATCGTCCTGAGTGACGGACGTCCCAACGATATCATTGTAAACCGCCCAAACAGCAAAAATCCGGCTCCCTATGCGGGCGACTATGCGGTGCGGGATACGGCTCTGGAGGTGCGAAAGGTAAGGGCAGAGGGCATCTCTGTGCTGGGAGTTTTCGCAGGGGAGGAGCAGGATCTGCAGGCGGAGCGCAGAATTTTCGGACGGGACTTTGCCTATATCCGCGATATTATGAACTTTTCGGCCGTGGTAGGTCTCTACCTGAAGCGACAGCTTGACGATACGGCACAGTAAAAGGAGTAGTAACTATTCAGAACCAGCCCGAAGCACTTGCTGCTGAGGGCGTATGAAAATGA
>CAVFGF010000087.1:0-9623 GCA_963621925.1 Alistipes onderdonkii | reverse complement strand
TCCCATACGTGCAACTGTGGAGATCATAATTGCTGAGGAACCGGAAGGATAAGGACCGGAAAACAATGCCGTCTCATTCAGAGGCTTATCTACCTCTGTCCGCATAATCTCCACCAGGGTCTCGCCCATTGTCCAAATCTCAGCCAAGTTCCTTCACCGCCTTTTCTTTTTCCTCTTCTGACGCAAATTTTTGAATAAATTCTACAATTTCATGATTTGGTCCAAGGATCGTCACATATTCCACCCCATGCTCCCAGTAAGGCAGGAATGCCGGGCCTTCGTTGATAAAATAGCCCGCTTCCTTCACTTCTTTTACACAGGCTACGATATCCGTGCAATTCAAAGCAATATGATCGATCGCTCCGGTTATATTCGTAGCTCCGCCATCTTTTTCATAGGTCTCAATGATGATATTGCCGTGCTCAAAGAATTTTACCGGATGTCCGCCGTATACAGTCTCCCATTTCAGCTTAAAGCCAAGCCCCAGATAAAATTCTTCCGTCTTTTTGATATCATCCGTCGGAATTCCGACATGCTGATATCCCTCTACATAATTTGTAAGCATAAATACCCCTCCTTAAAACTCTTAGGGCAGATATTTTTTCAAATACCTGCCCTATAATTGTACAACTTTTGTGTCTACGCGTAAATACTCTTCAGAACAGCCGGAGCCTTTCCGCTGCAGTTAAACAGGTCGCTCTTGCTTGCGATCTCGGCAGAGATAGCCTTTCTTCCAGGTCCTGCAATCTTACGCGGGTCATACTCTGTCTCCGGAAGCGTCTTAATTGCCTCTCTGACAGCATCCGTATAAACCTTCTTCAGTCCGGTTCCTACGTTGATCTTGCTCATACCCATTGCAACACACTTGCGGAAGTCATCCTCCGGTACACCGGTACCGCCATGCAGCACCAAAGCAATATCCGTCTGCTTACGAATCTCCTCCAGAAGATCAAATTTGATTTCCGGAGCTGCCTTGTAGAAACCATGAGCGGTTCCGATGGCTACAGCCAGCGCATCGATTCCGGTTCTCTCTACAAATTCTTTTACCAGAGCCGGATCCGTATATGCCTTTCCAGACTCCTCTACATGAATGTTGTCCTCATGTCCTGCCAGCATTCCAAGCTCTGCCTCTACTGAGCAGCCATCGATGCCATAGGGGCTGTGATGATGAGCAAAATCAGCAATTTCCTTAGATTTTGCAATATTGGTCTCAAAGTCCTCCTTCGAAGCATCGATCATAACGTTGGTGAATCCAGCTACAACCGCCTGCTTGATCTGCTCCATATCTGTTGCATGGTCAAGGTGCAGGCAGAACGGAACCTCCGGATAGGTCTTTGCAATTCCCTTTGCAGTCTCGGCAATCAGTTCCAGAGAACCGATATATTTGATAGCGCCAAGGGAAGCCATCAGGATAACCGGTGCATTTTTTTCGCGAGCACCCTCTACAATACCTACCATCTCAGGAATGGTACTGAAGTTAAATGCTCCTACAGCATAACGGGACTTCGGATCTGCGTCGGTAGTAGCAAGCTTTACAGAATCGGCCATAATCTGTTTCATTGTAAGTAACGGCATAATATTCTCCTCTTTTCTTATTATGAGTTTACAAGCTTCCGTCCAGGGCTTTTTTTACCATGACGTAAGCACCGTAAGCAACCACTTTGTCATTTAACTCGGATACTCGAATTCTGTCCTCATCGAAAGGAAAGCATGCATGTCTGCGTATCTCATCCATCATACTGTGACGGAAATACGGATCTGCCTTTGCCATTCCTCCGGCCAGGACGATCACATCCGGGTCAAGCAGATTAATCAGATTCGAAAGGCCTACACCAATGTAATAGCCTTCCTGACGAAGCATCTCGATGGCATAGGAATCGCCCTCACAAGCTGCGTCGCTCAATATTTTACCATTTACCTTCTCCGGGTCATAATCGATACTCTCGAAAGCCTTCGATTTGATTCCACAACGGATATCCCGCTTCATACGACGGTTCACAGCTGTACCGGAAGCATAGAGCTCGAAGCAACCGCTTCCTCCGCAGCCACAGCCCGGGCCGGCAAAGTTGATGGTCATATGTCCAAACTCGCCTGCAAAACCAGATCGACCATGATAGATCTCTCCGCCAATGGCGATGCCGCCTCCGCAGCCGGTACTGATGGTCTGGTAGAGAACTACGTTTTCACCCTTGGCTACTCCTACATTCGCTTCTGCCAGTGCACCCAGATTTCCGTCATTTTCTACATAAACCGGTACGCCGAATTCTTCTCTCAGTCTGTCACCAAGGGGAAAATTCTTCCATCCCATCATAGGAACATCGATGATAAGACCGGTTCGATAATCCAGCGGTCCGGGCGCCGCAACGCCCACACCTGCCAGATCCTCTTTTGTTTTTCCTGCCTCCTTCAGAACCTCATAGGCCAATTCAACCGTATTCTGAAAGACAGCATCTTCTCCCTCATAAGTCCTGGATTTCTTTACTTTAAACTCTGTAATCGGCTCCCCCTGTTCGTCAAAAACAACGGATGTCGTCTTTGTCCCGCCGATATCTAGAATCAAATAGTATTTCATACTTATTCTTCTTTGCCCTTCTGTGCCATATCAAGCATAACTGCCAGGATAATGATGGCACCGATAACAACCTTCTGCCAGTATGCAGAAATCTCCATCAAGGTCATACCATTGTTGATAACAGCGATGATTGCGCAGCCAAACATTGCTCTTGCTACAGAACCGGAACCACCGGACAGAGAGGTTCCGCCCAGAACGGTTGCAGCGATGGCGAACATCTCGTATCCATCACCGGTAGCCGGGTGTCCGTTATTTACCTTGGAAGCTGCTACGATACCTGCAAGACCTGCTGTGATACCGCAGATCATATGGCATTTCAATGTTACCATCTTGGTATCGATACCACACATATGTGCTACGGAAGCATTGGAACCTACTGCAAATACGTGACGACCGAATACAGTCTTTGTCAGGATAATATGGAAAATGACAACTACAACAATCGTAAACAATACAATAACCGGAATAATACCTGTCTTGAATCCATCGGTCTTAATCAGACGTCCTGCACCCAGTACGGAGAAGCCTGTCGGAAGGCCGTAAACCGGACCGCCGCCGGAGATAATATAAGCCAGTCCACGGAAGGCCTGCATCAATGCCAGCGTACAAATCATGGGAACCAGGCGACGATAAGCGACCAGCCAGCCGATAAAGAGACCAATCACTGCTCCTGCAACCAGACCTACGAGAATCTGTACAATCATAATCAGCGGTGTGGACTGAATATTCAGTGCAAGAATCACCTGGGCTGCCAGAATACCCGTGATAGCCATTGCAGAACCAACGCTGATATCGATACCGCCGAGGATGATAACATAGGTTAATCCGGTTGCGAGAATTGCATTCAGACACATCTGTCCGAACAGGTTGATGATATTTGCCGTCTTCAGGAAGGTGCTGTTTCCGATGGAGAAGCCGATGACCAGAAGAACTAATACTACGATTACAATATTATCAGTGATTAACTGTTTAATATTTTTTTCTTTCATTTCCTTTTCCTCTCTTTTCGAATAAGATTCGTATCCTCATTTACTGAGGCTGCTTGTCAGAACCGTCCGTAACCGGATTTGCAAGAGAAATCAGATTCAGCTCTGTGATTTCGTCACGGTTCAATTCTCCTGTCAGGCGTCCCTCTGACATAACATAAGCACGATCCGCAATCTTGATAATCTCCGGCATATCCGAAGATACCATGATAATACAGCCACCGTTCTCTACAAACTGATCCATCAGGGCATAAAACTCAGCTCTCGCATTTACGTCGATACCCTTGGTCGGCTCGTCCAGAATCAGAAGCTTTACACCGGCTGCCAGCCATTTGGAAAGGATAACCTTCTGCTGGTTACCACCGGACAGGTTGCCGCACAATGTCTTGATATTCGGTGCCTTGATCTTCAGCTTATCCATATATTCATCACTGGTTTTTACTTCCCAGGGAACATTGACGAATCCTTTCTTTGCATGGAACGGAAGGTTCGGCAGTGCGATATTTTCTTCAATTGATTTTGTCAAAAGCAGTCCGGTACGACGCCGATCCTCGGTAGCCAGACCCACTTTTCTGCTGATGGCATCAGCAGGGTTTTTAATATGTACTTCTTCCCCATAGAGATAAACTTTACCGGAAGTAATCTTCGTTGCTCCGAAGATAGCCTCCATAACCTCTGTACGTCCTGCTCCGACCAAGCCTGAAAATGCTACGATTTCTCCTGCATTGGCATGGAAGCTGACATTTTCGAATACGCCCTTCTGGGAAAGCTTTTCAACGCGAAGGATTTCTTCTTTCGCGGTATGTTCCGGTTTCACAAATGCACCAAGCTCGCGTCCTACCATGCTGTTGACAATGGTCTGCTCGCTTACTTCATTTACCTTATATTCTGCTACCTTCAATCCATCTCGGAAGATTGAACATTTCTCGCAGATGATAGGGAGCTCTGCCATACGGTGTGTTACATAAATCATGGTCGTGTTGGCTGCCTTCATCTTCCGAACCTGCTCAAAAAGAGAATCGATCTCTTTCTCCGAAAGCGAGGAAGTCGGCTCATCCAGAACCACTACCTTTGCATGCTTTGAAATAACCTTTGCAATCTCTACCATCTGCAGCTGTGCAGCTGTCAGCGTAGAGCAAAGTGTATGCGCATTTACCTCCAGTCCCATCTCATCCAGTACGGCCTGCGCATCAGCCTCCATTTTCTTACGATCCAGTAATCCGTTTGCTTTTTTCGGTTCGCAGCCCAGGTACATATTCTCCGCTACGGTCAAGTGCGGAGCGATCGCTGTCTCCTGCTCGATGACTGCAATACCTGCATCCAGGGCATCTTTAGGAGTTTTAAAATTGCATACCTTTCCGTCCAGAATGACTTCGCCCCTTGTGGGCTTGTAAATTGAAGCAATGATTTTAATCAACGTAGATTTTCCGGCTCCGTTTTCGCCGACCAGAGCATGGCATTCACCCGGATAAAAATCAATGCTGATATCCTCCAACGCTTTTACGCCCGGAAATTCTTTGGCAATATTTTTTACCTGTAAGAGCGGTTCCATATCTGTCCTCCATTTCCCTTTTATTGAAAAGTGCCCGGAACCCTAATGGTCCGGGCACTTTAGACCAAAACTTTTTTAGTCCTTTTATTTATTTCAGGTAATCTGCTACGTTCTCAGCAGTTACAAGCTTACACTCGATCAGATCCTTCTGGTCTCCTTCGATAGAACCGTTGGTGAAGTACTCAGCAATCTTGTCTACAATACCAGAACCGATTCCAACCGGATCCTGTGCAACTTCTGCTTCCCAAATCTTTCCAACTTCCGGATCTGCGATGTACTGGCAAGCAGTCTCACCTGCGTCGAAGCCGACAATCTTTGTGCTAGCGCCTGCAGACTGAATAGAGGACAGAGCACCATAACCGGTCGGGTCACCAACTACGAAGATGTAGGACAGGTCATCGCCATACTGTGTAATCAGGTTCTGCATGATATCAGCAGCCTTTGCCTGGTCGTTATCAGCATCCTGAGACTCAATCAGAGTCAGATCCTTGCCGCCGTCGATAGCTGCCTGAACGGTCTCCTCGAAACCAGCCTGACGATCCTGAGTAGACTGTGCGGAAGCGTAAGTAATGCAGCCAACTACAGAGCCTTCCGGAGCATGCTCAACTACATACTCACCAGCAGTTACACCACCGGCCTTGTTGTTGGATCCTACGAATGCAAGATACTGATCCAGATACTGATCATCCAGTGTACAGTCAAAGGTAAATACCTTTACGCCCTCTGCATTTGCTGCCTGAATAGCGGGCATGGTTCCTGCCGGGTCATTTGCGGAAAGTGCAACTGCATCATAGCCTGCTGCTACGTAGTTGTTGATTAGGTCGGAGCAGATATTTCCGTCCAGCTGCTGGTCTGCCAGAGTCGGTGTCGGGATGCCAAGCTTCTCGCACTCAGACTTGATACCTTCCTCAACGCTCTGATAGAATGCATCGTTCTCAGTACCTACGATAAATGCCAGCTTCAGCTCGGAAAGATCCTTGGTCTCGCCTGCTGCATCTGTGGTCTCTGCAGTTTCTGTAGTCTCTGCAGTCTCTGTGGTCTCTGTTGTAGATGTGGTTGTGTCAGAAGAGCTTCCACAAGCCGTCATGGATGCAACCATCATGGTTGCCAGCATAGCTGCTAAAACTTTTTTCTTCATCTTTTTCATCCTCCTGTTTTTGAAAAGATTTTTTTGAGTGTATTTTTAATATCCCCACGCAGGAGATATACACTTTCTCCCTTTTATTGAAACTATTTATTTTGCTGCCGGATACTCCGTGCAAAGCAATCTGTAGGGCGCCTCATCCTCCTCGATGGACGGATATCTGCCCAACGGATTCTTGAAGCGATTGTCTGTATTGTCATCATTGGTCATCGAAACCTCTCCAATCAGAGACGGTCCGCCCTCCGGAATGATGAATTCATGATAGAGATAGGGATACAGCGTCATGCTCTCTCCGGGATGCAATGTTACCTTGCTTCCGGCCGGCATGGTATACTGTCTTCCGTCCTGGCAAATCAGAACGTCGGTATCCAGATACTCTCCTGTCTCCGGGTCTGCATTGTAGAAAGTAAAGATAATATCATTTCCACCGCGGTTGATGATATCTTCCATCTTATTCCAATGGAAATGCATCGGGGAAATCTGTCCGGAATCACACATCATGATCTTTTCGGCATAGGGCTTTTTGTACTTCGGATTGTGCACATTACCGTTTCGAATAGTAATCAGTGCGAGTCCCAGCGTATCGAAATGTCCTTCACCATAATCTGTAACATCCCAGCCTAGGGCATTGTCACGAATCTCATCATATTCATGACCTTTTTCTGCCCACTCTTCCGGGGTAAAGCTTAAATACGGCGGAAGTGCAAATTTGTACTCTGCCAATAATGCTTCAAATTTCTTGATAACCGCATTAATCTCTGATCTCTTCATAACTTTTGCTCCTTTTTATCCTTTGATGGCATTGATTTTCTCAATGGCTGCATCTATCTTTTCTTTTCCCTCGATTACGGAAAACCGTAATACGTTGGTTTCCTTTGCAAAAGGCTCCAGATAATGTACGGAATCATTTTCAATATGATGAAGCTTTCCGTAGACACTGGAATTTGAGGGCTCCAGTCCTAGGACATAATCCCCGGAGGCCATGGATTTCCATTCCATAAAATAAGGAAGATTCTTCTGATTGAATTCAATCGTCAGGCCGATTTGCAGCTCATGATTTGCTACCAAAACCATGGTATCGAGCTTTTCATCGGACTGCATGTCATGGATAAAGACGTATTCCCCTTCGTTGTCAATGGGTGTCTCCATCTTGTTCCAGCGTTCCACGTGATTCTGGGAAAACTCTTCTCTTCCTACTACCTGTTTGGATGGAACGTAAAGCTCGCAATTTTCATTCAGAAACGGATATCCCATATTGCAATGGTACAAAAGCATCAGCGGTTCCGGACGAAAAGCCTGATTTTCAATCTCATCTGTGACCGTAATGCTGTTTTCACCAAACACACTCTCTATCTTTCTGCGAAGAACCATGTTCTCACCGAAGAGCTCCGCCTCCCGCATCTCGCCTGAGATGATCAGCTTGCAGCTTTCTCCCTCGGTAATGACATCCGTACACACATGTTCAGCCGGTGTTGTTCGCATTCGGCCATGCATCGGATAGTCTTTTCCATCCACCGTGCAGGGTGCACAGATATTTTCCAATCCGCAGGTAAAGAAGAGACCGCCCATGATACTTCGAAGAGCTTCCTCTCCGTTCGTATCGTATTGATTTCTTCCTTCCAATCCGGGCTTTGCCAAGAAGGTCATGTTCATGCCCTTATAAGAAAAGTCCGTGATATCCAACGCCTTGTCCGCTGCGGAATGGAAGAAAATATCACCGCATTTTGCCTCGATGGCATTCATGTGCTCCGCGCGACCCTCCTTATAGGTTACCGGACGGGCATAAACCAGCTGCTGCAGGCTTCCGCAGTATTTCATTAATTTCTTATCCATATTCTTCTCCGGCCTTATTCCAGGTTTGCGTGATATCTCCAGAGGCTCTTCATATCAATCCGGCGCTCATCGATAATCATCTTCGCTACTACATCTCCGAAGAGGAGAAGACTTTGTTCGAACAGGGAAGTCATGGGCTGAACGGAATCAATCTCGTCCTCCAAATAATTCTTTGTCCGTACCGGAATACGAACCATGAATTCACAAAGCTCCTTCATCTCGCTGTTCGGATTAGAACCGATGTGTACGATCTTTGCTCCGATTCCGTGGGCTTTCTTTGCGATGCCCAACGGGAAAAGGGAACCACCGCTTCCGGATCCTACGACCAGAAGGTCTTTGTCTGTAATCGCCGGCTCCGTAATCTCTCCCACATAATGGGTTTTGATTCCGAGATGTGCCAGTCTTTTGCAGATGGCCTGGAGTGAAAGAAGCACTCTTCCCACGCCTACGAAGTAAACCTGATCCGCTTCCAGAACTGCCTTTACAAATTTTTCGACTGTTTCCGGTTCTACCGCGCCCAATGCCTTATCGAGCTCTCCCAGAACATCTTTTACTGTCTGATTGTAATTTTCACTGTAATATCCCATTTTTATCCTCGTTACTCTAGGCTCTCTTGCTGTTTATCTCATCTTCCATGGCTTTCAGCTTTTTCAAGCTTCCGACCTGATCCTCTTTTTTGATACAGGTACTGCCTGCTACAAAGATGTCTGCTTCTCCGGACATTCCGTAGGTTTCAATATTCTCCGGTGAAATTCTGCCGTCGAGAATCACCTTGGTGTCTAAGCCTCTTGCCTTTATCATCTCATGCAAATCCTGTATCTTTCTTGCCGAATAAGCTGTCTGCGACTCACCCTTCATCTGTGCGAATCCGGGATTAATCAGCATCAGCAGTACCGCATCGCATTTATCCAGGATGTATTCCAACTCGTAGAGCGGTGTTGCCGGCTTTAAGGCTACGCCTGCCCGGATGCCCTTGCTGTGAATGTAATTCAGCATTCCGTCTACATGGTCACAGGTTTCTATGTGAAACACAATTTGAGAGGCACCTGCCTCTATCAGCTCATCGATAAAGAACTGCGGCTCCGTCACCATCACGTGGGCTTCGAATTTCAAGTTCGTTTTCTTTCGAAGCTGTTTAACGGTATCCAGGCCAAGCGGCATGCTGGGGCTGAAATGTCCGTCCAGTATATCCACATGAATCATTTCCAGTCCGGCTTCTTCCACCAGTTTGCATTGCTGCTCCAGATTGCACATATCCAGCGTAATCATCGACGGAGAGATATGACATGATTTTGCCCAAATTTTGTCATTCATTTTTCCTTTTTCTCCTGCATCTTGTATATTAGTGCATTCAGCTTACTAATATCTTATGAGCAAACTATACACCATTACCCCCTCCGTGTCAATCCAGCTTTCCGTTTTTTCTGTTTTTTACAAATCTTTTATTTTCTTTTTTTACAAGTTGCACAAAAACAGAGGGCTTTGTAAGAATTTTATTTTCTCACAAAGCCCTCTGTTTTGTACAGTTATCTTACT
>CAVFGF010000086.1:1289-9636 GCA_963621925.1 Alistipes onderdonkii | reverse complement strand
GAGTCACCAGCAGCCAGACAGACGATTATTGCGTATATCGGGCAGTTCCGTGGCAGACTGTCAATGAGGCCTATCAGGAATTGGAAGAGGCAGGCGAGCTGACCGTTCGTGTTTATGAGCAGAGCAATTTCGTGGATCTTCCTTCTTTAAAAGAATTTGTGGAATCCGGTCACGTGACCGGCACGGGCAGCAATTATTTCAAGATTGGACCGCTGAAGATGCTGGGAGACGGTGCCCTGGGAGCCAGAACGGCTTTTTTGAGCCGTCCTTATGCAGATGACCCGTCGACCTGCGGCATTCCGGTCTTCAGTCAGGAGACGTTGGATGAGATGATTGGCTATGCCAATGCCCATGGCATGCAGGTGGCCGTTCATACCATCGGAGATGCCTGCCTCGATCGGGTTTTAAAGGCTTACGAAAAAGCCCTGGCGGAGCATCCCAGTGACGATCACCGTCACGGCATTGTCCATTGCCAGATCACCCGAGAGGATCAGCTTGAAAAAATCGCAGCCTATCAGCTCCATGTCTATGCCCAGAGTATCTTTTTGGATTATGACAATCATATCATCGAGCAGCGGGTAGGAAAGGAACTGGCCGCTACCAGCTACTCCTGGAAAACGCTGATGGAGAAGGGTGTTTCCGTCAGCAACGGAACCGATTGTCCGGTGGAATTGCCGGATGCTCTGGCATCGATGCAATGTGCGATAACCAGAACCACCCTGCATGACCACGTAGGCCCCTATCTTCCGGCACAGAGCTTTACGGTACAGGAGGCCCTGGACAGTTATACCGTCCGAAGTGCAGAAGCCAGCTTTGAAGAAAAAATAAAGGGGAGAATTGCTCCCGGAATGCTGGCTGATTTTGTCATTCTCGGTGAAAATCCCTTTGCGATGGAACATGAGAAGATCAAAGATATTCCGGTTGTGGCAACCTTTGTAGGCGGCCGCAAGGTTTTCGGATAAAAAATACTGTACAAATCCCCTCGCATGGATCTATAATGAGAGAAAAATGCGAGGGGGTTTTCTTATGGAGGCTTTATTTGCCGCAGTCAATGCGATCTGCGCAAAAATACAGATTGTATCCAACCTGTTTTGGGAGTTCCCGACAAACTTTGGCTGGTATGCAGCCATTCCTGTCTTGGGAAATTTCAGTCTGGCCATCATTCTTTTGGTAGGAACCGGCATTTATTTTACATTCCGACTTCGGTTTGTGCAGGTGCGCAAATTCCGTTATGGTCTCCACGTGCTGGTAAACAGCAAAAAAACAGCTATGGGCATTTCTTCCTTGGCTGCTTTCCTGCTGTCCACAGCGATGCGTGTCGGACCGGGCAATATCCTAGGTGTTACCGGTGCCATCTCCATCGGAGGTCCGGGAGCCCTGTTCTGGATGTGGGTATCGGCATTCTTTGGTATGTCTACCGCCTTTGTTGAGTCGACGATGTCACAGATTTTCAAGGAAAAACGCGGTGATGTCTATGTCGGCGGCCTTCCCTTTTACGGCCGCCGGCTTCTAAAGGATGCAGCCTGGGCGGGCGTGGCTCTGAGCGTCCTGTATATCGTATATGCGTTCCTGTGCTTCCCTGCTCAGGGCTTTAATACGATTTCTGCTGTCGGGGCTATCGCCGGTGTGATAACAGGCACGAACTTTGCGACAAATTCAGCGCTGTATTGGATTTCCTTTGCCATCCTGATCCTGGTAACGGCAGTGATCAGCTTCGGCGGAATCAAAAAGATTACAAAAGCGACGGACATTCTGGTGCCCATTATGGCAGTGGTCTATGTGCTGACCGTGGTCGTTCTGGTTCTCTGCAATGCGGTTCGCATTCCCTGGTTCTTCTCCGCTGTCTTTACCCAGGCCTTTCAGCCGGCGGCCGTATTCGGCGGTGCCTTCGGTGTGGCCTTAAGTCAGGGAATCAAACGCGGTCTGATGTCCAATGAAGCCGGACAGGGAACTATCACGATGCCGGCAGCGGCAGCCGATGCGGCTCATCCCTGTGACCAGGGCTGTGTACAGGCTCTCGGCGTTTTTCTCGATACCATCGTGATTTGTACCCTGACGGGCTTTGTAGTCATTATGGGAAGAATGTGGATGACCGGAGAAGCGGATGCCTGGTTTGAAATGGGAAAGCTCGATAAATTTCTGGCTTCCTGCGGAGCACTCACCGGAGGCGGCGCCGCTTACGGCTTTGTTACCCTTTTGGTAAGTCTGTGCTTTGGCCTTTTTGCCTTTACCTGCCTGATCGGTTTTATGTCCTTCACGGAGATGTGTGCGAACCGTATTTCCGGCAAGAAAGCCTTTATTACGGTCATTCGCATTTTATGCCTTGTGGTAATCAGCTTTGGTGTCATTACCAATATCGCGGGTATGGATCTGGGTTCCCTCTGGGATTTGAGTGATTTCGCCAATATTTTGATGGTATATTGCAACCTTCCGCTGCAATATCTGGGATTTCGCTATGTACTGCGGGCATGGAAACACTTCGAGAAACAGGACGGGACAGCGTTTACCTCCGAGGTAGCAGGTATTTCCCTCCCCGTATGGGATGAAAAAGCGAAACAAATAAAAGGATATGAGGAGTAAAAAATGAGTAAAATTCGAACAAGATTTGCGCCGAGCCCTACAGGAAGAATGCATGTAGGTAACTTAAGAACGGCACTGTATGCATATTTGATTGCGAAGCATGAGAACGGAGATTTTCTTCTTCGTATCGAGGATACGGATCAGGAGCGCTACGTAGATGGGGCTGTAGAGATTATCTACCGCACCCTGGCAAAGGCCGGCCTGATTCATGATGAAGGTCCGGACAAGGATGGCGGTGTCGGTCCCTATGTGCAGAGTGAACGGCATGCGGCAGGCATTTACCTGGAGTATGCAAAAAAATTGATTGAAAAGGGCGAGGCTTATTACTGTTTCTGCGATAAGGAGCGTCTGGAGTCCCTGAAGACGGAGGTGGCCGGAAAAGAAATCGTAATCTACGATAAGCATTGCCTCCATCTGTCGAAAGAGGAAGTGGAAGCGAAACTCGCAGCCGGTATCCCCTATGTGATTCGTCAGAACAATCCTGCGACAGGAACGACCACCTTCCACGATGACATTTACGGAGATATCACGGTAGACAATGCCGAATTGGACGATATGATTCTGATCAAATCCGACGGATATCCGACCTACAATTTTGCCAATGTAGTGGATGATCATCTGATGGGAATTACCCATGTGGTTCGTGGAAATGAGTATCTGTCTTCCTCGCCGAAGTATAACCGTCTCTATGAGGCCTTTGGCTGGGAGGTTCCGGCCTATATTCACTGTCCGCTGATCACCGATGAGGAGCATAAGAAGTTATCCAAGCGCTGCGGCCATTCTTCCTTTGAGGATCTGCTGGAGCAGGGATTCCTGCCGGAGGCGATCATCAATTTTGTAGCCCTGCTGGGCTGGAGTCCGGAGGAGGATCGGGAGATTTATTCCCTGGATGAGCTGGTCAAAGCCTTCGATTATCATCATATCAGTAAGGCTCCGTCCGTCTTTGACTATACAAAGCTGAAGTGGATGAATGGCGAATATATCAAAGCGATGGATTTTGATGCATTTTATGAGATGGCATTGCCGCACCTGAGGGAAGCAATTTCCAAGGACTATGATTTGAAAAAAATTGCAGCAATGGTAAAGACCCGTATCGAGGTATTCCCGGAGATCGAGGAGATGGTCGATTTCTTCGAGGCTGTGCCGGAGTACGACAGTGCAATCTATGCGCATAAGAAGATGAAGACATCGGTGGAATCCTCTCTGGAGGTATTAAAAGAGCTTCTTCCGATCCTGGAGGAGCAGGAGGATTACAGCAACGATGCCTTGTATACAAGACTTCTGAAATATGTAGAGGAGAAGGGCTGCAAGAACGGCTATGTGCTTTGGCCCATCCGAATTGCCGTATCCGGCAAGCAGATGACACCCTGCGGAGCAACGGAGCTGATGGAAGTGATCGGCAAGGAGGAGACTCTGAAGCGTGTGCGCGAGGCCATTGCAAAGCTGGAGGCATAAATTTGAATTCTTTATCTGAAGTACAGCGTGAGGCCGTCATACACCAGGACGGCCCCATGCTGGTTCTTGCGGGACCCGGTTCCGGTAAGACGATGGTGCTTACCAGACGGGTTCAATATCTGACAGAAATCTGTCACATTCCACCCGATAAAATCCTCGTGATTACGTTTACAAAAGCAGCAGCAAAAGAGATGAAGGAGCGCTATCTACGACTGACAGACTCCGGGACGACAACCGTCTCGTTCGGAACCTTTCATGCTGTTTTTTTTCAGATCCTAAAGCTGGCCTACGGATATAGTGCAGAAAATATTCTGCGGGAAACGGACAAATTTTACTTTCTGCGGGAAGCGATCTACAAACAAAAGCTGGAGCCGGATGATGAGGCCGAGCTGATCGGCAGTATCGCATCGGAAATCAGCAAGGTGAAAAATGAGCGGGTAAACCTGCAGGAATATAAGGCAACCTCCTGCAATACCAAGAGCTTTGTCGCGATTTTTCACGAATATGACAACCGGCTGCGGCGCAGCAATAAAATAGACTTTGATGATATGCTAGTTTACTGCTATGAGCTTTTGAAGGAGCGAAAAGATATCTTAAGCGCCTGGCAGAAAAAGTTTCGCTATATTCTCGTGGATGAGTTTCAGGATATCAATCAGATTCAATACGATATCGTCCGCCTGCTGGCCGCTCCCAAGGACAATCTGTTTATCGTAGGAGATGATGACCAGTCCATCTATCGCTTTCGGGGAGCAAAACCGGAGATTATGTTGCATTTTGAACAGGATTATCCGGCAGCGAAACGGGTGCTCCTGGATCGAAATTACCGCTGTACGAGAATGATTGTGGAAGGCGCCTGTAAGGTTATCGAGCATAACAAGCAGAGATTTTCTAAGAAGATTCAGGCAAATAAGCAGGAGGGACCGCCGATCCTGCATCACCGGTTTCGGGATCAGGATGAAGAATATGGCTGCATCATTGAGAAAATAAAAACCTACCGGGAAAAGGGCGGAGCCTACCGGGATTTAGCCATTTTATTCCGCACCAATACCCAGCCGCGAAAACTGGTGGAAGAATTGATTTCCGAAGGAATTCCCTTTCGCATGCGGGATGCCTTGCCAAATATCTATGATCATTGGATTGTAAAGGATATCTTTTCGTATCTTCACATGGCGCGTGATTTGAGGCAGGGCTTTGTAAAACGGGAGGATTTTCTGCAGGTTATGAATCGGCCGAAGCGTTATCTGAGCCGCGAATATCTGGAGCATGAGCTTGTCTCAAGGGAAGCTCTTCTGGACTGGTATGACGACAAGCCCTGGATCCGGGAGCGGATCGAAAAGCTCTGGAAAGACTTGAAGATGTGCGGCTGTTTAAGTCCGTCGGGCTGCCTGCATTATATTCGAAATATCATCGGTTATGAGGAATATCTGCGGGAGTATGCAGATTATAAGGGAAGAAAGCCGGAGGAGCTGCTGGGAATCCTGGATGAGCTAAAGGAACTTTCAGCCGGATTCAAGACGCTGGAGGAGTGGGAAACCCATATTGCGCTTATAAGGGCAGAGCTGGCCAAGCAGGCCAAAGAGCGAGAACAGAACACGGATGGGGTGGTGTTATCCACCATGCATAGCAGTAAAGGTCTGGAATATCGCATTGTCTTCATCATTGATGCCAATGAAGGCGTGACGCCGCACAGGCGGGTGGTCTTCGAGGAAGATATGGAGGAGGAGCGCAGGCTTTTCTATGTAGCCATGACCCGGGCGAAGGAGCTTTTGTATATTTTTTCTGTGCGAAAGCTTTATGGGAAGAGGGCAGAGGAGTCGAGGTTTGTGGAGGAGCTGCTGGAAGAGTGAATCTGGCGAATATAGACGGACGGCGGGCAGAATATAAAACGGACGGCGGGCAGAATATTTTTCCACGGTCGGGCGCAAATAGGCCCTCCTTAGGAAAAGATATTCTGCCCGCCTGGTGAGCAAAAACTGAAACCGTTATAAATTCTACCGAATCACTCCGAAGCATTTGTTGCTGAAGTTCTACACTTTATCTTACTCCTCGACATCCAGATCCTCGCCGTCTGCTTCGACAAGCTCGTCGAATTCTGCGGCATCCAGCATCTGGTCGAACATATCTGCGACGGCCTCATATTCGTCGTCGGTTTCGATATTGTCCAGTACCGGGCTTCCGGTGCTGTTGTCATAGCGATAGAGATAGACTTCGCCGTCCTCATTGTCTCCGTTCTCATCCAAGGGAAGCAGGGCGATATAGTCACGTCCGTCTACCGGAAAGATGGTCAGGATGGCACATTCTACGGTTTCGTCGTTGTCCAGTGTCAGGGTTACGGTGATGTCTCCATTGCAGGAATCGCAGTTGCCGCCGCAATCCGGTGTGCTGCATGTATGGTCTGCCATATACGTTTTCTCCTTTTTAGCTGCTGTTTTTAGGCTGATGGGCTACTCTTCCTGCCCCTCAGCTGTTACGCATCTTACTCTAGCAGACAGGGAGCGGAAAAGCAAGAAGGAATTGCAGGAAGAAGAGATTTGTAGTAGAATAATGATATTAGGGTCAAAAATAGTTTTACGACAGAAGGGTTAAAACAATGCATTTTACATTTTCCAAACGCGCCGAAGCCATTGAAGAAGGTATTTTTGCTGCTCTGGCGCAGAAAAAGAATGAGCTTCTCGACAGGGGAATGGAGGTTTACAACTTTTCCATCGGCACACCGGATTTTCAGCCGCCGAAGCATGTGATGGATGCGATGACAGAGGCCTGCAAAGACCCGGAGAATTACAAATATGCGATCGCTGATCGACCGGAGCTGAAGAAGGCATTGCAGGACTTTTACAGGAACAGATTCGGGGTGGGGTTGGAGCCGGATGAAATCATGGCTCTGTATGGTTCTCAGGAGGGAATGGCTCATATTGCCATTGCGCTTTGCGATCCGGGGGATCTGATGCTGGCTCCGAACCCCGGCTATCCGGTCTTTTCCCTGGGACCGCAGCTGACCGGAGCGAAGATCGAAACCTATCCTCTCTATGCAGAAAATAATTTCCTGCCGCGTTTTGAGGATATTCCGGAGGAGACTGCCAGGTCAGCGAAGTTTATGGTGGTATCTTATCCGTCCAACCCGGTTTGTTCTGTGGCAGATGATGCTTTTTATAATGAACTGATTGCATTTGCGAAGAAATACGAGATCATCATCCTGCATGACAATGCTTATTCCGATATCCTTTATGATGGCAGAGAAGGAAAGTCTTTCCTGTCCTATCCGGGGGCAAAGGAGGTGGGCATCGAGTTCTACTCCCTCTCCAAAAGCTACAACATGACCGGCATGCGGATTTCCTTTGCTGTAGGAAATGCAGATATTATCCGTGAGTTTTCCAAGGTACGTTCCCAGATTGACTACGGAATTTTCCTTCCGATTCAGCTGGCGGCCGTGGCGGCTTTGACCGGTCCTCAGGATACGGTAAAGGAGCAATGTGCCGAGTATGAACGGAGAAATAAAGCCCTTTGCGGCGGCCTACGCTCTATCGGCTGGGAGGTACCGGACAGCCAGGGTACGATGTTTGTCTGGGCGCCTTTGCCAAAGGGTTACACCGACAGTGCAGCCTTTACGATGGAGCTGATGGAAAAAACCGGTATGATAGTGACGCCTGGCAGTGCCTTTGGCGATTTGGGCGAGGGCTATGTGCGAATGGCATTGGTTCATCCGGTTCCTGTGATCAAAAAAGTAATCGAAAAGGTGCAAAAAAGCGGTATGATCAAACAATGATGGGAGAGCGGTCATGGGTTTTACAGAGGAGCTGACAAAGTTTATCTTTGTAGAAGACAAACCGGAACCGTCGGATATCATTTTTATTCCGGGCGGTGAGGAGGGCGGTATCGCCCTGACTGCCGCTCACCTGTATCTGCAGGGCTATGCACCCCTTCTTTTGCCCTCCGGACGTTACAGCAAACCGGTGGGAGCCTGTCTGATACCAGGCTATGAGTCGCGCACGGAATGGGATTTTCTGCGGGATCTTCTTCTCGGAGAGGGTGTTCCGAGGGAAGCGATCCTCGAAGAAAAGGAAGCGACTTTTACTTATGAAAATGCCCTCTATTCCAGAAGAGTGACGGATAGCTTGGGGCTTATCATCCGAAAAGCCATTCTTTGCCCCCAGGCCTGGCATGCAAGGCGGGCATTGCTCTATTATCAGGTTTGCTATCCCCAGACAGACTTTCTGGTCTGCCCGACGGTAACAAGAGATATCAGCCGGGATAATTGGTTCCTGGAGGATGAAAAGATCGATCTGGTTCTCGGAGAGCTGGAAAAATGTGGAAG
>CAVFGF010000086.1:0-1279 GCA_963621925.1 Alistipes onderdonkii | reverse complement strand
AGTCAGTTTCATGAGATTTTAAAAGATTGTCAAAGGAAATGGAGAGAATATGAGCGCTGAAATTTGTGAAGTCATGCGTCTCGTACGGGAGACGAAGCAGTTTGTAGAAAATCGGGAGATGGCAGGACAAGTCAAGGTCAAGGGTCTGGCGGATTATGTCACGCAGGTAGATATGCAGATTCAGACTTTTCTGCGGGAAAAACTTTATGAACTGGCACCGGAGATTGAATTTCTCGGTGAGGAGGAGGGTCTTCATGCGATGAAAGGAGATACCTTCTGGATCCTCGATCCCATCGACGGGACGACAAATCTGGTACATGACTATCAGCACAGTACTATTTCTCTTGGGTTATACAGCAAAGGAGAAATCATCCAGGGAGTCATCTACGATCCCTTCCGGGAGGAGATGTTTCATGCAGAAAAAGGGAAGGGAAGCTTTGTAAATGGGCGTCCGATTCATGTCGCCGATGCAGAGCACCTCAGCGAAACCATTATTTCCATCGGAACAGCACCCTATCAGAAGGAGCTGGCTCCGAAAAATTTTGCCTGCTTTCAGCGAGTTTTCGAAAAAAGCGAGGATATCCGCCGTACCGGATCGGCAGCCATGGATCTGGCTTATACAGCAGCCGGCCGCATCGGCGGCTTCTTTGAGGTCAGACTGCAGCCCTGGGATTTTGCGGCAGGAATGCTGCTGGTAAAAGAAGCCGGCGGAAAAATCACCCGTTTTGATGGCTCGGAGGTTAATCCGGTAGAGCCGGGTGAAATCGTAGCGACAAACGGAAAGCTTCATGACGAGCTGCGCGCTCTTCTCTAGGGAAATGCTCATTTAATCAGCGTTTCCCTAGGAACTTGACTTATTCCGGATATACGAGCCGATCCTCCGAAATATCATAGAGAACCTGCTCGAGATACCGGTTCGCCAGATATTTGGCCATCGGAAGATTCATATCCAGATAATTGCCACAGTCGCGCGGAGATGCCCCGGGAATCTCGCCCTCAAAATCGCGAATAAATTCCCACATCTCGATCAGCAGGGGAAGGATATCCTTCGACGAATAATCTCCGGAGAGCAAAAGATAAAACCCGGTGCGGCAGCCCATGGGGCCGAAGTAAACGGTCTTGGAACCAAAGTCCTTGTGATTGCGCAGGAAGGTTGCCCCAAGATGCTCGATGGCATGTATTTCGGCTGTATTCATGACCGGTTCCTCATTCGGTCTGGTCATGCGCAGATCAAAGGTGGTAACGCAGGTATCCCCCACCGGGTCCTTGCGGGATACAT
>CAVFGF010000085.1:0-9684 GCA_963621925.1 Alistipes onderdonkii | reverse complement strand
GCTTCCAAACGAGCCTTCGCCGACTTCAGCTCCCTCATCCTCTCCCAGCATCATGCAGGAGCCTCCGAAGGGCAGAAGCTTCCAGGAATACCTGGTTTCTCCTATCTGTTTACTCAGGATTCTCGGCCCCATTCCCAGGGAAAATTCCGTCACCCCGATTCCTCCGAGTTTTGCAAAGAGAAAATGTCCAAACTCATGAAAGATAATAATCAGGCTGAAGATCAAAATCGCAAGTATGATTTTCAAGCTACCACCTGCTTTCGATAAATTCGTAGACCGCCTGTTCCGTATCCAGGATCTGCTCCACAGACGGATTTTCTTTTACCTGGTGTCCGGCCATACAGGTCTCGATGATCTCCGGGATCTCAAGGTATGCAATCTTTCGATCCAGGAATTTCGCCACCGCCCGCTCATTGGCCGCATTGTAGACCGTCGGCATCGAGCCACCGGCTGCCGCTGCGTCAAAGGCCAGCTTCAGACCTCGGAAGGTCTCCATATCCGGCTTCTCAAAGGTGATTTCAGACAGCTTCCAGAAATCCAGCCGTTCCCCGGGCAGATATCGACGCTCGGGATAATACAGTGCATACTGGATCGGCAGCTTCATATCCGGCGTGCCAAGCTGGGCAATGACGGCGCCATCGACGAACTCCACCATGGAATGAATGATGCTCTTTGGCTGCACGACAATCTGGATATCACCAGGTTCCACACCGAAGAGCCATTTTGCCTCCATCATTTCCAGTCCCTTGTTTACCAGGGTAGAGGAATCGATGGTAATTTTCCGACCCATGGCCCAGTTTGGATGCTTCAGGGCGTCCTCCACCTGAATATGCTGCAGTTCTTCTCTCTTTTTGCCACGGAAGGGTCCGCCGGAAGCTGTCAGCAGAATTTTTTTCAGTTCCCCTCTGTTTTCTCCGTGCAGGCACTGGAAAATGGCACTGTGCTCGCTGTCTACCGGCAGAATCTGTACACCGGTCTCCTTCGCCAGGGGGATGATGATATGCCCTGCCGTTACCAGGGTCTCCTTATTTGCCAGGGCAATGTCCTTTCCGGCCTTCATCGCCGCGATTGTAGGAACAATTCCTATCATGCCGACAATGGCCGTCACCACGATCTCTGCCTCCGGCAGGGTGCAGACCTCGATGAGGCCGTCCATACCGGAAACGACCTTTACATCCAGATCCTTCACTGCGTCCCGCAGCTCCTTCGCTTTTTCCTCGGTCCAGACTGCCGCCAGGCGGGGATGGAATTCCCGGATTTGCTCCTCCAGCTTTTTGATATTGCTTCCGGCTGCCAAAGATACGATCTCTAAGTCGCCGTTATTTCGCGTTACTTCCAGGGTCTGGGTTCCGATGGAGCCTGTCGAACCAAGGATTGCTATTTTTTTCATATTCTTCTCCTTATCGACTGAACACCAAAAGGGTCAGCACATAGATGATGGGTGCGGTAAAAATCACACTGTCAAAGCGGTCCAAAATCCCCCCATGTCCCGGAATCAGATGCCCGTAGTCCTTGATCCCGTGGTTTCGCTTAATGGCCGAGGCCGCCAGATCGCCGATCTGCGATACCACGGCTCCCGCTGCGCAAAGAATCACAGCGCCCCGGATATCCAGGTGGAAGATCATGCCGTAAATGGCTCCCAGAAGAGCCGCTCCTACGATACCGCCGATACCGCCCTCGATAGACTTCTTCGGACTAAGGATCGGCGCCATCTTATGCTTCCCGATCAGCATTCCGACGGCATAGGCACAGGTATCACAGCCCCAGGAGCAGATAAAGATCAGGAAATAGACGATGGGCGTATTCCTTCCATCGATCAGAGTCATTCGCGTCTGATATAAAAAAGAAAGCATCAAAGCCACATAGACCAGGCCGAAAAACGACGCCGTGATTTCCTCCGTCTTATATTTCGGAAAGGTCACCACATAAATCGCCATCAAAACCATCAAAAACGCCACCAGAAGCAGCGGTCCCGCCAGCTTCAGCGCATCTCCGGTATAAACCGTTCCGTAATAAAGGAGCACAAAAAGCATTCCCCAGAGCCCCGGAGCCTTCTTCTCCAGATGGAAAACCTTCAAAAATTCCCAATATCCAATCAGGGAAATCAAAAGGGTAAAGCCGAACAGAACCGGTCCCCCAAGGATTCCGGTGCTGATGATGATCGCCAGCAATACGATACCGCTGAACAGTCTTGTAAAAAAGGCCTTCATGCTATTCCTCCCTTACGCCGCCGTAGCGTCTGTCACGCTTGTTGTAGGCCAGAATCGCTTTCTCCAGCTCTGCCTTGGAAAAATCCGGCCAATGTACATCGGTAAAATAAAACTCCGCATAGGCCAGCTGCCACAAAAGGTAATTGGAGAGCCGTTCCTCTCCGCTGGTGCGAATCAGAAGATCCGGATCCGGAATTCCCGCTGTATCCAGATATCCGGCGAAGGTCTCCTCGGTAATCTCCTCTGCCGTCAGCTTTCCTGCGTCCCGGTCAGCTGCCATCTTCTTCATGGCGCGCACCATCTCGTCCCGGCTGCCGTAATTGATGGCAATCTGAAAATTCAGTCCGTCGTGATCCTTTGATGCCTCCTCGAGCTCGGCCACGCTTTTTTGAATATCCTCCGCAAGCCCGCTCTTATCTCCGATGACCCGAACCCGCATATGGTTCTTTTCCGCGGTCTTCAGACAATTCTTCATATAATTGCGCAGAAGCTTCATCAGGGCATCTACTTCATCCTGCGGCCGCTTCCAGTTCTCTGTGGAAAAGGCATAGACCGTCAGATATTTGATGCCCATATTCCAGGCCTCCCGGCAGATGGTCTCGACATTCTTTGCTCCCTGGGCATGCCCATAGTTTCTCGGCATCCCCTTGGATTTGGCCCAGCGACCGTTGCCGTCCAGAATAATCGCCACGTGCTGCGGGATCTTTAAATCATTTTCCATATTTTTACTCCATTCTTTTGTCTCCCAAAAGGGCTTCTTTATCGCACAATGGGACGGGCAGCACAAAGATACCGCCCGTCCCCTTATATTTTGTATCCTATTAGACCGTCAGGATCTCCTTGGACTTTTCTTCTACTGCCTTTTCGATGTCTGCGATATACTTGTCGGTCATTTTCTGGGTCTTTGTCTCCAGATCCTTCATGTCATCCTCAGAAATCTCATTGGCCTTATTCTGCTTTTTGAAGGCCTCGTTTGCATCCCGGCGAATATTTCGGATCGCTACCTTGGCAGCCTCCCCCTTCTTCTTGATATCCTTGACCAGTTCCTTTCTGCGCTCCTCTGTCAGCTCCGGAAATACCAGGCGGATCACCGTACCGTCGTTGGAGGGTGTGATACCAAGGTCAGAGGTCATAATCGCCTTCTCGATGGCCTTGATCAGACTCTTCTCCCAGGGCTGAATCTGCAGCATTCTGGGCTCCGGTACGGAGATATTGCCTACCTGCTGGATCGGGGTCGGCGTTCCGTAATAATCTACCTTCAGCTTATCCAATACATGCGGATTCGCACGGCCTGCGCGAATCGCGGTAAACTCCCGAAGCATCGCGTCATAGGACTTTGTCATCTTCTCGTCATATCCCTTTAATCTCTCATCCATTTTCAAATCCTCCGATTTCTTTTTATACGGTAATCTTCGTTCCGTTAAATTTTCCTTTTACGGTATCCACGATGCTGTTCTCACCCTCCAGGCCGAATACCAGCATCGGCATCTTGTTCTCCATGCACATGATCGAAGCGGTCAAATCCATGACGGCCAGGCGCTTGTCTACGACCTCGGCAATCGGGATCTCGTCATATTTCTTTGCATCCGGATTCAGCTTCGGGTCGCTGTCATAGACGCCGTCGATGGCCTTCGCCAGCAGGATCACGTCTGCCTCGATCTCGATAGCCCGCAGGGTCGTTCCCGTATCGGTAGAGAAATAAGGATGGCCGGTACCGCCTGCAAAAAATGCGACTCCGCCCTCCTCTAAGAAAGCCACTGCCTCATCCTTGGTAAACAGTTTTGCAAAGCCGCCGCATACAAAGGGGGTATAAACCTGGGTCTTCATCCCCACGGAGCGGAAAATCTCGGAAGTATAGATACAATTCATCACCGTCGCCAGCATACCGATCTGGTCTGCCTTCGTGCGCTCCATATTTTCACTGGTGCGGCCTCTCCAGAAATTGCCGCCGCCGATGACGATACCTACCTGAATTCCGTCATCCACCAGCGTCTTCACCTGCCTGGCCACGCCCAGAACCGTCGCCTCATCAAAGCCTGTATGCTTCTCGCCTGCGAGAGCCTCGCCGCTTAATTTCAATAATACACGTTTCATGTTCGGATCTCCTTTTGGTGGGCAGTGCCTTCACTGCCCGGTACTGGTTTTAAGTATAGCATACATCCGACTTGTATTTCAATGACCAATTCACGGAGCAAAATAGCTGTTTACTCCTGCAAGCAGTCCGTTGGCCAGCTTCGAGAGGGTCTCATCGCTGTGGTCAGAGCAGGCATTGCCAAGCTCCATGTCCACGGAAGGCACCGTACTGTAGGAGGTCTGGGTCAGATCGATGCTCATATGGCCATTCTTGTAGATCGCAGCTCCCTCTGCGGACAGGCCTGCGACCAGCTTCTCTCCCAGGGCATCATGCTGTTGCCAGTGGGAGGCCACGGGTTCCATCGTTTTCAGGGCATCCGGCACCGAAATATAAAAGCAGCCCTTGTCATAATTCAGGCCATCCCCATCCCAGTGAAGGGCGATATGGCAGTCTGCCATGTTGTTGCAAATCACTGTCCGGGCCACATTGTCGAGCTGGACATCCTCGCCGTCCCGGAGCATCAGGACATCGTAGCCTGCCTCCAGAAGCTTATCCCGGAAAATCTGTGCCATCCGAAGGGTCACGGTTTTCTCCGCCGTGCCGTCCTGAAAGGTCATGCCGCCGGATACGGCTGCAGCCTTCGTCGCTCCCTGGCCGGTACTGCCGCCGGTAGTCTTCGCCGAGCCGTCGGGGTGACAGAGGGTTTTCACACTGCTTCCGCCGGAGGTACCGTGGCCTGCGTTGACGCCGATGGTGATATCCTTCCGGTTATCTACCGCTCGGTATAGAACCGCAGCACCTGTATGAATGGCCGAGTGGTCGGCATACTGCCAGTTCTCATCCAGGGCAATCTGCTGACCGTCCTCGTAAGTGACCGCCGCCTCCGTCTCCTTTTCGGCCTCTGCAGCTTCCGCTTCTTCGGTTTTCTCTTCAGCTTCTGTTTCTGCTTCTGTCTCCGGCTCCTGCGTATCGGCCTCTTCCGCGGTCTCCGCTTCTTCTGTCTCCGGCTCCCCGTTCTCTTCCTCCTGCTCTTTAGAACTCTCCTCCTGCTGTATGCTCTCTGCCGTCTTCTTTTCACCGCAGCCGGGCAGCCCCAGAATCAGCATTCCTGTCAGAATTCCCCAAATAATTCTTCGCCGCATTTTCCTCTTCCTTTACTTCCGCCTTTTTAGGAAATGCTGATGAAATCACCATTTCCTTGGAATGTGTTGACTATAGCATACTCCTGTCCGCGCAACAAGTACTCCGAAAAACTTTTCTTCCTTTTTCCGGGGTACTTGTTTACTTTTCTTTGAAAATATATTAAAATCGAAGCGATACGATTGTAAAATTATATAAAGGAGATTTTTGTTATGGAAATTTCAGCTTTACAGAAAGCCAGATATGAGTACGCTCCGAAGCTTCCGGGTATGCTCAGAAACGGCATCGCAGATATTTGCGTCAAAGAGGGTGAGGCCACACAGAGTGTAGCCGATCAGGAAAAAATCAAAGCTCTGTTCCCGAATACCTACGGTGAGAAGGAGATCACCTTCGAGAAGGGTCAGAACACCTCTGCTCCGAAGAAGCAGGTAGTAGGCGTGATCCTTTCCGGCGGACAGGCTCCGGGCGGACACAACGTAATCTGCGGTCTCTATGATGCACTGAAGGCTACCAACAAGGAGAACGTTCTCTACGGCTTCAAGGGCGGCCCCAGCGGACTCATCAATGACGATTTTGTAGAGTTTGATGATGCATTCATCGACGCATACAGAAATACCGGCGGTTTCGATATCATCGGTTCCGGCCGTACCAAGCTGGAGACAGAAGAGCAGTTCGCTATCGTTTCCGAGGTTTGCAAGAAGCACGGCGTCACCGCTGTCGTTATCATCGGCGGCGACGACTCCAATACCAACGCTGCTGTACTGGCTGAGTACTTCGCAGCACACAACACCGGCGTACAGGTGATCGGCTGCCCGAAGACCATCGACGGCGACCTGAAGAACGAGGACATCGAGTGCTCCTTCGGTTTCGATACCGCTACCAAGACCTATAGCGAGATCATCGGAAACATCGAGCGTGATGCAAACTCTGCAAAGAAGTACTGGCATTTTGTAAAGGTTATGGGAAGAAGTGCTTCTCACGTAGCTCTGGAGTGCGCACTTCAGACACAGCCGAGCATCTGCTTGATTTCTGAGGAAGTTGCCGAGAAGAAGATGTCTCTGTCCCAGATCGCGGATTATATCGCTGATTCCGTAGAGAAGAGAGCTGCCAAGGGCATGAACTTTGGTGTAGCTATCATCCCAGAGGGTGTCGTAGAGTTCGTTCCGGAGTTCTCCGTACTGATTCAGGAGATCAACGAGCTTCTGGCCGGCAGCAAGGCTGATGAGTTCAACGCTCTGGCTACCTGGGCTGAGAAGTATGCCTTCATCGAGAAAGGTCTGACCAAGGAGTCCATGGCTGTATTTGCTATTCTGCCCCAGGCTATCCAGCAGCAGCTCTTCATGGAGCGTGACCCCCACGGCAACGTACAGGTTTCCCTGATCGAGTCCGAGAAGCTGTTCTCCTCCATGGTTGCAGCAAAACTGGCTGAGAGAAAGGCTGCAGGCACTTACAACGGCAAGTTCTCTGCTCTGCATCACTTCCTCGGATATGAAGGAAGATGTGCATTCCCGTCCAACTTCGATTCCGACTATTGCTACTCTCTGGGCTACAATGCTTTCATGCTGATCCAGTACGGCTACAACGGATACCTTTCCAAGGTTTCCAACCTGTCCAAGCCGGCTAATGAGTGGGTTGCAGGCGGTATGCCCATCACCAAGATGATGAACATCGAGAGAAGACATGGCGAGGATAAGCCGGTTATCAAGAAGGCTCTGGTAGAGCTTGACGGTGCTCCCTTCAAGTATTTCGAGGCTCATCGTGAGAAATGGGCTGAGGATACCTGCTTTGTTTATCCGGGTGCCATCCAGTATTACGGACCGACTGAGGTTTGCGATGCGACGACGAAGACCCTGGCGCTGGAGCAGGCGAAATAAGTTTGAGATGAGAAAGGCCCCGCAAGAAATTGCGGGGTCTTTTTATAACGGACGAAGGCAGGAGAAAAATTTTCCACGTCGGGCGCAATTAGGCCCTCCTTAGGAAAGATTTTTCTCCTGCCTTCTGGTTTATGAAAGTAACGGGGCGTGTTGTCTATTCTCCCAGGTAGGCTTTCTTGACTTGGTCGTTTGTAAGGAGCATCTTGGCATCTCCCTCCAGGACGATTTTGCCGGTCTCGAGGACGTAACCGCGGTCGGCGATGGAGAGGGCTTTTTTCGCGTTCTGCTCGACGAGAAGAACGGTGGTGCCGCTCTTGCTTACCTCCTGGATGATATCGAAGATTTCATTTACGAAGATGGGGGAAAGTCCCATGGAGGGCTCATCCATCAGGATAATCTTCGGATGGGACATCAGAGCCCGGCCCATGGCCAGCATCTGCTGTTCTCCGCCGGACAGGGTTCCTGCCATCTGATTTTTACGTTCCTCCAATCTGGGGAAGCGCTTGTATACACGAAGGAGGGTTTCATCGATCTCCTCCTTGTCTTTTCTGGTAAATGCGCCGAGCTTCAGGTTGTCCAGGACGCTTAGCTGTGCGAAGACGCGGCGTCCCTCCGGTACATGGGCCATACCCATGCTGACGATTTTATGCGCCGGCACCTTCGTGATATCCTGTCCCTCAAAGAGAATCTCACCCTGCTTCGGGGCGATGAGACCGGTAATGGTCTGCAGGGTCGTGGTTTTTCCGGCTCCGTTGGCTCCGATCAGGGCGATGACCTCACCCTCATTGACCTCGAAGGAAATGCCCTTGATGGCCTGTATCATGCCATAATATACATTGATATCTTTTACTTCCAGCATTGCCATGATTCGCTTCCTCCTATTCTCCCAGATATGCTGTGATGACCTTCGGATCCTTCAGCACCTCTGCCGTATCTCCCTGGGCCAGTACCTGGCCGAAGTTCAATACTGTCAGTTTCTCGCAGATTCCCGATACAAGCTTCATGTCATGCTCAATCAAAAGAATGGTCATATGGAATTCGTCCCGGACGAAGCGGATCGTCTTCATCAGCTCCAGGGTCTCATTCGGATTCATGCCGGCTGCCGGCTCATCCAGAAGAAGAAGCTTCGGATCGGTCGCCAAAGCACGGGCGATCTCCAGCTTTCTCTGCTTTCCGTAAGGCAGGTTGGATGCCTTGTAGTCTGCCTCCTGATCGAGATCAAAGACCCTCAAAAGCTCCATGGCCCGCTCGTTCATCTCTTTTTCCACCTTATAGTACTTCGGCAAACGAAGGATACCGGTCAGGGTCGAATATTTGTGATGGTTATGAAGGCCTACCTTGACATTATCCAGTACCGTCAGGTCGTTAAACAAGCGAATGTTCTGGAAGGTACGGGCAATGCCATGCTTGTTGATTTCGATCGTCTTCTTTCCGGTAATATTCTCACCGTCCAGCAGGATGTAGCCGTCGGTCGGATGATAGACACCGGTCAGGAGATTGAAGATCGTCGTTTTTCCGGCTCCGTTCGGGCCGATCAGGCCGTAGAGCTGTCCCTGCTCGATTTCCATATTAAAATCATCCACGGCGCGAAGTCCGCCAAAGGAGATTCCAAGATTCTTTACTTCCAGTAATGCCATCTTACCTTACCTCCTCTGTCTTTTTGCCGCGTTTAAAAAATGCTTTGATGCGATCCAGGGTCTCCCGGCCGCCCTGACTGGAGGTCAGAATCATCGTCGCGATCAGGACGATGGCATAGATCAGCATACGGTAGTCATTGAGGGACCGCAGAAGCTCCGGAAGCAGGGTCAGAACCACAGCCGCAATGATGGAGCCGCGGATATTGCCGATGCCGCCCAGAACGACAAAGACCAGAATCATGATGGACATATTGTATCCAAAGTTCTTCGGCAGGGCGATCAGGGTTGACAGGTTATGGGCATAGAGAACTCCTGCCGTTCCGGCAAGTGCCGCAGAAATACTGAAGGCCAAGAGCTTGTATTTTGTAATATCGATTCCCACCGACTCTGCCGCGATGCGGTTGTCACGGATCGCCATGATCGCGCGACCGGTACGGGAGTTGATGAGGTTGATGACAATAAAGAGGGTCACCAGAATCAGAACAATACCGATCAGGAAGGTGGAATCATTCGGTGTACCGGTGATTCCCTGGGGTCCCTTGATCAGCACCTCTCCTCCGGTCTCCAATCCCAGGGAAATACTGTCCTTCGTGGAGATATGATAGCCTGCGCTGTCACGACCCAGGAATACAACATTGACGACATTTTTGATAATCTCGCCGAAGGCCAGGGTCACGATCGCCAGATAGTCGCCCTTCAGACGCAGAACCGGAATTCCGATGAGAAAACCAAATAAGGCTGCCACCAGC
>CAVFGF010000084.1:0-9704 GCA_963621925.1 Alistipes onderdonkii | reverse complement strand
ATGCAAGCATTTCACGTCTGATTTATGAAATTTTGCTTGGCTCTGAACAGTTACTAAAATTGTTTTCTCAGCTTCGGATCCAGTAAATCCCGCAAACCGTCGCCGATAAAGTTCGCTCCCACTGCCATCGTAAAGATCGCAAGACCCGGGAAGCCGGCTACCCAGAATTTATTGAAGTAGCCCACACCGTCGGATACCATCATACCCCACTCCGGGGTAGGCGGTGCGGAACCAAGGCCTAGGAAGCTTAAGGTCGAGAACATCAGAATCTGATTGCCGATATCCGTCGTCGCCATGATCAATACAGAGCTTACGCTGTTCGGAATGACCTCTTTTAAAAGGATCCGGAATTTTGAAGCTCCCAGGGCCTCCGAGGCTGTCACATACTCATTTTCCTTGACGCTCAAAACGACGCTTCGCATCAGTCTGGCATAGGTCGGCCAGGCAACAATGACCAATGCAAACATCGTATTGAAAAGGTTCGAGCCCATCACGGCATTGATAATCATGGCCAGAATCAGCGACGGAAAGGAAAGAATCATCTCCGAAAAACGCATCATGACATTGTCCACCCAGCCGCCGACATAGCCGGCAATGGCTCCGTAGAAGGTTCCGATGATGCCTGCGATCACCACCGTCAGGCAGCCGGCCAGCAGGGAATAACGGCCACCGTAAATCACACGGCTGAAGATATCCCGGCCAAAGTTATCCGTTCCGAAGATATGCGCCGCGGAGGGTGCCTTAAGACGCAGCGTCAGATCCTGGCTGATGGGATCGTAGGGCGCCACCACCGGCGCCAGAATCGCCAGAAGAATCCAGGCCAGACAGATGATGACACCCAGAGTAAAGAGATAATTGGATTTGAACATTTTTTTGATAGAATGAATCATCCGTTACACCTCACTCTCGGGTCAATGACACCATACAGGATATCTACGACCGTATTGATTACCATATAATTCAAAGCTATCAGAAGGGCTACGCCGATGATGGAGGGGTAGTCCACGGAAAGCACGGACTCGTAAGCAAACTGTCCGACGCCCGGCCAGTTGAAAATCGTTTCTACCAGAACCATACCGCCCAGAAGGTTTCCGAGACCCAAACCGATGACCGTCAGCACCGGAATCAGGGCATTGCCCAGGGCATGGCGAACAATCAGACTTACACGACCCAGTCCCTTTGCTCTGGCTGTCCGGATATAATCCGTCGACATGACATCCAAAAGATTCGACCGGGTGGTACGGGTAATCAGACCCATCGTAAAGGCCGCCAGTACAAGCCCGGGCAGAATCAGATGCTGCAGGGCATCCAGTGCCTTCGCAGGATTACCCTCCAGAAGGCTGTCGATGACATACAGGCCTGTCACCGTCGTCGGAGCAGAAAAGGTATTGCTTAAGCGTCCGGGACCCGGGAAGATATGCATTTTGTAGTAGAAGAAATACAATACCAAAAGCGCAAACCAGAAGCTCGGGATGCTGACTCCCGTTACAGAGAGAGCACGCACTGCCTGGTCCAGGATACTGTTTCTTCGAATCGCAGAGATGACACCAAAGAGAATGCCTAACAGGGCTGCCAGGATAATGGCAAACAGCGCCAGCTCAATTGTCGCCGGATAACATCTCGACAGCTCCTCCAGCACCGGCTTATTCGTCCGGATCGAGGTGCCCAGATCAAACTGCAGCAGACTCTTGATATAGAGAACATATTGTACAATCACCGGCTTGTCCAGTCCGTATTTCGCACGATAGGCTGCCACGACCTCCGGATCGCTCAGCGAACGCTGGCTCAGGTTTGCTACCGTCGGATCACCCGGTATCATTTTTGTCAGAATAAATACCAGGGTGGCTACACCGAAGAGCATGATAACCAGATAGATCAGTCTCTTTCCTATAAATTTCAGACGTTCCATATTCCACCTCATCCTTTTGTTTACCGCCGACCGGTTTCATCCGCGGCCCGTACCCGGGGTGCTTTTTTATCAAACAGGTACTTTCGTAAGCCTCCGACCGTAAAAACAAGTCAGCTGTTCACGAGAATATCTGTTTGCATAAAAGACGGTTCCGGACGGAAGAAATCCATCTTCCGTCCGAAAGCCTTCCTTTTTTACTGAATGTTGATCAGGGTCAGGTCCAGAGTATAGGGATCGGAGTTGGTAACACCGCTCAGTCTTGTATTGTAAGCGATGTGTGCCGGTGCCTGTGCGATCATGATGAAGGGGCCATCCTCGTACATAGCATCCTGAATCTTTTCCAGAACTGCGATACGATCCTCATTGTCTGTAGCAGCCATGCTCTCCTGATACATATCTGCCAGCTCCTGGTTCATATCTGCTGTCCAGCCTGCACGAAGTCCTACAACACCGCCCGGCAGGAACTCCAGCTGTACGTTCGGGTCATTGTAATCGGTTGCCCAGTACATAACCGTAAAGCCAAGGGTTCCGTCACGGTATGCATCACCATAACCTGCAGCCCAGGGCTGAGATACGATGTTGACATTGATGCCGATCTGAGACAGGTCATCCTTCACCTTCTGCGCCAGATCTGTGAGCAGTACGCCCTCCATATCCAGATCGCATACGGTCAGGTCTACATCAAAGCCATCTGCATAACCAGCCTCTGCCAGCAGAGCCTTTGCTTCTTCTACATTTGTATAATCGGTGCTTCTCTCACCCTTGCTTCCCATGAAGCCGTCCTGGATGATGTCATACGGAGTGATCGTACCCTCGCCGCAGATGGTCTGAATCCCGCTGTAGTCCAGAGCCTTGCGAACCGCCTTCTGTACGGTCGGGTTTGCCAGCGGGCCACTGTACTGCTCATCCATGTTCATCATGACAAAGCTGACTGTCTTCGTTGCGCCATTCAGGATCTGTACATTCTCAGCGCCCTCCAGCTCCGACATGGTGTCATCGGTCATGTTCATAGCCACATCGATGTCTCCGCTGGAGATGGTCATCATCTGGGTATTTGCATCCGGCTGAATCTTGATGATATACTTATCTACATTTGTTGCCTCGCCCCAGTAGTTCGGATTCTTCTCCAGAACCACTTCCTCATCCGGGGTATAGCTGGTCATCACATACATACCGGAGCCTGCGCTGGTGCTGTCCAGGTAGGTCTGTGCGGTATCTGCAGTAGCTGCATCCTCTGCATCTGTTCCGCCGTTCTCCTTTACTACTGCGCTATCCAGTACGGACAGGGAGCTGTAGGTCAGCTTGGAAAGAATCGCACTGTCCTGCTGATTCAGATGGAATACTACCGTCTTCTCATCCGGTGTCTCGATGCTCTCGATGGTATCTGCGATAAATGCCGGGTTGCCCTGCAGGTTCTTACAGCGGTTGATACTGAAAGCGACATCCGCAGAGGTCATCGCATTGCCGCTGGCAAAGGTAATGCCGTCCTTCAGGGTTACGGTCAGAGTCAGGCCGTCATCGGAAAATGCATATTCATCTGCCAGACACGGCTCCGGTTCTCCGTCATTGCTGTAGAACTTGAACAGCGTCTCATAGCAGGCATTGACGATCATCGGCGGATACTTCTCATAGACATATCCCGGATCCAGCGTCGAGAATCCTGCACCAATCGCAACAACGACGGTATTGGAACCGGAATCGCTGCTCTCTGTGCTGCTCTCGGAAGATGCGCTGTCGCTGCTTCCGCTGCCGCCGCAGGCTGCCAGTCCCAGAACCATCGTGAGGCTGAGCGCCAGAGCTAAAAACTTCTTTTTCATAATGTTTCCTCCTTATATAATCTATTGAGACATCCTAACGGATGCTGTCTCCGTCATACAGATGACAGGCCACGAAGTGCCCCTCCTCTACCTCGCGAAGCTCCGGGCATTCTTGCCGGCAGCGCTCACAGGCCTTCGGGCAGCGGGTATGAAATCTGCAGCCCGCCGGGGGATTCGAGGGACTCGGAACCTCTCCCTCCAGATGAATCCGTTTTTCTCCTGTTTCTCCCACCTGAGGAATCGCAGAAAGCAGAGCCTCGGTATAGGGATGGTAGCGTTTCTCATATAATTGATCATAGCTGGCAATCTCTGCAATCTTTCCCAGATACATCACGGCTACCCGGTCGCTGACCTGGTAGACGACATTTAGATTGTGGGAAATGAAGAAGTAAGTCAATCCTAACTTCTCCTTCAGCTCGGCCAAAAGATTCAGAACCTGCGCCTGTACCGATACGTCCAGGGCAGATACCGCCTCATCACAGATGATGATATCCGGTTCGAGAGCCAGGGCTCTCGCGATTCCGATTCTTTGCTTCTGTCCTCCGGAAAGCTCATGGGGATAACGGCTCAGATGATAGGTATCCAGTCCGACCAGATGCAGCAGCTCCTCGATTCTCGCATCGGTATCCATCTTCTGACTCAAGCCGTGAATCTCAAAGGGCTCCATCAAAATCTGCTTTACCGTTCTTCTGGGGTTCAGACAGGCAGAAGGATCCTGAAAGATGATCTGTGCCTTTCGGCGCATATTCTTCAGCTCATTTCCCTTCAAACCTGCAATATCCGTCCCATCTAAGTAGATATGTCCCTCGGTAGGCTTCAAAAGGCGTACCAGGGTACGTCCCAGGGTACTCTTTCCGCAGCCGCTCTCTCCTACGACGCCGAAGGTCTCGCCGCGCATGATCTGAAAGCTGACATCATCCACAGCCTTGACGGTTCCGGATTTCTTATCCTTTCCTTTAAAATATACCTTGACATGATCGGCTTCCATCAATACCTTTTTCTGCTTTTCCATCCT
Source organism: Alistipes onderdonkii (assembly GCA_963621925.1). Taxonomy (GTDB): domain Bacteria; phylum Bacillota; class Clostridia; order Lachnospirales; family Lachnospiraceae; genus Laedolimicola. The sequence goes on along the minus strand of CAVFGF010000084.1, from coordinate 4,963 downwards.
GATTTAAGCCTCCTCATTTTTCTCGGCATACTGCCAGCAGCGTACCAGATGTCCGTCCACGGTCTGCATCGGCGGTTCTGCCGTCCGACATTGCTCCGTCGCATAAGGACAGCGCGGCGAGAAGCTGCAGCCCTCGATATGCTCCGTCGGGTTCGGCACCATACCCTCGATGGTCTCCAGCGGATCCCGCTCCTTCGTGATCCGCGGAATCGCATGCAAGAGTCCCTTTGTATAAGGATGCTTCGGATCCTCAAACAGCTCCTTTACCGGTGCCTGCTCGACGATATGACCGGTATACATGACAATGACCGTATCGCAAAGCTCACTTACCACACCGAGATCATGGGTAATAAAGACAACCGAGGTTCCCAAATTTTCATTCAGATCCCGAATCAGGTCGAGGATCTGCGCCTGAATCGTCACATCCAGAGCCGTCGTCGGCTCGTCGGCAATCAGAATCTGCGGCTGACAGGCCAGCGCCATCGCAATCATCACACGCTGACGCATACCGCCGGACATCTGATGGGGATATTCATGAGCTCTGACCTCGGGATTGGCGATACCTACCGCCCGCATCATCCGCACAGCTTCCTCCATTGCTTCCTTTTTTTTCATTCCGCGGTGGAGCTGCAGGGATTCTGCGATCTGCTTTCCGCATTTGATAATCGGATTCAGCGAGGTCATCGGCTCCTGGAAAATCATGGAAATTTCATTGCCGCGAATCTTCTGCATCTCTTTTTCCGATGTCTTCACCAGGTCGCGTCCCTGATACCGGATCTCGCCTCCGGTAATTCGTCCGGGCGGATTCGGAATCAGCTGCATCATCGCCAGAGAGGATACACTTTTTCCGCTTCCGCTCTCGCCTACTATTCCCAGCTTTTCACCCTTATGCAGCGTATAATTCAGATGATCTACGGCATGAACCGTACCTTCTACTGTCTGAAATTCTACACATAAATCTTTAATTTCTAATATCGTCTCTGACTGACTCATGCTTTCCTCGCTTTTTATAACGCTTCCATCGCGTCTCTTTGCTTTTGTAAAGTATCGACGCGTTACCAACTATGTGTGATGTACATGTGTAGTAGAATACCACAATTTCTCACAAAATTCAAGACGTGTTTTTGTCTAACGGACATTTGTTTTTTGTGCAACCCCCTCGCAGTCAAAGGCCGGGATAAAGCTTTCTTTTGCCGTCTCCCCCTCCTGAATGAAGGCTTTCTCCACCCCCAGGGAGAGCGTATAGGAAAGAAGACGCTCATATTCCCGCTTCGTCACCCGGCGCCCCAGCTCCGGACAGGCCTCCGATCCGGGGAGCGGTGTATATTGGTTCATCAGGCTCAAATAGACACTGTCTCCGTAAGTCTCATAGACATATTTAACAACCTTCTTCGCATTTTTCACATGATTGGGCAGCAGAAGATGACGGACGATCACTCCCTTTTTCATCATGCCCCCTGTGTCAAAAACGGGCATCCCGACCTGCCGGACCATTTCCTCCAGGGCAGCCTTCGCGACCTTGGGATAATCCGGCGCATGGGAGTAACGGCGTGCCGGCTCCTCCTCCATATATTTAAAATCCGTCAGATAGATATCGATGTTGCCCTCCAAAAGCCGCAGGGTGCTGACACTTTCGTAGCCGCTGCAATTGTAGACAATCGGAAGGGAAAGTCCCTGTCCTTTTGCCATTTTTAATGCACGAAGAATCGTCGGAGTATAGTGTGTCGGTGTGACCAGGTTAATATTGGCCGCTCCCTGATCCCCGAGCTCCAGAAAAATCTCGGAGAGCCGCTCCACGGTGATATCCATTCCCCTCTCTGCCCCGGCGATATCCCGATTCTGGCAATAGACGCAGTGAAGCGGACAGCCGCCAAAAAAGACTGCCCCGGAGCCCTGCTCTCCCGAGATGCAGGGCTCCTCCCATCTGTGAAGCGCCGCCCTGGCGCACTTGATTGTCGTTCCGGTCACGCCGCAAAAACCGCGCCGACCGTTTTCCCGATCGACGCGGCAATTGCGGGGACATAAGGTACATTCTGCCATTTTCCCGGTTCCCTTTTTTATTCAGTAACTGTTCAGTACCTTCACAGTTACTGATGCAAAATCCATGAAAATCGGCTTCGCCGATGGGATTTTGCATTTTCATCACTTTCATACACCCTCAGCAGCAAGTGCTTCGGGCTGGTTCTGAATAGTTACTTTATTCCTTTGAAGCCTCCTCAGCCTCTGTATTTTCCTGCTTGACCCGAATTTCATCTACATGATGATTGCCAACCTTGGTTACCTCGATCACCAGGTTCTGGTATACGAAATGGTCACCCAGCTCCGGCACCCGTCCGAACCGCTCCATCACCCAACCGCTGACGGATACCATCTCAGACTCCTCCTTCAGCTTAAAATACTCGGCAAATTCTTCAAAGTCCATCGACGCATCGATGAGGTAGGTATCCGGGGCAACCCGGCGCAGCAGCACCTCAGCCTCCTCATGTTCATCCCAGATTTCGCCTACCAGCTCCTCTAAGATATCCTCCATCGTCACGATTCCGCAGGTTCCGCCGTACTCGTCGACAACGACCGCCACGTGGGTCTTCGCCTTCTGCTGCTTTTTCAAAATCATCCGAATGGGCTCGCTTTCCAGAACAAAGATCGCCGGAGAGATCAGATCCTTTACCTCCCGCTCCGTGATCCCGCAGCCGACATAAAAGTCCTTCCTATGGATAATGCCTAGGATATCGTCGATGGTATCCCGGTAGATCAAAAGACGGGAATATTTAGTCTCGGTAAACATTTCCGCAATCTCTTTTTTCGTAGCGGTAATCGGAAGAGCCGCCAGATCGGTCCGGTGAATCAGGATATCCCGCGCTTCCTGATCGGAAAATTCAATCGCATTGCGGAGAAGGCCGCCCTCGTCCTCGTCGATGGTTCCCTCCTCCTGGACTTCATTGACCAGAGTCAGCAGTTCTTCCTGAGACATCTTCGAACTCGACTCCAGGTGAAAAATCTTGGTCAAAAGCTTCTGCCAGCCGGAAAAGAGGATATTCAGCGGCAGGAAAATCCAGAGCAGCACCTGCACCACCGGCGCCGTCGCCATCGCCAGCTGCTCCGCGCAGTTATTTGCGATGCTCTTCGGCGAAATTTCTCCGAAAATCAATACAACAACAGTCACCACGATGGTAGAAACAGTCGCTCCCAGGTCACCGAGCTTCATCGTAAAAAGCAGTGTTCCCACAGAGGCCATCGCGATATTTACGATATTATTTCCAATCAGAACGGTAGAAATCAGGCGGTCATATTGATCATCCAGCTTACAGACCAGGGCTGCATTTTGGTTTCCCTTTTCTGCCAATGTCTTCAGCTTCGTGATATTCATCGCAGCAAACGCCGTCTCCGTGGCGGAAAAAAAGCTTGACAACACCAGACAGACTACCATAATGGTTAGGTAAGTACCCATAGTAAAATAAAACGCTCCTTTTTGATATACGCATAAATGGTTAATGATACTATTATATGAAACCCATTTACTCTTGTCAACCGGGAGGCCGCGAATCCCGCGGTTTTTACAGGAGGCCCCCTATGAATTTTTCTGTACCTGTTATCCTTTATCTCGTCCTTATCAATCTCCTTTCTTTTGCCCTGATGGGCATCGACAAATCCCGCGCCAGGCAGCACCGCTGGCGTATTCCGGAGAAAACCTTATTTCTCACGGCACTTCTTGGCGGAAGCATCGGCTCCATCCTGGGCATGCAGTTCTTCCGGCACAAGACCAGACATTGGTATTTTGTCGTCGGGATGCCGCTGATTCTGCTCGTGCAGTTGTTCCTTTTCATGCGTTTCTATGGCTTTGAAACCAAAACATAATCTCAATTGTCTATATAGTGAAGACGATAATAAGTCGTTATAAAGAAAGGTAGGAATTTAAAATGAAAAAGAAAATGGTAACAATGTTAATGCTTGGAATTATGACCGTAATAACCGCTTGTGGGTCTTCTAATAAGAATGATGTGGTGTCTTCTAATACGGAAACCGACGCAGATAGCAATATAGACACCTCGAAAAAGACTACCAAACACGATAAGACAGAAGTTGTTAGTGTTGATGATGTGCATTTTGATAGCAGGGACTTAGCAATGTATGGTGGAAGTACCTATGATATAAAAGAAGAAAGAAGTTGCACAACTCCTTCCGCCTCTTTTAAGACATTTTCAAATATGACTTATGAAATTGCAGAGTTAGACAATCATTTAACACATATGATTGAGTCCAATCAAAAATATATGCGTGATGAAACAGTTATAGATAGTTCATACGATGCTTATTATAACGATGAGGACAATATCATGTATATATTAGATTCGACAACGACTACACCTCAAAAGTATACTCCTACAAATAGACAATTTGGTTCTGATTATTTAGCAAAATCTTGGGAAAAAATATTTGACCTTCCATGGACTTTAAAGTCAGAAACAGATGATGAATTCATTTTCGGATTGGAAAATGATACCGATTTTTCTGATATAACTGAATTGAATGTCATGATTGTTGACGAAGATGATGAGGTTTCAAATTTAGTAGCATCTTATACTTTTGATAAAAATAATTCAATATTGACATCAATTGAACTTTCTTTTGATATTGACCATGTAGACCGTGCCGGTGAAAAGTCTTTAAATCATTATAGCTTTGAACTTACATCAAGAAATTTAGGAAATACAAAAGTCGAAATTCCTGAAGATATCATTAATAATGCTGTGGAAAAAGAATTTGGCAAGTAAAGTGCGTAAGTTTTTGCTACCGACAACTTGCATACATTATATTACACTCTAGAAAATAATAATTTAGGGAATCCATATATAATTTATGGATTCCCTTTTTAACTTTTTTATTTGTATTACTCAAACTTCGCACTTGAATAAGTGCCTATGCGCCTTGAAAATTCAATAATAACTGGCATAAATATAGCATG
>CAVFGF010000083.1:0-9779 GCA_963621925.1 Alistipes onderdonkii | reverse complement strand
ATCACTTACATACGCCCTCAGCAGCAGGTGCTTCGGGCTGGTTCTGAATAGTTACCCTCCGTCACCAATTCTCCGAAATCCTTCTTTTCAAATTCCTGAATCGAAATATTTTTCTTGTTCGGATTCGCGTAGACAAAGGTCTTGTCGACATTCTCGATATAATTCTGGATCTTGTCATTGGTGGCACTGATGATGGCCTGAAGACCAAGGCTTCGTATCAGGTCGATGCAGCTGGCCACCTTCTCGGCATCCATCTTGGAAAAGGCCTCGTCGAGCACCACCAGACGGATCGACGGTCGTCTCGAGGATCGTGCCGTCTGATGGATGCGATAAGCCTGGGCGAAGCTCGCCAAAAGGGCGACATAGAGGGGATTTTGTCCCTCGCCGCCGGAATTTTTCTTGATCATCTTGCTGAGGCCGATGACCAGGCGCTGCTCGCCGCCCTCGACGATCTGCTCCATCTCGAAGGAGAGATAGGTCCGGTAATCCGCATATTTTTCCATATTTTTCCTGCTCTCCTCCAGCTCCGCCGCCGTCGCATTTTCCGGCGGAATGAAGAGCTCCAGAAGCTCACGGATCCGCTGTCCGTACTTATTTTCATGGTTCATGGAAAAGAGATTCATCTGATGCTCGACGGAGGGCGAAAGGCTCGCCGGATCCACATTCAGCTCTTCATCCATAAACATATCGTAAAACTCGCCGTCCCGACCCCTATTCCGGCCGATGCGAAACTGATAGCGGTCCTTGCCGAAATCGAGATTCCGGATGATGCGGTTCAGCTCATCCCGGCGCACATAGGCCTCCCGGATCGCACTTCGGATCTTGAAAATAAAGTCCTCTTTAAAGTGCTCCACCGCGGATTTTGCCTGGGAAGCCGCCTTTTTCCGGTACTCCTCAAGCTCCCCGCACTGCAGCTCGGAAAGCAGCTTCTGATAGTCGCTGTTGTCCTCGGCGGAGGCAGAGAAATCCCGCTGGGGATGCTTTTTCAGATAGGCCGTCCGCACCTCTACGAGGAGACTCTTTTGCTTTTCGCAGGCTTCCTCTCCCCGGGTCATGGCCCCGGCCGTCTCCTCCAGAAGCCGCGTATAACGGGGGTTCTGACGGGTTTCCATATAAGCGGCAAAGGCCTCTTCATCCTTCTTCGAGCCGCGAAGCGTTCGCTCTGCCTCGAAAAGCTCCTCATTTTTGGCGGTAAGGCCTGCTTTTCCGTTTTCGAGAGCCCGCTCCTTCTCCCAGATTCGGTGCTTTATCTCTTCGAGCTCCTGCTTGACGGTTCCCTGCTTTTGGGTAATCTCGGTTCTCTTCGCCTTCAGCTCCTCTACGATGCCGCTTCCCAGCTCCTCCATCCGGGTTCGAAGCTTCGAAAGCTCCTTCTCCTTTTGCTGCTTCTCCTCGATATCTGCCAGAAGTCTCTGGTATTCCTCGGTGGCATCAGACAGATATTCCTGGGACAGAATCTCCTGCGCCGCCTTTTCCGCCTTTTGAAAGTCCTCGATCCTTGCATAAAGCTTTTCAGCCTGGGCAGACAGCTCCTTTTGACGCTGCTGCTTACTCTTCTCTCCGATATAGGCAAACTTCGTATAATTGTCCGGATTCAGACGGCGAAGCTGGAAATTCTGATACAGGCGGCAGTCCGCCGTCACGCCGATGCGGCATTTTCTCAGCTCCTCGGTATCTTCGCATTTCTGCACATTTCCGAGAAGGAAGTCCACATAGGCCTTTACATAGGGTTCGCCGGCCTTGACCTCCTCCGAAAGGGCTCCGGCCTTTTCCTTTTGCTCCTCCTTCATCAAGCGCTCCGTATCCACGACGGAGACCCGCCAATATTTCTTCGGATCCAGGGTCTCGTATACGGCCATGGCCTCCCGGACAAATTTGGGCTCTACGATGAGACCAAGCTTATTGAAGCCCAAGAAGCCCTCGATGGCACTCCGCCATTTTTCATCACGAATCTCCAACAGATCCGCCAGGATCCGCACCGGTACCCGTTTTCCGAGACGTTCATAGAGCTGCTGCTCGATCTCCGAGCGGGCAAAGCTCAGCTCCTTCGGGTAGGCCGTTTTTCCCAGGCGAAGCTCCGAAAGCTCGCCTTCGATCAGCCGAACCTCTTTTTTCAGTGTACGGATCTCGGAGGAAGCTTCCCGCTGCTCGCCGTCGGCCTCGTCATGCACCTCCGCCAACGCTTTTTTCAGTCTCGCGATCTCCTCCGCCGTCATCTTTCCCCGCCGGAATTTCTCGATATCATTCAAGGCCTGATTGGATACGCTTTCCACCTCTTCCCAGGCTGTCAGCGCCTCCGCGAGGCTCTTCCACTTTTCCTCACTCCTGGCCAGCCGGACGGAAGCATCCTCCAGATTTCGAAGCTTCTCCTCCAAAAGGGCATAGCCGGTATCGGTAAGCTGGATATTGATCTCGTGATATTGCCGTTCGAGATCGGCTGACTCCTGCTCCGTCTCCTTCTCCGTCTCCTTCAAAAGATCCCGATCCGTCTGCCACAGGCCCAGCTGCTCCTGGGTCTTTCTTATCTCCTCTGAAAGCTGCAGCACCCGAAGCTTCTCCTGCCGGTAGCGAAGCGCCTCCTGCTTCTCCTTCTCCCCGACATAGGACTGATATGCCTCCTCGATCTCGCCAAGCTCCCGGATCTCCTCCATCGCCGCCTCGATCTTCCGGCACATGCGCCCATAGAGCTGCACGCTCTCCTGCATCTCCTCGATCTGGATATCCTGCTCCATGCAGATATATTCTTTTACAAAATCTTCCAGCCGGCTGTTCATCCGAAAAGGGATCGCCCGTTTGAACAGTCTGGGGAACTTCTCCATATCGAGGCCGCCCAGATAAATGTCGTAGAGATTTCGCCGGAAATGCTCGTTATTCGAGGTATAAAAATACTCCTCCTTCGACAAATTCTTCGAAAGATAGTCCCGCACCTCACTGATGGTCATGGTGCGGCTTCCGGTACGGTACTCTCCCGGGATCATATTCCCCTTGTGCCAGAAGAAAAGCCTGCTCACCTCGTTCGTGGCGGTCTCCACATCAAAGACGACGCCGATGCATTCCTGTTCCTTTGTGATGCTTTGCTCCATCTCCAGGACGATGGTGGAGGAGAAATTCTGATTTCTCCGATAGGATACCTGGTTATTCTCCCCGATGTTGATCATACCCCGCAGGTACTCGATGAGGCTTCGGTCGGAATCGTCCGCCGCTGCCTTATTAAAGAAGCCCCGGCCGTCGGTATTGGCATAGAGGACGATCTGCATCGCATCGATGACCGTAGACTTTCCGCTGCCGGAATGGCCGGTGAAAAAGTTGATGCTCTGATGAAGATTTAGCACCTTCCGGTCGATATAATGCCAATTGTTCAGCGCGATGCGCGTAAATATTTTATAAGCCTGTGTCTGCTGTTCCATCTTCCGGCTCCTCTCCTGTCTCCTCAAAGGTCTTGATAAGCTCTGCGATATCCTCCCGCATCAACACCAGATGGATGCTGGGATAAATCAGAATCCGGCAGGCCTCCCCCGTCTCCTCCAGACCATCCGGCAGATCCACCAGCTGATATTTCTTCAGAGCCGCAAAGGCGCGCTTCTGCTCTGTATAAGAGGGCAGATTTCGCACCAATCTGAATTCCCCAAGCTTTGCATTCAGCTCTCCTACCGTCGTAAAGGCCTGGGTGCTGCTCGATACCGCTGCCATTTTCTCATCATAGATCAGCTTCAAAAGCAGCAGATAAAGGGTCGCAAGCTTCGTCAGCCGCTCCCCCTGCTTCTCCGCTCCGCGAATGGAAATAATCCCCAGTTCGTAATTTTGCTCCAACGAGATCCCGGCTACCGCAAAATATGCCTTTAAAAATTCCATATGGCGGCTGCAAAAATCATAGGCCGGATCCGTCACCATCCGCCCGCTCTTTTTCTCATATTTTCGTTCCAGCAAAAAGGTCTGGGTCAAAAGCTTTCGAATGACCTCCTGCATACTTTCCTGTTCTGTCTGGTTCAGCTCCTGATATTGTTCCAGCATTTCTTATGCTTCCTCTTCTTTCTTTTTTTCCTTCCGGAAAAATGCCATTTTCGGATAGCGGTAGCCGCCCTCCTCGATCTGCTCCTCCTGTACGACGACCCGGTAGGGGCTGTTTCGCCGCATGGCCAGATCGTAAGCCAGGATCAGCTTTTCAAACTCCTCGTCACTCGAAAGCTTCAAGCGCTCCGATTCCAGCACGCCGGCCTCCATCCGAGTCTCCAGAAATTCCTCGATCTCCTTCCCTGAAATCCGCTTCTGCAGCCGGTTCATTTTCAGGATCGCCTCTCTCGAGAGCTCCTCGCTTTCTTCATTCTCCGGAAGATTCTCCTCAAAGCGCTTCCTTCGCCGCTGCCGGTAGAGAGGCTGTTCATTCAGTACCGAGCAGCCGCTAAGCTGCATCCGCTCTGCCACCTGGGACAATCTCTCCTGCTGCTTCTCCGGATCCTCTCCGGATCCTAAGTGATTCAGAAGCTGTACCAGAAGGCCGTGCCGCTCCGTCTCATCACTCATCAGATAATTCAGCCGGCTTAAGGTCGCCCGGATATACTTGCTGTGCTCCCGGTCCATATTCGCGATGCGGTGCTCGATGTCGTCGAAACCTCGCTCGATCTGATCCACGAGATCCAGCATCTCCCCCTCCTGCTCCGCGGCCATCTCCGGCTTTTCCCGAAGCTCTCGAAGGCAGCGCTTGATATCCATCTTATAGATATAAAAGTTGTCACTGGTCTTCAGAATATGGTATTTTTGCTCCACAGCTGTCTCCACAAAACCGGTCAGATGCTCCTTTAAGAGGTTCTGATAGTTCTTTTGCTCCAGCAGCCGGCCGAAAAATTTATCCATATTGTGGAGCATGTCCTGAAGGGCCTTGTTCAGCTTCTTCGTATTGACCAGGGCGGTCTTCAGCATCGAAAGACTTCGCCGCCTGTCATTCTGGAAGGAAAAAAGGGTCGCATAGACATTCTGGATATAAACTCCCGTCTCCTCCATCTGCTCATTTACCAGGCGGTCAAAGGCCTCCAGCATCACCGCCGCATAGTCCGGAATGACGATATAGGTCGTCATGGCCGTATAATCCTCGACCCTTCGAAGCCACTGATGGCGCAAAAGCCACCCCAGGATCCGGCCCGGCAGGGCGCTCTTTACTTCCTCCTCGGTCTCGTCCTCCTCCTGCTCAAAATGATAGGAGGACTCCCGGCAGATCTCCGTCAGAATCTGGATACAGGCGTCCTTGCTTAAAAAATAATTATTGTATTGATATTCGTCATTGATGGCAAGCAGGGCTTCGATATAGATGTCCCGGTTGCTCGAGCGGAACAGGCTCCAGAACCTGTCCGGTATGTCATAGATAAATTGCACGTATTTCTCCTCTAAAGCTGCGCGGTAATCTGGTCGGCGATCAGCTCCACCGGCTCCCGCTTTCCGTTTTTCTCCCATTGAATAAAGACATTCAAAAGAGCCCCGCCATAGAAATAAAGCTCATAGGCCGGGATCTTGTAACGAGGCATGATCCGCTTGATCAGGTAATCGTTCATGGCATCCTGGATGATATAGAGAAGCTTCGCATCGACCAGCTTCAGGATAAAGGCCGCATAGCGATCAAAATAGCGAAGCGCATGGATGATGCTGCTGCGATCCTGAAAGCGCCCGACATTCTCCTCCCGACAGCCCCGGATATAGCCCGCTACGATTTCATGAAAGAAATCCGTCAGGGCATCCTCCTTTGTCTCATAATAGTGATAAAAGGTCATCCGGGAGACACCGGCCCGCTTCACGATATCCGATACCTTGATTTTCTCATATTCTTTTTTGTCCATCAGGGAAAAAATCGCCTCACCGATACACATGCGGGTGAAGCGGGTTCGTTTGTTGTGATTCTTGGAAAATAAATTCAAGCTTTTCTCTCCTGTTATACAAAAAATCTGTATGTGCCGGATTCCGGCACATACAGATTTATTATAGCATAACTTTCACTTTTCGCAAAGTATCGTTCCCATCTTTCGGAAGCGCCTATATCTCTTTTCTATCAGCTCCTCGCTGCTTAAACTCCCATATTTTTCCAGAAATTCCGCGATTTTCTCTGCAAGAGCTCCCGTCACCTGCCCGAGATTTTCTTCCCTCAGCTGCTCCGGTTCCGGAAATACCCGTTCGACGATCCCGGCTTTTTGCAAATCAGCCGCCGTCAGCCCCATACATTCGGCCGCATGTCTGGCCCGCTTGCCGTCCTTCCAGAGAATGCTGGCAAAGCCCTCCGGCGAGAGAATCGAATAGACGGCATTTTCCAGCATCCAGACCTCGTCTGCCACGGCCAATGCCAGGGCTCCGCCGCTGCCGCCCTCCCCGATGAGGATCGAGAGCACCGGTACCTTTAAGGCTGACATTTCATAGAGATTCCCCGCAATGGCGCTCCCCTGTCCCCGCTCCTCCGCGGCAATCCCGCAGGCAGCTCCAGGCGTATCCACAAGACAGATCACCGGACGGCCAAACTTTTCCGCCTGCTTCATCAGACGCAGAGCCTTTCGATAGCCCTCCGGGGAGCACATGCCGAAATTTCCGTCCTTTTCCTGGCAAAGAACCGTGACCGGCTGCCCCTGAAAGGTGGCAATCCCCCCTATCAAAGCCTTATCGTCTCCAAAATAGCGGTCTCCGTAGAATTCATAGAAATCCTCAAAGAGGGCGGCAAGGTAGGCATGCCCCCGCGGCCGCTTTTTATCTCGCGAGCGAAGGACACGCTCCCAGGCCGTTTGGATCTCCGGGCTTCGTGTGCCTTCCCTGCTTGGCTTACGGCTTCGCTGCTCTCCGTTCCCGAAGCGCTCGTACCTCCCTCCGGACAGGCGATGCAGCCGCAAAAGCTCCCGCAGCGTCTCTTTTTGCTTATCCCTCGTTATCAGTCTGTCGATAAAGCCATGTTCCAGCAGAAACTCTGCCCGCTGAAAGCCCTTCGGAAGCTTCTCCCCGGTCGTCTGCTCGATAACCCTGGGACCCGCAAAGCCAATCAGGGCTCCCGGCTCCGCCAGAATGAGATCGCCCTCCATCGCAAAGCTTGCGGTCACCCCGCCCGTCGTCGGATCGGTAAGCACCGCAAGGTAGAGAAGGCCCGCATCCGAATGCCGCTTCAGCGCTGCACTGGTCTTTGCCATCTGCATCAGAGAGAAGATCCCCTCCTGCATCCGCGCTCCTCCGGAGCAGGTAAAAAGCACCAGCGGCAGCCGTTCCCCTAGGGCCCGCTCGGCGGCCCGGGTGAGCTTTTCGCCTACCGCCTCCCCCATGCTGGCCATCAGGAAACGCCCATCCATGACGCCAAGAGCCGTCTCCTCCCCGCCGATCCGGCATTTTCCGGTGACAACCGCCTCTGAAAGGCCGGTTTTCAGTCTGGTGGCTGCCAGCTTCTCCTCATAGCCCGGATAGGCCAGCGGATTGCCGCCCAGAAGCTCCCGATCCCATTCCTCGAAGCTGCCCGCATCCGCGATATAACGGATCCGCTCCCAGGCCGGGATACGAAAATATCCTCCGCATCGCGGACAGCGGTAAAGATTTCTCCTGGCCTCCTCGGAGACAATGGCCTTTTTGCAAAAGTTGCATTTCGCCAGGAGCCCCTCCGGTACCTCCGGCCTTCTTTCCGCAGTGACTGAGACTTTCCTCTTTTTTGTTTTCTTAAATACCTGATCGAGATTCATATCCTATGCTCTACTTTCCCTCTCCTCGATAAATTCGATATCCGCGATGCCTTTTTGGAAAATCGGATCCTCCAGGATTCCGTATTGGTAATTGACATTTGTATCGACTCCCTCGATGATGACCTCGCCTAAGGCACTCTCCATTTTCCGGATGGCCTCCTCGCGATTTTCGGCCCAGACGCTGATCTTCGCCAGCATGGAATCATAGAAGGGCGGAATCTCATAGCCGCTGTAGATGGCCGAATCGATCCGAACTCCTTTTCCTCCCGGCAGATGAAGCCCCGTCACCCTTCCCGGACAGGGTCTGAACTGCTCCTCCGGCTTCTCCGCATTGATACGCACCTCGATGGCATGGCCTCTTCTCTCCACCTGCTGCTGCGTAAAGGAAAGTCGCTCCCCGGACGCGATGCGGATCTGCTCCTTGATAAGGTCGATGCCCGTGATCCACTCCGTCACCGGATGCTCCACCTGAATCCTGGTATTCATCTCCATAAAATAATAGTTCCCAGTATTTTCCAATAGAAATTCAATCGTCCCGGCATTGACGTAACCACAGGCTCTGGCAGCCCGCACCGCCGTCTCGCCCATTTCCTGACGAAGCTTTTCGGAAAGCGCCGGACTCGGTGCCTCCTCGATGAGCTTCTGGTGGTTTCGCTGCACCGAGCAGTCCCGCTCTCCCAGGTGCACGACATTTCCGTAGGTATCCGCCAGAATCTGGAATTCGATATGCTTCGGATGCCGGATAAAATGCTCGAGATACATCGCGGTATCTCCAAAGGCCTGCTTCGCCTCGCCCTGGGCCAGCCGGAAACTCTCCTCAAACCGGTCCGCATCCTCTGCGACCCGCATGCCTTTTCCGCCGCCTCCGAGGGCTGCCTTGATCATGATCGGATAGCCGATCCTTTCTGCCTCGCGGGCTCCTTCTTTTGCGTCATAGACCGCCTTTGTCGAACCGGGAATCACCGGCACGCCCGCAGCCGCCATCGTATTTCGCGCCTCCTGCTTATCCCCCAGACGGGCGATGATCTCCGAACCAGGGCCTATGAAGCTGAGGCCGCAGGCTTCGCACAGCTTTGCAAAATGGCTGTTCTCCGAGAGAAAGCCAAAGCCCGGATGGATGGCATCCGCCCCGGAGACCAGCGCAGCGCTCAAGATGTTCTCCATCGACAGATAACTCTCCAAGGGAGCCGCCGGGCCGATGCAAAGAGCCTCGTCCGCCAGCTTCGTATGCAAAGCCTCGCGATCCGCCTCGGAATAGACCGCCACCGTCTCAATTCCCATCTCCCGGCAGGCCCTTATGATGCGAACCGCGATTTCCCCCCGGTTCGCTACCAAAACCTTTTGAATCATATCCTATTTACCCTATCATAAAAGTCAGTTTTGCCAAGGCGACGACCTTTCCGTCTACGCTGGCCACAGCCTCGCCTACTCCCACCGGCCCCTTTCGCCGGATGATCCGGGTTTCTAAGCGCAGCCTGTCGCCGGGCACTACTTTTCCCTTAAATCTACATTCCTCAATGGCGCCGAAATATGCTGTTTTCCCATCATTTTCCGGGAGGGAAAGGATCGCCACCGCCCCCACCTGAGCCAGTGCCTCCACCGTCAGGACTCCTGGCATCACCGGTTCTTCCGGAAAGTGTCCCTGAAAAAAATCCTCCCGGTAGGTCACGCATTTATAGCCAATGGCATACTCTCCCGGCTCATAATCCTCGATCCGATCCACCAGCAAAAACGGATGCCGGTGCGGGAGGATGGCCTTGATTTGCTGGATATCCAGTGTCTTCATCCTTTATCCCTCCTCGATGCGAAACAGCGGCTGCCCGTACTCCACCGTCTCCTCATTTGCGACGCAGATCTCCCGGACGATGCCGTCGCAGTCGCTCTGGATCTCATTCATCAGCTTCATCGCTTCGACGATCCCGACCGTCTGTCCCTTTCTTACCCGATCGCCGAGCTTTACAAAGGCTTCTGCATCCTCAGCGGGCGCTGCATAAAAGATCCCGACCTGCGTGGAAGTAATCAGTTTTCCGGTCTCTTCCGTCTTCACCGTATCGCCCGGAGACTGCACTGGCGCCTGGGTGCTTACACTCCGGC
>CAVFGF010000082.1:0-10027 GCA_963621925.1 Alistipes onderdonkii | reverse complement strand
AAAATATCTATCGGACCTACAAGCCGGGCCGGGGCACGATCTTTTTGAATGAAAAGGATATCCTGGATTTTTCCTATAAGAAGATGGCAGGAGAAATGGCTGTCATGGCCCAGGAAAACCATGTGGAATTCGACTTCGAGGTGCGCGAGATGGTCATGTTCGGCCGCTATGCGAAGAAAAAATTCCTGCAGGGAGATTCGGCGGCGGATCGGAAGCTTTGTGAAAAATGCCTGCAGGAGGTGGGCTTAAGCGGCTATGAGCATCGTTCCTATTTAAGCCTGTCCGGCGGAGAAAAGCAGAGGGTGCTGCTGGCGCGTGTTTTGATGCAGGAAAGTGCCTTTATCGTATTGGACGAGCCGACAAATCACCTGGATGTCAGCTATCAATACCAGATTATGGATATTTTGAAGGGGCAGGATGTGACCGTCTTTTCCTCCATCCATGATTTGAATCTTGCAGCCCTGTATTGTGATAAAATCATCTTCCTGTATCAAGGAAAAATTGTGGATTACGGTACGCCGGAGGAGGTCTTGACCCGGGAGAATATCCGGGAATATTTCGGCATCGAGGCGCAGGTCAGTACGAATCCTGCCACAGGAAAGCAGCAGATTTACTACCTGCCGGGATGGATAAAAAAAACTTGACAAAGCAAAAAGACCTGCCTATAATGGCTTTAGATTTTTATAAATCAAAAGGCTTGGAAGGGAACAAGTAGAAGTCGGACAGGACAGACAGAAAGTAGCCGGTAGATGAGAGGCGCCTGTACCATCTGATTTTGAATACATCCCGGAGCTTCGCACCGAACCTCTTTCCTAATTTTAGCTCAAAATGAGAAGTAGGCTGCGACGGATTCCCGCACCCGTTAACGTGCTAGAGTGTCGATACCAGGCACTTGAAGAGGTAAGCAGCGTGAGCTGTTTATGAAAAAAGGTGGTAACACGAGTAGTAGCCCTCGTCCTTTTACGGGACGGGGGCTTTTTGTACGAAAGCAATGAGCCGTACGTTCGAGGCTGCATGGTGGAGTAGATTTATAATCAGGAGGAAGAAAAAATGGCAGAAAATGTTTATGACGTACTCATGGAGAGAGGTTTCCTTGAGCAGTGTACCCATCCGGAGGAGGTTCGTGAGCTTCTCGGAAAAGAAAAAGTAACCTTTTATATCGGCTTTGACGCGACGGCAGACAGCCTGACGGCAGGCCACTTTCTGACGATCATGGCCATGATGCATATGCAGAAGGCAGGACATCGTCCCATCGCGCTCTTAGGAGGCGGTACGACGATGGTCGGCGATCCGTCCGGCAAGTCCGATATGCGAAAAATCATGACAAAGGAAACGATTCAGCACAATGCGGACTGCTTCAAAAGACAGTTGTCCAAATTTATCAGCTTTGACAATGACAAGGCCATCTTGGCAAACAATGCAGACTGGCTGCTGAATCTGAATTATGTGGATTTCCTGCGGGAGGTAGGTGCACATTTTTCTGTAAACCGGATGCTGACGGCCGAGTGCTACAAGCAGAGAATGGAGAAGGGACTGACCTTCTTTGAGTTCAATTATATGATCATGCAGTCCTATGATTTCCTGAAGCTGAATCAGCTCTATGGCTGCCAGATGCAGATGGGCGGCAATGATCAGTGGTCCAACATCATCGGCGGCGTCGAGCTGATTCGGAGAAAAGAAAACAAGCCGGCTTACGGACTGACCTTCAAGCTTTTGACTACCAGCGAGGGCATCAAGATGGGCAAGACCATGAAGGGCGCTGTATGGCTTGACCCGGAGAAGACCTCTCCCTACGAGTTCTATCAGTATTGGAGAAATATCGAGGATGTAAAGGTAGAGGAGTGCTTGGGACTTCTGACCTTCCTGCCGATGGACGAGGTTCGCCGTCTGGGAGCTTTAGAGGGCGCCGAAATCAATCATGCCAAAGAAGTGCTGGCTTATGAGATTACAAAAATCGTCCATGGTGAGGAAGAGGCGAAGAAGGCGCAGGAGGCTGCCAGAGCCCTGTTCGCAAACGGCGGAAAGACGGATGATATGCCGACGACGGTATTGCCGAAGGCAGAGCTGGAGGAAGGCAAGGATATCTTAAGCCTTCTGGTGGATACCAAGCTGGCACCGACCCGCTCTGAGGCGAGACGTCTGGTACAGCAGGGCGGTGTTACCGTCAATGATGTCAAGGTAACCGATATCTATCAGAAGTTTACCGTCAATGACTGCGATGCGGACGGAGCTCTGGTGCTGCGCAAGGGCAAAAAGGCATACCATAAGGTAAAGGCTGACTAGAGATAGTTATAAAAGGAGACCCAGAAATGGAAAATTATGTAAGCTACTACCGGAGCATCCTCGATCAGGATCGGGCAGCTATCGTCATCTGTAATCTGCAGCATGAGATTATCTATATGAATCCGGCGGCCATCCTCAATTATGCAAAATGGGGCGGCGAGAAGCTGATTGGGAAAAGCGTACTGGACTGTCACAATCCGAATTCCAGAGAAAATATCGAACGGGTCGTGCATTGGTTCGCCGAGGACGAAAGCCACAATCTGGTTTATACCTTTCACAACGAAAAGCAGAACAAGGATGTCTATATGGTAGCCCTCCGGGATCAGGGGAAGCTGATCGGCTACTATGAGAAGCACGAATATCGGAACCGGGAGACGATGCCGGCATACGATTTGTGGGAGCAGAAGAAAACGAATTAGACTGTTTTTGGAAAATGATGCTGAAATCCGGGAAATGGGCTTGATTATTTTTGGGAAAAAAGTTATCATATATCTTGTGGAATATTTGGAAGTTCAAAGTACGGGAGGGCAATACTTTGCTTGAGATTATGATGAATGATGCGGAATCCGCAGCCAGAATTATCGTAATTGGCGTAGGCGGCGCGGGAAATAACGCAGTGAATCGAATGATAGATGAGCAGATAGCCGGTGTAGAATTTATCGGCGTCAATACAGATAAGCAGGCCTTACAGTTTTGCAAGGCAGAGCGGGCGATTCAGGTCGGAGAAAAGCTGACGAAGGGTCTCGGTGCCGGAGCCAAGCCGGAGATCGGCGAAAAGGCTGCAGAGGAGAGTATCGAGGAGATCCGGGAAGCGATCCAGGGCGCAGATATGGTCTTCGTGACCTGCGGTATGGGTGGCGGTACCGGTACCGGCGGCGCTCCGGTCATTGCGAAGCTGGCCAAGGAGATGGGCATTCTGACCGTAGGCGTTGTGACGAAGCCCTTCCGGTTTGAAAATAAGGTACGTATGAAGAACGCGTTGGAGGGCATCGAGAAGCTGAAGGACAGTGTCGATACTCTGATTGTGATTCCGAATGACAAGCTTTTGGAGATCGTTGATCGGAGAACGACGATGCCGGATGCTCTGAAGAAGGCGGATGAGGTATTGCAGCAGGCAGTGCAGGGAATTACCGATTTGATCAATCTGCCGGCTCTGATCAATCTGGACTTCGCGGATGTACAGACGGTTATGACCGATAAGGGAATCGCCCATATCGGTATCGGCAGCGGCAAGGGCGATGAGAAGGCTCTGGAGGCTGTAAAGCAGGCTGTGGAAAGTCCGCTGCTCGAGACGACGATTGTAGGTGCCTCCCACGTGATTATCAATATTTCCGGAGATATTTCCCTGATGGATGCCGACGATGCTGCCACCTATGTGCAGAAGCTGGCCGGTGAGGAAGCGAATATTATCTTTGGTGCGATGTATGACGACAGTCGTACCGACGAGGCGACGATTACGGTTATTGCCACGGGTCTGGATGATAACAGCAGCACCACGAAGGTATTGCCGAAGAACAGCAGCTTCGGAAAGATGCCGACGGCAGCGCCGAAGCCGAGCTTCGAGGCGAGTACGCCAAGCGGTGCGCAGACCTATACGGAGCCTCCGGTCTTCAAGCCGATGCCGGGACTTAATATTCCGAAGCGTCCGGAAAGTCGGGTGCCGGAAACGGAGATTAAGATTCCGGAATTTTTGCAGAGAAATAAATAAGGATCAAAGGAAAAGCCGTGGCAATTGTTTCCACGGCTTTTCGTGTCATGAGGAGAAAATGATGAACAGTATTGCGATAGAAGAATTGGTAAAGTTGGCGCCGGATACCGTGACGATTCTCGATGTGCGCCCGGCAGAGGAATATCAAAGGGGAAGCCTGGAGGGGGCACACAGCATGCCGATGCAGGAGATTGCGGAGCGCATGGGGGAGATCCCGAAAGACAGACCGGTATACCTTCTCTGTCATACGGGGGAGCGAAGCATGGAATATGTCGATGAGCTTGCGCGGGCAGGCTATGATGCCTGGAATGTTGAGGGCGGTTATCGGGCCTATCTTCGGATGCAGCTTGCGGGCTTTGTGCAGGAAGAGGATGCCCGCCTGGAAAAGACGGCTGAAATCGAGCGCAGCCTTATCAAAAAGTTTCGAAAATCGATTTGGCGGAAATTTACCCAGGCAATTCAGGAGTATGATCTGATCCAGGCCGGAGATAAGATTGCGGTCTGCATTTCCGGCGGCAAGGATTCGATGCTGATGGCGAAACTGATGCAGGAGCTGCAGCGTCATGGGAAATATCCGTTTGAGCTGGTTTTCCTGGTCATGAATCCGGGCTACAATGCGGATAACTGGAAGATTATTCAGGACAATGCAAAGGTCTTAGGAATTCCCCTTACAGTCTTTGAGAGCGAGATCTTCGATATCGTGGCCGGTGTCGACCGCAATCCCTGTTATCTCTGCGCCCGTATGCGCCGGGGAAATCTCTATGCCGAGGCCAAGGCCCTTGGCTGCAATAAGATTGCTCTGGGTCACCATTTCGATGATGTCATAGAGACGATCCTGATGGGCATGCTCTATAGCGGCAAGATCGAAACCATGATGCCGAAGCTTCACAGCAAAAATTTTGAGGGAATGGAACTCATCCGCCCCATGTATAAGATCAAAGAGGAGGATATCAAGGCCTGGCGCGATTATCACAAGCTTCATTTTATCCAGTGTGCCTGCCGCTTTACGGAGCATTGCGCTACCTGCGGAGGAGAACAGGGCTCCAAGCGGGAGGAAATGAAGGAGCTGATGAAGCAGTTTCGTGCCACCAGTGATGTCATCGAATCGAATATCTTCCGAAGTGTCCACAATATCAATCTGCGGACAGTCATCGGATATCATAAGGATGAGAAAGCTTACTGTTTTTTGGATGATTATGATGAAAGAGAGGAAAATGCAGAGAAAGGCTTTTTCTAGGGAAATGCTGATTTAATCAGCATTTCCCTAGTCGAATATTGCAGAAAAAAATAGCTGAAGCACATCCATAAATTTACAAATCTCGCATCGTACCCCTACTACAATAGAGGCATCACAAGCCCATAAAAGGTAGGAGGTACAGACGAGAATGCTGATCAAGGTAGCGATTCCGAACCAGCTGCAGCTGAAGCTGGTTCCCGATTCTTCCGCTTTATTTGCGGGAAAAAAGAACGAGATACACTATGTCGGGGGTCCGGAGGTTTTGCCGGCGCCCTTAAAAGCAGAGGAGGAAGCAGCGTTTCTTTCAAAGCTTCATACCGGAAGCGGAGGAGAGGCCAGGACTGCCTTGATCGAGCACAATCTGCGCCTGGTGGTTTATATTGCAAAAAAATATCAAAACACTGGTTCCGGAAGTGAGGATTTGATTTCCGTAGGAACCATCGGACTCATCAAAGCAGTCCAGAGCTACAAAAGCGAAAAAAATACGAAGCTTGCGACCTATGCTTCCCGCTGCATCGAAAATGAGATTCGGATGTATCTTCGGGGCAATGGCAAAATCCGAAGAGAAATCTCTCTCGAGGAGCCTATGTCTTTCGACGCCGACGGTCGTGAGCTTCTGCTTTCCGACCTTTTGGGCACAGATGGCGACAGCGTATATCGGGAACTCGAGATAAAAACGGAAAGCCTTCTTTTGGGAAAGGCGCTGCAGACTCTCTCCGCGAGGGAGCGGACGCTCATCGAACTGCGGTTCGGCCTTCGGGATCCGGAAAATAGGGAAATGACGCAAAAAGAGGTAGCGGAGCGCCTCGGGCTGTCGCAATCCTATCTTTCCAGGCTGGAAAAGAAGATTCTTGGGAAGCTTCGCATCGAAATGATGCGATGAGTTTGAAAAACGCACAAAAACGCACCTGTGTGTATCGTGCAAAATCACGAAATACAAAAAAATATGTGAAAAAAGTTAGAAAAATCTAAAAAATTCTGTTAAAATAAAATTAATGTAGCACTAAAACCGTTTCGCCCTTTGCGTGCGGTTTTTTTATGCAATAGAAAACTTTTGAAATGAAGTAACTATTCAGAACCAGCCCGAAGCACTTGCTGCTGAGGGCGTATGAAAGTGATGAAAAATGCAAAATCCCATCGGCGAAGCCGATTCTCATGGATTTTGCATCAGTAACTGCGAAGGTACTGAACAGTTACAAAATAAAAAAAGAAGGAGGTCTCTCATGTTTGAAAAAGGCGATTATATGGTATATGGTACGACGGGAGTATGTCAGGTGGAAGAGATTACGGAGCTGAAAATGAAGGGATCCTCCGATGCGAAGCTGTACTACGTGCTTCGCCCCTGCTTCCAGAAGGGCAATACGATTTTTACACCGATCAATAATGAAAAAATTGTGATGCGCGCGGTAATGAGTAAGGCGGAGGCTGAGGAACTGGTCGCCAGGATTCCGGAGATTGAGGTTTTCCTGGAGACGGACGATAAGGAGAGAGAAAAGCAATACAAGGAAGCGATCAAGAGCGGGAATTCCGGCGAATGGATTCGGATTATCAAGACCTGCTACCTGCGGAGCCGGAAAAGAGAAGCAGAGGGAAAGCGTGCGACGACGGTGGACGAACGGTATTTTCGCGCGGCCGAGGATCATCTGTATGCAGAATTGTCTGTAGCCCTGGGAATTGTTCGGGAGCAGGTGAGAGATTATATCACAGAAAAGCTGGCCGGAGCCGGGGATTTGACCCTGTAGGCAATTGACAGAAAACAGGGGCTTGTATTATACTATCTCCCATAGAAAGAGCTTGGGTTCAAGGAGGATAAAGGGATGAAGTGTCCGTTTTGCAGCCGGGAAAATACAAGGGTCATCGATTCAAGACCGGCAGACGACAACAGCTCCATCAGACGCCGCCGCCTTTGTGATGCCTGCGGCAAGCGTTTTACGACCTATGAAAAGATAGAGACCATTCCCGTGATGGTGATCAAGAAGGACAATAATCGGGAGCATTATGACAGAAGTAAGATTGAGGACGGAATCTTGCGCGCCTGCCATAAGCGTCCGGTGCCCTTAAAGGATATCAATGCGATGATTGACGGCATTGAGAGCGATATTTTCAATCGGGAGGAGCGGGAAATTCCAAGCTCCGTGATCGGGGAGATGGTTATGGATCGGCTAAAAGATCTGGATTCCGTCGCCTATGTGCGTTTTGCCTCCGTCTATCGGGAGTTTAAGGATGTGAATACCTTCTTAAGCGAGCTGAAAAAGATGCTGGATAAATAAGGAGGTTTCCCATTGTTTCAATCATTTTATCCGAAGGAATCTGTAGATTCCACATATCAAATTGATTTTGAAGAGCTGTATCGCAGAGGCTTTCGCGGCATTCTGTTTGATGTAGACAATACCTTGGTTCCCCATGGAGCTCCCGCTACAAAGGAAAGCGTGGAGCTCTTTCAGCGGCTGCATGCCATAGGCTTTGCGACCTGTCTGATTTCCAATAATAAGGAGCCGAGGGTGCGGCCTTTTGCGGAGGCGATGGAGACAGCCTTTGTTTATAAAGCGGACAAACCGAGCCGGAAGGGCTATGAAGAGGGAAGACGCCTCATGGGCACAGAGCTTAGTCAGACGCTTTTTATCGGCGACCAGCTCTTTACCGATATCTGGGGCGCCAACCGAAGCGGCATGTATTCGATTTTGACAAAGCCCATCGATCCCCATGAGGAGATCCAGATTGTTTTGAAACGGTATCTGGAAAAAATTGTAATATACTTTTACAAAAGAAGGGAAAGACAAAAATGGAAGCAAGGATAGCAGCGATTCTGCAGGAAAAGGGCGTGGACGCGGCGCTGTTGTCTTCTGCGGCCAATATCCGCTATCTCAGCGGCTTTGCCGGAACAGACAGTTATCTCTACCTGACGCCGGGGCGAAGGGTTATCCTGACCGACAGCCGTTATACCCTGCAGGCCGAAAAGGAAGGAAAGGGCTGCGAGGTGCGCACCATGGATCGGGAGCACAGCTACGGAAGTCTTTTAGGAGAACTTTTTTTGGAGGATGGAATCGAACGTGTCGGCTTCGAGGAAATGGCCATGCTTTACGGAAGCCTGCACAATCTCTGGAAGAAATCCGGTTTTGGACCGGAGCACTGGATGATGCTGGGCGATAGCTTTGCAGGGCTTCGAACCATCAAAAGTGAGGAAGAGCTTATTTGTCTGGAAAAAGCGGAGAGCATCGGGGACGCGGCCTTTTCCTATATTCTCGGTGAATTAAGGCCGGGCATCACGGAGCTTGAAATTGCGGCGAAGCTGGAGTATTTCATGCGCAGTCACGGTGCGGAGGGGACAAGCTTTGACACGATCGTGGCTTCGGGTCTTCATTCAGCGATGCCCCATGCGGTTCCCTCTGAAAAAAAGCTGGAGACGGGAGATTTCGTGACCATGGATTTTGGCTGCAAATATCATGGCTATTGCTCCGATATGACGCGAACGGTTGTGATAGGAAAGGCCAGTGAGCGGCAAAAAGAGGTCTATCAGGTGGTGCTGGAGGCGCAGGCGGCGGCTCTTTTGGGACTGCGCCCGGGGATGACCTGCAAGGAGGGAGATGCACTGGCACGAAATGTGATCGAAAAAGCGGGATACGGAGCGTATTTTGGCCATTCTCTGGGCCATTCCGTAGGCCTTGAGATTCACGAGCGGCCGGCCTTATCTCCGAAGGATGAGCATATTCTGGCTCCCGGTATGATAGAGACGGTGGAGCCTGGAATCTATATCCCGGATTTCGGCGGGGTTCGCATCGAGGATATGGTCGTGATCACAGAGGATGGTATACGCAATCTGACCCATTCTCCGAAGGAATTAATGGAGGTTTCCGAGGGAAACGCTGATTAAAGCGTTTCCCTCGCCGGATTTGCGCTGCGCAGCAGCAAATTCCGCTGCAAATCCGTGCGATCTGCCGGAGGCTGCTAGGAAAATGCTGATTTATTCAGCGTTTCCCTAGGGAAATAGAGCGCCTGTGCAGAAAAGTCTTGAAAAAGCAGTCACTTTATTATAGAATACAATTAGGTAATTGCGTGTGACAGTTACAAATTGTAACTATTCAGAGCCATGCAAAACTGCGTTCTGCGAATGGGGTTCTGAATAGTTACTACAAATTCATATTTTATGCGCAGAGGGCTGCGCCATAGACATTAGGAGGAAGTTTAAGAATGATTTCAGCAGGAGATTTTAGAAACGGTGTTACACTGGAAATTGAAGGAAATGTATATCAGATCATGGAGTTCCAGCATGTAAAGCCGGGTAAGGGCGCAGCTTTCGTCAGAACAAAGCTGAAGAATATCATCAACGGCGGTGTGGTAGAGAAGACCTTCCGTCCGACCGAGAAGTTCCCGGCAGCGAGAATCGAACGTGTAGAGATGCAGTATTTGTACAGCGACGGAGACCTGTACAACTTCATGAATACAGAGAACTATGATCAGATCGCTCTGAACAAGGATGATATCGGAGATTCCCTGAAGTTTGTAAAAGAGAACGAGATGGTAAAGGTATGTTCCTACAATGGCAACGTGTTCGCTGTAGAGCCGCCTCTCTTCGTAGAGCTCGAGATCACAGAGACAGAGCCGGGCTTTAAGGGTGATACCGCTACAGGTGCTACAAAGCCGGCTACGGTAGAGACCGGTGCAGTCGTATATGTACCGCTGTTCGTAGAGCAGGGAGACAAGATCAAGATTGATACCCGTACCGGTGAGTATCTGTCCAGAGTTTAAGGGAAACGCTGATTAAAGCGTTTCCCTCGCCGGATTTGCGCTGCGAAGCAGCA
>CAVFGF010000081.1:0-10174 GCA_963621925.1 Alistipes onderdonkii | reverse complement strand
GCAGGTCACCTTCGTATCGACCTTATTTTCGATGGTCACTATTCCGCTTCTGGGGCTATTGTGAAAGTAAATAGAGGGGAAACTGTTCAGTACCTTTATAGTAAAAAAAGAGGAGAGAAAGCAATGTGCTTTCTCTCCTCTTTTGGCAGTATACAACAATTAGATGATTTCGTAACCCAGTTCTTTGAGCTTCTCATCGACCCAGGGACGGATATAGGTACCGTCATTTAAGATGTGATCCATGATAGCTGCTTCTTTCTTTTCGACTTCCAATGTAGCGTCCGCGATTTTCTCTGCATCGTCCGGAGAAATGACGATAACACCGTCATCGTCGCCGACGATAATATCACCGGGATGAACGACCTTGCCGCCGATAACCACCGGCACATTGATTTCGCCCGGGCCGTTCTTATAGGGGCCGTTGGGAGTGGCAGAGCGGGCATAGACCGGGAAATCCTCCAGAGCAGCCAGGCCGCCGCGGTCACGGATAGCGCCGTCGCAGACGATGCCCTTGATGCCCCTGGTCTTGCAATAGGTAGCCATCAGCTCACCAAAGATCGCGCGGTCTGTGAAACCGCCGGCATCGATGACAATGACGTCACCGGGCTTTGCCAGGTCCATAGCGGCATGGAACATCAGGTTGTCGCCCTGAGGAACCCGCACGGTGAAAGCAGTTCCCAAAAGCTGTCCCTTTCCGATGGGCTCAATCGCTGTATCTACGGCAGCAATGCGACCCATATTGTCATCGATATTGGCTACGGGCATATCTCGAAAACGATCGACCAGCTCCTTTGCCGGACGTTTAAAATCTTTTATAATCTTAGCTCCAACAGACATGTGAAATTCCTCCTGTACTTATACAAACTGATATTCGGTTATTTTTGAAATGACGTTCCGGTTTGCCACATTTCTGGCACTGACGTTTCCGGCTGTGACAGCAGTGGGAACCAAGGTGCAGACCATCTGAATCTGAGTCTTTTTTGCCCCGATTCCGTAGGAACCGCAGTGAGGATTGATGATGACATTATCCATCTGAAGCAGCGGATCATCTTTTTCAATAGGCTCTTTTTCTACGGTGTCAAGTCCGGCATAAAGAATTTCGCCATTTTCGAGAGCCCAGGCCAGATCCTTCTGGTCGATAACCGGGCCGCGGGAGGTGTTGATGATCATGGCATTGTTCTTCATTTTCCGGAAAGCATCTTTGTTGAAAACATGGGTGGTTTCCGGTGTCAGGTTTACATGGATGGAAATGATATCACTCTGCTCCAGCATCTCATCAAAGGTAACAAAGTCCACATGGGGATACTGCGCCTTTACCGCATCTGAGACATAGGGGTCGCAGGAGATGATCTTTGTTCCGAAACCACCGTGGAAGATATCGTGCAGGTATCTGCCGGCTGCGCCAAAGCCGTAGAGACCCAGGGTCATTTCCCGGACATCGCCGGGAAGCAGATACTGGCATTTCGGCCAGCCGCCCTTGCGAATTTCCCGGTCATAATAGGCTGTATTTCGAGTGAGAGTCATAATCATGGCAGTAGCCACGTCTGCCAATTCTTTGGCGCAAAAACCGGGAAGATTAAAAACGAGAACACCACATTCTGTAGCTGCGTCCAGATCGATGCTGTTTACACCGACACCGAAACGCTGTACAAATTTAAGGTCAGGTAAAGCCTCCAGAACCTTCCTGGTGACCGGAGGGTTGCCGGTAGCGAGAATGACCTGTGCATCCTTGCAGCCATTTATGATTTCCTCTTCGGAAGGCTCCTTTTGCCGCTCGGCCAATACCTGATACTCCAGATAGGAGAGGGTAATGCCGGCCTTTTCATAAGCAGCTTTTACCTGCTCCAGTTCTTCTAATGTTACGCTTCCGTAATCCTTATCTATTACAACTGCTTTCATAATCTACTCCTTCATTAACGTTTATAACGGCCAGAAAACCGGAATTAAAATCTGAGAACCAATCAGGGTTACGATGGAAAGACCGATACCGGGAACAAAGAAATCGCGGAATCCGAGATTTCCGGGCTTTACAATCAAGGTACAGGTTCCGGATCCCACCGGTGTCAGGAAGGGCGCGGAAGCGGCCACGCAGATAGCCACTCCGATGGCCACCGGGTTGATGCCGAGCTGAACAGCTACCGGAACAAAAAGCGGGGTAACCAGTACGACGGTCGACGTATTCATCATCATGTTCGTCAAAAGCATCGTCAGAAGCAATACGAAGAACAGGAAGAGATACTTATTGGGATTCTCACCAAGGATAGATACCACTGCATTGGCAATCATGTCTCCGGCTCCGCTGGAAGCCATCGCCTTCGATACGGCGCTCATGCCGCCTACGATGAAGAGGGTCGGCCAGTCTACCGCCTTCATAGCGTCTTTTTCACTGATACAGCCGGTGACAATCAGAAGAATACAGCCCAGGGATGCTACAAAATACATGGGCCAGGATTTGCTGGATATCGCCATAGCCACCAGGACAGCAGCCAGGATTACCAGACAGATCGTACCCTTCACCGGGTCGAATTCTTCACCTTTTTCGCGCTTGGTATACTCCTTTAAGTATTCCGGATCAGAAGAATCACCCGGTGTCAGAAGCTTTTTACCAATGGTCAGGAAATAAATAATAAACAGAATGCAAAGAGGAAGTCCTACTTTTCCAAGCTCAAAAAAGCTCAAGAATTCGATGCCCATATCCTCGATCAGTCCTGCAGTACTGACATTACTTGCCGCTCCGACCAAGGTCAGATTACATCCGATAGAAGCTGCAAAGGACAGGGGAATCAGCTGTCTGGAAACAGATACATTTGCCTGCATACTCATGGCAATGACGATGGGAAGCATCATGGCAACTACACCGATACCGGAGCAGATAGAGGACAAGATCAAACCCACCAGAATGGTAGCAATCATAATACCGTTTTCCGATGTTCCGGTAAATTTTACGAGAATACGTGCCATCTTTTCTGCTACACCGGTATGGAACAGTGCCTGTCCGACGAGCATCATGGCAGCCAGCAGGGCAATGGTGGATCCGGAAAAGGAGGAAAAAGCATCCGCCTTTTCGATGACACCAAGGCAGGCCAAAACCATGGCTCCGGCCATAGATACCAGTCCCAGTGGAAACTTGTTGGTTACAAAGAGTACGACCATTATGGCCAGTACGATTAACGTAATTATCGCAGGATTCATAAAGTACCTCCGTATAAATATTTTGTTATAAAATTATCACGTTAACTCAAATTGAGTCGGCATTTTGTAAGATTTGCGCGCGTCCTTACAGTGGTTTTATTGTATTCTATTTCATTGACAAAAGCAAATTAGAATAGTAAGATAAAGATTATAACGTTGTTGTTATAGTGAAAGAGGGTGTTCCATGAATCATAATTATGAATATTTTATCACAATTGCGGAGGCCGGAAGCCTCACAAAGGCTGCCCAGATATTGTATACGACGCAGCCGGCCTTAAGTCAGTATCTGAAACGGCTGGAGAAAAATCTGGGTGTCGAGCTGTTTGATCGGAGTACCTCCCCGTTAAGGCTTACTTATACAGGCGAGCGCTATTATCAATATCTGATTCAGATGAAGAACCTGGATGAAAATATGCGCAAGGAGTTTCAGGATATTAAAAGTGAGGTGAGCGGCCGCCTTCGGCTTGGCATTACCCTGTGGCGGGGAGCCTGCCTGCTGCCGAAAATTTATCCGGAGTTTCACAGACGATATCCAAAGATTCAAATCGAGCTGTTTGAAGGCCGTGCAAGCCAGCTGGAAAAGGCGCTTTTGAATGACAATATCGATCTGGCGGTAATGAATCTTCCCCATTCGATGAATTATCAGAAGTTTACCTGTGAAGCGATTGCAGATGAGCCAATCCTGGTGGCAGCGCCTACGGAGCATCCCTATGTACAGGAGCTGCTGAAGCAGGATAGTCAGAAGAACAAGTATCCGGTTACTTCTATAGAACTACTGACGAAGCTGCCGCTTATTTTGACAAAACCGGGGCAGAATCTGACTTACGAGGTGCAGCGTATCCTGGCGAAGAATCAGATTGAGCCGGAGGTGCTTTTTGAAACCGGCAATCTGACCACTGCCATCAACCTGGTAGCTCGCGGAACTGCCTGTACCCTGGTACCGGGAGAAGGCGCCAGTGTCTGCGAGCATCCGGGAAAGGTGACGTATCTTATGCTGGATGACCCGGGCGCCAGCTGGGATCTGGGTGTCGTCTATCAAAAAAACAGCTATCTTCCCAAGGTTTCTCAGCTGTTCATCGATACACTGAGAGAGCTTCTCGGAGATTCCTAAGGAAATACTGATTTAATCAGCGTTTCCCAAAGTCAAAAAAACAGTACGGATATCAAAACTAGATGGGATTTTTTTGGAATTTGTGTTATAATATAGACAAGAAATACGAGAAAGGAGACAAAAAGTATGGCAAATAATACAATTATTACGATCGGACGCCAATATGGCAGCGGTGGTCACGATATCGGAAAACAGCTTGCGGAAGAATTAAATATTCCCTTTTATGACAAGGCGCTGCTGGAGAGAGCGGCGAAGGACAGCGGCCTTTGTCAGGAGATTTTTGAAAATCATGACGAGAAACCGACAAACAGCTTTTTGTATTCCCTGGTCATGGATACCTATTCTCTGGGATACAACTCCTCGTCCTTTACGGAGATGCCTCTGAATCATAAGATATTTTTGGCACAGTTTGATGCGATTAAGAATATTGCAAAGGAAGGCCCCTGCGTGATTGTTGGGCGCTGCGCGGACTATGCGCTGGCAGATTTCCCGAATGTGGTCAATGTATTTTTACATGCAGACCTGCAGTCGCGCATCGTGCGGATTGCCAGACGGCATGACCTGACAGATGCCAAGGCAAAGGATCTGATCCTCAAGACAGACAAGCGTCGTGCCAGCTATTACAATTATTATACCAGCAAGAAATGGGGCGAGGCAGCAGGTTATGACCTGTCCCTGAATACGGCGACCCTCGGTGTGGACGGAACCATTCATATGATTCGTGAGTTCATTGCATTCAAGGAGCGGGAGCACGAAAAAATCTAGGTGAGACTATGAGATTTGTATTACAGCGCGTTTCCCATGCTTCGGTAACCGTTGATGAGAAAACGATTGGCCGTATCGGACAGGGCTATCTTGTATTGATCGGCATTGGGAAAGGGGATACCAGGGAAGAAGCGGATCGCCTGATTAAAAAAATGCTGGGACTTCGCATTTTCCAGGATGAAAACGGAAAGATCAACCGTTCCCTTAGGGATGTAGACGGAGAGCTTTTGCTGGTTTCCCAGTTTACGCTTTATGCAGACTGCAGGCACGGGAACCGGCCGGGCTTCACGGAGGCAGCAGGACCGGCGGAGGCCTCAGAGCTTTATGAGTATATTATAGAAAGCTGCAAAAAACAGGTGCCGGTTGTGGAGACAGGAGAGTTTGGTGCCGACATGAAGGTAGAGCTTCTGAATGACGGTCCTTTTACCATTCTTTTAGAGTAAAATAGAGCCATGCAAATTCAAACGGAAATGGGAGAATTTGCATGGCTCTGTCTGTTTGTTTGAATTTCCTACTTAGTTTATCGGAAAATATGAAAAAAGGTATTGACAATCTGATTTGGAGTGTATATACTACTAAACAGATAGGAAATATGGAATAAGAAATTATCAGATAAGAGGTATAAGAAAGGAGATTTCAACCATGGCAAACGTTTATAAGGGTACATTAGGACTCATCGGAAATACGCCGCTGGTAGAGGTTGCCAACGTAGAAAAGGAGCTGGGACTGGAAGCCACCGTCCTTGTAAAACTGGAATACTTCAATCCGGCAGGCAGCGTTAAGGATCGAATCGCAAAAGCGATGATCGAGGATGCAGAGGCAAAAGGACAGCTGAAGGAGGGCTCCGTTATCATCGAGCCGACCTCCGGAAATACCGGTATCGGTCTGGCAGCCATTGCGGCAGCCAAGGGTTATCGCATCATCCTGACGATGCCGGAGACCATGAGCATTGAGCGTCGGAATATTTTGAAGGCCTATGGTGCAGAGCTGGTTCTGACGGAGGGCGCGAAGGGAATGAAGGGCGCCATCGCCAAGGCAGATGAGCTGGCAAAGGAAATCCCGAACAGCTTTATCCCCGGACAGTTTGTCAACCCGGCAAACCCGGCAGCTCACAAGGCTACGACAGGACCGGAAATCTGGAGGGATACCGACGGAGCAGTCGATGTATTTGTAGCCGGTGTCGGAACCGGCGGAACCCTGACCGGAGTAGGAGAGTACTTAAAGTCTCAGAAGGCAGATGTAAAGGTAGTCGCTGTAGAGCCTGCAGGAAGCCCGGTTCTGTCTGAGGGAAAGAGCGGTGCTCATAAGATTCAGGGAATCGGCGCAGGCTTTGTGCCGGATGTTCTGAATACAAAGATTTATGATGAGATTCTCCCGATTGAAAATGACGATGCTTTTGCAACGGCAAAGCTTCTGGCAAAGAAGGAGGGCGTTCTCGTAGGAATTTCCTCCGGAGCAGCTTTATATGCAGCCATCCAGCTTGCAAAGCGTCCGGAAAACAAGGGAAAGACCATCGTAGCATTGCTTCCGGATACCGGAGACAGATATTATTCCACACCGCTGTTTACCGAGTAAAAGATATGTTATCATAGAGTATGACAAATAAATCCATAAAGAGAGGATAAAACCAATGAGCAAACTTACAAGAGATCAGAGAAAGTTTAAATTTGAAACCCTGCAGCTTCATGTAGGTCAGGAAAAGCCGGATCCGGTAACCGATGCAAGAGCCGTTCCGATTTACCAGACCTCCTCCTATGTATTCCGCAACTGCGATCATGCAGCAGCACGCTTCGGCCTGGCAGATGCCGGAAATATCTATGGACGTCTGACCAACCCGACCGAGGATGTATTTGAGCAGAGAATTGCAGCCCTGGAGGGCGGTGTCGCAGCTCTGGCAGTAGCCTCCGGTGCAGCAGCCATTACCTATACTATTGAAAACCTGGCTCAGAGCGGAGACCATATCGTATCCGCAAAGAACATTTACGGCGGAAGCTTCAACCTTCTGGAGCATACACTGCCGGCTTACGGTGTGACCACTACCTTTGTAGATATCTTTAATTATGACGAGGTAGAGGCAGCTATCCAGGACAATACAAAAGCTCTTTACATTGAGACTCTCGGCAATCCGAATTCCGATGTCGTAGATATCGAGAAGCTGGCAAAGATTGCTCATGCACATAAAATTCCGCTTGTAGTGGACAATACCTTCGCAACTCCGTATCTGGTTCGCCCGATTGAGTACGGCGCAGACATCGTCGTACATTCTGCTACCAAGTTTATCGGCGGTCATGGTACCACCATCGGCGGTGTCATCGTTGACAGCGGTAAGTTCGATTGGGAGGCATCCGGAAAGTTCCCGTCACTGACTGAGCCGAACCCGAGCTACCACGGCATCAGCTTCACCAAGGCCGTAGGCGCAGCAGCATTTGTTACAAAGATTCGTGCAATTCTTCTGCGTGATACCGGAGCTACGATTTCCCCGTTCCATGCATTCTTCTTCCTGCAGGGACTGGAGACCCTGTCTCTGCGTGTAGAGCGCCACGTAGAGAACGCTCTGAAGGTAGTAGAGTACCTGAACAACCATCCGCAGGTAGAGAAGGTTCATCATCCGTCTGTATCCGATGACCCGGAGCAGAAGGCACTGTATGAGAAGTATTTCCCGAACGGCGGAGGCTCCATCTTTACCTTCGAAATCAAGGGAGATGCACAGAAGGCAAAGGATTTCATTGACAATCTGGAGCTGTTCTCTCTGCTTGCAAATGTAGCAGATGTAAAGTCTCTGGTTATTCATCCGGCTACGACGACCCACAGCCAGTGCACAGAGGAAGAGCTTCTGGATCAGGGTATCAAGCCGAATACCATCCGTCTTTCCATCGGTACAGAGAATATCGATGATATCATTCAGGATCTGGATGAGGCATTTAAAGCAGTTCAGTAAAAAATGGGGAAAGGGGGCGGATCCTGGATCTGCTCCCTTTTGTTTAGGAAAACGCCGATTTAATCAGCATTTCCTTAGGCAAACCATCCTGCTTTGCAGGATTCATCCTTATGATAGGAGGAGTAACAGATGCAGCTTTCGAAGAAGAGCCGGTACGGATTGAGGGCTCTGATAGATCTGGCATTGGCTCCGCAGAATCAATATATTTCCCTGAGTAATATCGCAGAGCGCGGTGCAATCCCCGCACAGTTTCTGGAGCAGGTATTTGCTTCCTTTCGCCGTGCAGGGCTTGTAAAGGCTTTAAAAGGCCCCCAGGGAGGATATCAGCTTGCCAAGGATCCGAAGAATATTACGGTTGCGGAGGTTCTGGAAATCCTGGAAGGCTCTTATCAGATAGCTTCGGAAGAGGTTTCTGCGGAAGAACGATGTTATGCTGTCGTGGAAACGATACAGACACAGCTTATAGCTCCGTTCAACGATATGATGGAGCGGTTCTTAACCGGACTGACTTTGGAAGATTTAAAAAATGATTGTATGCAGCGCGAAGCTGCAGCACAGGACATGTATTATATATAAAAGAGTGTATGTTAGGAAATCCTGTTTTATCAGGATTTCTTTTTTTTGGTATAAAAGGAAATTCTGTCGAAATCTTCTGAAAAAATCGAACATATGTATTGACAAACATGCGTTCGAGATCTATAATTCAAATATCAAAAAAAGAAACATGTGTTCGAAAAAAAGATTGAAAAGGTATTTGCTATTTGGAGGAGGGTTTGGCAGATGTATGAGAGAAGAGCAAGATATAAAAGAAGAGGATATGAGGCGAAAAGAAATTTCTTATTCTTGATTTCCAGTCTTTGCCTGGCACTTATTTTTGCATTGCTCTTCGGAAGCATTCTATCCAAGGCAGATACGAAGGAGTATGCAACCAATTATTATAAGTATTATACGAATATAGAGATCCAGCCGGGGGATACACTTTGGGAGTTGTCAGAAGCCTACATGGGAGATCAGTATGAATCTCGAGCAGATTATATCGCAGAGGTCTTGAGTATCAATGGGCTCCGTGACGGTGACAGCATTGTATCCGGCCAGCATTTGTTGCTTCCCTATTACTCTGTCGAATATAAGTAAATGGGAGCGTAACTGTTCAGGTGTGTAATGTCGGATGTCTACCAGGGGCAATCGGCTATGTCTCTCAGTGCTCGCACTGAGCTTTACATAGAGACCTACACATGAAAAAGAAAATAATGCACAAAAGAACATAAGACACAAAAGAAAATAATCACTCATGTACAAAGGAAGAGCGAGGACTTACTTGGAAGGAAAGCAGGTTCTCGCTTTATGCTGATCAATAGATCTATACGCCAAATCCTTGTTTTTCCAATAGATCTAGAATAAAAGTATTTGTAGAAGGCATTAAAAAGCACCTGATATCAGCAGGTCCAAACCTCTCTCATCCGTCTTTCCGGGAAGCTGCAGGTAATCCCGGATAAGAAGAAATTGAAAAATCTGAACAAGCTGACACAGATGCCGAAGCGGCCGGTTTGAATATTTGGGTTGGTTTATAATAAGCGAATGATTGGGTAAGTTATCCGCTTTTGAGGGATTTTGGTGAGGTGCATATATTCTTCCGGTGTAACAAACCGAATGCCGTCACAATCTGTCAGACCAGTAAGAACTACGCATGTTCAAGATTCATATCATCCCGGCTGCCTGTACGGTTCCACATCGAGCGCATTCCATAAACAAAAAATGCCTGCTTCCTCGCAGACACCCCAAAAAGACATAACGCAAATATCTTTCTGTCAGGAACTGAACTTTCATCGGAAGTCTCTCCTCAAGTACTAAGCAGGTTTCCTGACTTACAGATCGTCGCATATCTCTTTCCTTCTCATACCGTAGTACAATGGATATTATAAGAGAATACTCCCTGAATACAGTGACCGGATCGCTCAGGATTCTCACCTGATTCCCTTTTCTCGTCAAAATTAAATCTTTCAGAGCACTTAATACCTTATATGGAATTGTACAACTTTCATTATAGCAACCTGCATCGAAAAGTCAATTATTTTCTAGAATATTTTTAAAATAAATGCTACAATGAAACTGTTTCGGATCCGGTAGAATTTCAGGATTTCGAACAGAAAGGACCGTGATATAAGCAG